>CAVPGG010000027.1:0-5401 GCA_963703755.1 uncultured Pseudomonadota bacterium
GGTTTCGCTTCGCCGGCACGCTCGGCACCGGCATCTTCATCACCTACCTGGTGCCGCAGACGCTGCTGTTCATCCCGCTCGCCGACATCATCCGCAATTTTCAGCTCGGCGACTCGCCGTGGGCGCTGATCCTGACCTACCCGACCTTTCTCATTCCGTTCTGCACCTGGCTGCTGATGGGATATTTCAAGGCGATCCCGCGCGAGCTCGAGGAATGCGCGCGCATCGACGGCGCGACGCGCTGGAAGGCAATGCTCTACATCATCTTCCCGATCGCGCTTCCGGGCATCCTGTCGGCCGGCATCTTTGCGTTCACGCTGTCGTGGAATGAGTTCATCTACGCGCTGGTGTTCCTGTCCTCGGCCGAGCAGAAGACGGTCTCGGTCGGCGTTACCTCGGAGCTCGTGCGCGGCAACGTCTTCTATTGGGGGCAGCTGATGGCGGGCGCGCTGCTGGGCTCGATTCCGGTCGCCTTCATCTACTCGTTCTTCGTCGAGCACTACGTGGCCGGCCTCACGGGCTCGGTGAAAGGGTAGGGTCATGGCGCGGGTGCTGATCCGGAACCTGAACAAGTTCTACGACGACGTGCACGCCGTGAAGGACGTGAACCTCGAGATCCGCGACAAGGAATTCATGGTGTTCGTCGGTCCCTCGGGCTGCGGCAAGACCACCACGCTGCGCATGGTGGCGGGGCTGAAATCGATCAGCTCGGGCCAGGTCCTCATCGGCGACACGGTCGTCAACGAGCTGCCGCCGATGGACCGCGACATCGCCATGGTTTTTCAGAACTACGCGCTCTATCCGCACATGAGCGTCTACGACAACATGGCGTTCGGGCTGAAGATGCGGCGCATGGATCGCGGCGAGATCGCCAAGCGCGTGCAGGCGGCCGCCGAGATTCTCGGCATCGGCGACTACCTGCGGCGCAAGCCGCGCCAGCTCTCCGGCGGGCAGCGCCAGCGCGTGGCACTCGGCCGCGCCATCGTCCGCCACCCGCAGGTGTTTCTGTTCGACGAGCCACTCTCCAATCTGGATGCAAAGCTGCGCGTGCAGATGCGCGTCGAGATCAAGAAGCTGCACACCCGGCTCAACACCACGGCGATCTACGTCACCCACGACCAGGTCGAGGCGATGACGCTCGGCGATCGCGTCGTGGTGATGCGGGGCGGCGTGGTGCAGCAGGTCGGCGAGCCGCTCGAGCTCTACAACACGCCGGTCAACCGCTTCGTCGCCGGGTTCCTCGGCTCGCCGGCGATGAATTTCGCCGCTGTGGCGGTGCGCGACGGCGACGGTGGGCTGCGCGCGGACAATCGCGGGTTCGCGATCGATGTGCCCGCCGAGATCGGTCCGCGGCTGCGGCCCTACGCGGGCCGCGACGTGATCCTCGGCGTGCGGCCGGAGGACATGCAGATTGCCAACGGCAGCCATCCGCCCGGGCTCTGCTTCGACGCCCTGGTCGAGGTGGTGGAGCGTCTCGGCGCCGAGACGCTGCTCGACCTGCAGGTCGGCGATCAGACCATGGTGGCCGCGGTCGAGCCGACGATCGGCGCCAAGCCCGGCGACAAGATCCGGTTTGCGATGCGGCCCGAGCGGCTGCATTTCTTCGACGCGACATCCGAGGCGGCGATTTAGGATGAGGAATCGAGCAATCGGGCGCGGCTGCGCGAGGCCGACGCGCCGGCAACAAATACAAATCGCGACAGGGAGGAACTGCGCATGAAAAAGTTGCTTCTCGCTCTTGTCGCCGCCGCGGCGGTATCGTTCAGCCCGGCCGCCCGCGCCGATACCTATCCGAGCCGGCCGATCACGCTCGTGGCCGTTTTCGGTCCCGGTAGCGCCAGCGACACCATCTGCCGCATCATTGCCGAGCCGCTCAGCAGGGCGCTCAAGCAGCCGGTCATCGTCGAGCCTCGCGCGGGCGCCGACGGCGCGCTGGCGGCGACCTACGTGGCGCACCAGCCGGCCGACGGCTACACGCTGCTGATGGCGACCAACTCGCCGCTTTCCGCCGACCCATTCCTGCTTAAGGACTTGAGCTACGACGCCATCAGGGACTTTGCGCCGATCACCCGGGTCGGCAGCTTCACGCTCATGCTGGTGATCAACAAGGACATCCCGGTGAAGACGCTGCCGGAGCTGATCGCCTATGCCAAGGCCAATCCCGGCAAGCTCTCCTATGCGAGTGGCAACACGGCCGGCATCGTCGGGGGCGAGACGCTCAAGCATTGGGGCGGCTTCGAGATGCTGCACGTTCCCTACAAGAGCACGCCGCCGGCGCTCACCGACATCATTGCGGGCCGCGTCTCGATGATGTTCGCCGACTTCACAACCGCGATGCCGCACGTCAGCGCCGGAACGCTGCGCGCGCTGGCGCAGACGCGGATCAAGCGCTCCTCGCTCTATCCCGACCTGCCGACACTCGACGAAGAGGGCATCAAGGGCTTCAACATGGACGCCTGGGCGGGCATCGTCGCGCCGGCGAAGACGCCGCCCGCGGTGGTGGCGAAGCTCAACACGGAGCTGCGCAAGATCATCGAGGACCGGGCCATCAAGGCGAAGCTCAGGACCGTCGGCTTCGAGGGTTTTTCCAGCTCGTCCGACGAGCTCGGCCAGTACATCAAGGTCCAGCTCGAGCTGTGGCGCAAGATGGTGGCCGACTCGGGCGTGCAGTCGCAGTAGGTCGGGCGCCTTTGGCGCAGTTACACAGTGTCGCGGGCCTCCCGTCAGGCGTCACTGATCGCCGATGAACGTGGCTGTGCCGGGCTCGGCCGTCTCCAGAGCGGCCAAAAGTGTCGGGACGAGAGACCTGAGATCAGCGAGACGATTCGTCTTTGCGCGAAGGACAATCACCGCAATGGAAAATTTTGGGACGTTCTGCTGAAAGGAGAGGTTGCGGTCGACGGTGACAAACGCATCGAATCGGCTCGCCGCCAGCTGCAGCAGCGCTCCATTCTCAACGTCGCCCAGCCCATCTGCTGTGCTGTCCTCACCTCGTGCCCGGCGAGGTCACGCGCCAATCGCCAATCGATGCACTCGTCAAGAAGAACTCTCACGAGACCGACTGGATCAGCCGGTTTTTGGCCTCTTCGAGGAAGGCGACCACCTGCTGGCGACGCACCGAGGGAAAGCCTGCGAGAAAATCGTCGATCGTCTCGCCGCCCTCAATGTAGTCGAGCAAGGTCTGCACCGGCACCCGAGTGCCGGCGAAGACCGCAGTGCCGCCCATGACATCAGGACTGCAGGAAACGATTGGCTGCGTCATGGATACAGCATAGTCCGAAAGGCGGGACTATCGCAACGCTGGCGCGCGACACGCTGGGGCGCGATCGACGCGAGGACGCGGTCGTGCATCGCCACATCGGCTCTTCCATGGCGCGCTGTCGAAAGGCTATGAAGCACCGAAACGTGAGCTGAGGACGCGATGCCCGATACGCAGGTTCTGATCGTCGGCGCCGGGCCGGTGGGGCTGACCCTCGCGCTCGATCTCGGCAAGCGCGGTGTCCGCTGCACCTTGATCGAGCAGAAGGAGGCGCCGGCCTTCCTGCCCAAGATGGAGCGGTGCAACGCCCGCACCATGGAGCTCTACCGCCGGATGGGCATCTCCGAGCGCGTGCGCGCCGCCGGCCTGCCGCGCCACAACCCGATGGACGTGTTCATCGTGCTCTCGCTGGTCGATCCGCCGCTGTGGCGCCTGCCGTTTGCCTCGGTCGCGGAGGCCGAAGAAGAGATCGCGGCCTCGCCCGACGCGGCGATGCCGCGCGAGCCCTACCAGCTCATCTCGCAATACACGCTCGAGCCCCTGCTCAAGTCGATCGCCGAGGAGCTGCCCTCGATTGCGGTGCGCTACGGCCACGCGCTCGAATCGTTCACCGACCACGGCGGATCGGTCACGGGCCACATCAGGCGCCTCGACGGCACGATGGTCGACATCACGGCCGACTACCTCGTCGCCTGCGACGGCGGCGGCAGCGGCGTGCGCAAGCAGCTCGACATCAAGCTCGCGGGCGACGCCAACCTGCAGCAGTTCCGCCAGGCGCTCTACCGCATCGATGACCTCTACGACCGCATCCCGATCGGCAAGGGCCGCCACTACCACGTGGCCGACGCCCATTCGAGCTTCCTGATCACGCAGGATTCGACCAGGCATTTCACGCTGCATTCGATCCTCGACGGCGACGAGGCCATGGACGCGATGCTCGAGCAGGTCATCGCCATGCCGGTCAAGTACGAGCGGCTCTCCTGCGCGCCGTGGCGGCAGAACCTGCTGGTCGCGGATTCGTACCAAAGCGGCCGCGTCTTCCTCGCCGGCGATGCGGTGCATCTCGTGATCCCGACCGGCGGGCTTGGCATGAACACGGGCGTGGGCGACGCGGTCGATCTCGGCTGGAAACTGTCGGCGACCCTCAAGGGCTGGGGCGGGCCGAACCTGCTCAAGTCCTACGAGATCGAGCGCCGCCAGGTGGGCGAGCGCAACGTCGCGGCCTCGCGCTTTGCCGCGACCGGCCGGCGCAAGTGGCGATCGATGTACCGGCCGAACATCCGCGACAACACGCCCGAGGGCGCCAAGACCCGCGCCGACCTGATCGCGGTCGCCGAGGTCGAGCAGCGCAAGTCGAACGAGATGGTCGGCGCCGAGCTCGGCTACCGCTATGTGGATTCGCCGCTGATCGCCGCGGACGGCGAAGGGCCGGCGCACGAGTTCATGACCTATGTGCCGTCGACCTGGCCGGGCGCGCGCCTGCCGCATGTGTGGCTGAAGGACCATACCGCTGTGCAGGATCGCATCGGCTACGGCGATCACTACGCACTGCTGCGCCTCGACGGGCGAAGCGACGCGGCGGGCTTCGACAAGGCATTCGCGGCGATCGGGGCGCCGTTCCGGCTGCTCGCGCTCGACGACCCGCACGCGCGCGAGATCTACGGCCACGATCTCATGCTGCTGCGCCCGGACATGCACATTGCGTGGCGCGGCAATGCGGCGCCGAACGATGCGGCGAAGCTCGCGCGGATGGCGACGGGGCAACTGTAGCCCGCACCGAGTGGGTCACGGGATCACGTCATTGCGAGGAGCGCGTTAGCGCGACGAAGCAATCTCAACAACGAACGCATGCGCAAGTGAAGAGAGATTGCTTCGCTTCGCTCGCAATGACGCCGCGGTCAGAAGCTCGCGAACTCGGTCGTCCCGGCGCTTATGTCCGGCACCGGGAAGAAGCACAGCAGCACCAGCGGCAGGTCGCCGGTGTTGAGCGTCATGTGCTTCTCGCCCGCCGGGATGAGCACGAGGTCGCCGGGCTTGAGCGGGATCTCGCCGTTCTCGGCGTGCGTCGTGCCCGTACCGGACAGCACGTAGATCACCTCCTCGAACCCGTCGTGGAGATGCGGCCCGCGCTTGCTGCCCGGC
>CAVPGG010000028.1:0-7230 GCA_963703755.1 uncultured Pseudomonadota bacterium
ATCAGCTTCCCATCGTGGTCATCGACGTCCAGCGCGGCGGGCCGAGCACGGGCCTTCCGACCAAGACCGAGCAATCCGACTTGCTGCAAGTGATGTTCGGCCGCAACGGTGAGTGCCCTGTGCCGATCATCGCGGCGGCTTCGCCTTCCGATTGCTTCGACGCGGTCATTGAGGCGTTCGCCATCGCGACCAAAGACATGACGCCGGTCTTCTTCCTCAGCGACGGCTACATCGCCAACGACGCCGAGCCGTGGCTGATTCTGGTACGCGTCGAAGCTGGCGAAGATCGAGATCAAGCACCCCACCGAGAAGAACGACGAGCGCGGTTCCATCTTCTGCTCAATCGGGATGGATCGTTTGCGGAACAGGAATTCAAACGGGCAGCAATTCGTCAACAATTATTACCGCCAATCATTGGGATAATCTTCTCATCGGCGATCATAGGAATTTAGTTTCTATAGAAGGTCAGTATGCAGGAATCAGGTGGAAGAACAATAAAATTGAAGCTTTTACCGATCAACTCGGATTGCGTGATCTTTATTCCTTTTCGGTAGGGAGTTTAAAATATTTTCATCACGACTGGATTGGGCCGCTCCGAGCCGTTCTTCCAGCCGATCTTCGACCTGGAGTCCTCCGCGATCGGGTTCGGCGATCCGGTGCTGCGCGTCGCACTGCTTGGCGACGCCGCCTTCGTCGCCCGTCCGCATGTCGGCGCCGGCGTCACCAAGGCGGCGCTCGATGCGGCCTCGCTCGCCGACGCGCTCGCGGCGCATGGCGACGACCTTGCGGCCGCGCTCGCGCGCTACGGCCGCGAGCAGATGATGTTCGGCCGCGGCCTCGTCGCGCTCAGCCGCGAGGAGGGCGCCTACATCTCGGCGCAGCTCAAGCCGCCGCACGAGCGGCACGGCGCCGAATTGCCGCGCGACATCCACAGCCTGATGGCCGCCCACCAGGCGAGCCGCGACCGCGTGCGCGAGCTTGCGGCGGCGCGCGGCGGCGCCTAGCCGCATGGAGCCCTCGGGTCTTGCCTTCGGCAAGCCCAAGGACAGGCTCCGCGGAATGCGGGGACACCGGTCCCGGATTACGCCGCTTGCGCGCCTCCATCCGGGCTACAGGTCACGGCACATAACAGAGCAGCGCCGTGAAGGTCAGTCTCCCGTGCTGGCGAGCGGTTCACTCCGCCTTCGCGCCGGCCTTGTCGGCCAGGAGCTCGGGCCGGTATTCGAAGTGCATCGTGTCGTAGTGATACCAGTAGCCGCCCCAGATGAAGCCGTGGCGGCGGAAGATTTCGACGATCTCGAAGGGTATGCGGTTGGTCCACACCGGCGCCTCGGGGTGCCCGCCCCAGCGCCAGTACGCCGAATAGGCGACGTTGATGTCGATCGAGGCGCCGTAGGCGTGCATCGAGCGCGCCGTCGATCCCGCGATGGCGCGGCAGTTGTAGGTGCCGGCATTCGGCTTGAGGAAGCGGATGAGCTCGTCGGGCAGCCTGTCGAGCTCGCGCGAGACCGCCTCCAGCGCCCTGTCGACGCCGTTCGCGGTCGTGATCATCACTTTCCCGCCGTGATGGGCCGGCAGCCACTCGACGGCGCGCAGGCGCTTCGTCACCTCGCCCTTGTGGCAGTCGCCGTACATGGCGATGAACAGCGGCTCGAAGCGCACGCGGCCGGGATCGAAATTCTTCGCCGGCGCCTGCGGCTTCGCGCCGGCCGGGTAGGCGGCATAGAACATGTCGTCGATGTCGGGCTTTTCCAGCAGCTCGTCGAACGACTTGTCGGTGCGGCCGTCGGAAATCGCGAATTTCGTCCCGTCGCGCAGCACAAGGTACCCGCCCTCGTGGCGCGCGATGAAGTCCGGATAGGCGCGCACGAGCGCGTCGAGCCGCGCCGCGAGGTTGGCCGGCGGGGCGCCGTAGGTGCTCTGCGCGAGGACGGCGGTTGTCGAGGCGGCGAGTGTCGCCGCGAACGCCAGCGCGCGAACGGCCATCCGCGAGTGGCGACCAGCGAATGGCGAATGGAGCACTCTACTCACTACTCGCCACTCTCTATTCGCCATTCGCCATTCCCTTTTCGCGCTGCTCACTTCACCCCGTACTTCGCCCATGCGTCGGCGATGTCGGCGCGGATCGCCTTGGCGGCCGCGATGTCGGCGTCGCCGCCGGCGGCATCGCCCTTCTTCTGCTTGACGACGCCGCGCCCGTAGAGCGACGTGACCAGCTTCGGGTTGATCGACAGCGCCTTGTCGTAGTCGGCGAGCGCGGCGTCGAGGTCGCCGAGCTTGAGGTTGACCAGCCCGCGGCTGTCGATCGTGTTCGCATTGTTGGGCCGCAGGTTGAGCGACTCGTTGCAGTCGTCGAGCGCGCCGTTGAGGTTCTGCCCGACGATGGCGCGCGCCCAACAGCGGCTGTTCCACGCCGAGGCGTTCTTCGGCTCGATGCGGATCACCCGGTCGTAGTCGCCGACCGCCTTGTCGTATTGATTGAGCTCCTCGTAGGCGTCGGCGCGGTTGTTGTGCGCGCGCACGAAGTCGGGGTTGAGCTCGATCGCCCGGCTGTAGTCCGCGACCGCGCGCTCCCAGTCCTTCTTGCGCCCGTAAGCGTAGCCGCGGTTGTTGAAGGCGTCGACGTATTTCGGATCGAGCGCGATCGCCTTGTCGTAGTCGGCGATGGCCTCGTCGTACTTGCCCTGGTCGCTCAGCGTGATGCCGCGGTTGTTGTAGGGATAGGAGTAGTTGCGGTCGATCGCGATCGCGCGCGTGTAGTCGGCGATGGCGAGGTCGTACTGCTTCTTGCTGTGATAGGCATTGCCGCGGTCGTTGAGCGTGCGCGGGTTGTCGGGGTCGTACTTGATCGCCTGCTGGTAATTGTCGAGCGCGCTGTCGATGTCGCCCTTCTCGCGATAGGCGCGCCCCCGATTGGCAAAGGCGATGCCGTATTTGGGATCGATGCGGATCGCCGCCGAGTACTGCACGATCGCGCCGTCGAAGTCCTTCTTGGCGTAGAGCGCGTTGCCGAGATTGTTGAAGGCGCTCGCGTAGTTCGGGTCGCGCTTGACGGCGTCCCGGTAGTCGGCGATCGCGCGGTCGTAGTCCTGCTTGTCGTAGTAGGCGTTGCCGCGGTTGTTGTAGTCGATCGCGTTGTTCGGATCGAAGCGCAGCGCGTCGTTGTAGTCCTGGATGGCGCGGTCGAGCATGCCCTTGTGCGCATAGGCGAGGCCGCGGTTGCCGTAGGCGTGGGCATAGCGCGGGCTGAGCGAGATCGCCTTGTCGTAGTCCTGGATGGCGCGGTCATCCATGCCCTTGTCCGCATAGGAGATGCCGCGGTTGTAGAAGGCGCGGGCGTACTGCGGATCGAGCTTGATCGCCTGGTCGTAGTCCTGGATCGCGCGGTCGTAGTCCTTCTTGTCGTGCCAGGCATTGCCCCGGTTGTTGAACGCGATGGCGATGTTCTTGCTGGTCTCGCGGCCCGACTGGATGACCGTCGTGCAGCCGCTGATCTGCAGATCGGGCGAGTCCCGCTCGTCGTTAACGCACCATTTCCACGCCTGCGAGTCCTGCGCCCGCGCGGGGCCGCCGAAAGCCGCCGCCAGGGCCAGCGCACCGGCGACGATGATTACACGCGTCTGCATGTCTCCCGCTCCCACAGTCATTAACCGTGCAGATTTGGACTTATAACATGTCGGGGGTCCGCGGCGAGAAGATGACGGATGGCCCCAGGGCGGAGCCGTCGGCCGCGCCGACCGTAGCCAAACTGCAACATCGCGCCGCCAAATTGCGCCGTGTCTCGTGATCGGATGGCCCGCGCAGCCCCGCCCGGGCGGGCGGGCCGGCAATCTAACGTATTGAAAAATCTTGCCCCGCGGGCATGCGGCCGGGTGGGTGAAGCCTTTAAGAATAGCCGCAAAAATAGCGGGCCTATTCCCCCGGCGCCGTGGCGTTGTTCACCGGACTCAAATAGGTTCTGCGTGAGGTTGCGGCTATATTGATTTCGACAGGGGAATGGCAATGAATCGTGGCAGTGGCGGGCGCTCGTCGCGGGGCGGCGAGGCGTCGGTGGGCAGGGTTCTGCGCGCGGCGCTTGCGGGCGGGGCGGCAGCCGCGCTTCTGGTTGCGACCATCGGCTGGGCCGGCGCCGAGACCGCGCCGACGCCAAAGCCAACGCACCACAAGAAGGCTTCCCACGCCAAACGCGAGGACAGCAAGAAAGAAGCCAAGAAAAAGGAGCCGCCGCCCAGGCCGCTGGCGCATCCGCTCATCGAGGTGTCGATCTCCAAACAGCAGCTTACGCTCTACGACGGCGGCCAGGTGGTCGCGCACGCGCCGGTGTCGACCGGCATGGCCGGGCATCTGACGCCGACCGGCATCTTCAGCGTGCTCGAGAAGGAAGTCTTTCACCGCTCGAATATCTACAGTGGCGCGCCGATGCCCTTCATGCAGCGCATCACCTGGTCGGGCGTGGCGATGCACGCCGGCGTGCTGCCGGGCTATCCGGCCTCGCACGGCTGCATCCGCATGCCGGCTGAATTCGCGACCAAGCTCTTCCATATGACCGAGCGCGGCGCGCGCGTCCTCGTGGTGCACAACGAGATCGACCCGGTGCCGTTCGAGAGCCCGCGCCTGTTCACGCGGCCGAAGCCGGCCGACAAGGTGAGCGAGGTCGTGCCCGCCCGCCCGGCAGTCGCCGTGATCCGCACCGCGCAGACGCAGACGCCCAACGTGATGAGCGATGCCACGCAGGCGCCGCCGGCAGCCGCCGCGGTACCCGCGCAGCCGGCACCCGCCGCGGCGCCGGCACCCGTGCCCGCTGCCGCCAATGCGGCGCCGGCCGCGCCGGCTCCCGCCGACAAGCCCGCGAGCAAGGACGCGCTCGCCGATACGGCGCGGACCGCGGCCGATGAGGCGGTTACGGCTGCCCGCAAGGAAGAGGGGGCTGTGCCCGCTGTTTCGGGTGCGCCGAGCGACGCGCCCAAGGATGCCGTCGCCAAGGACCGTGTCGCGAAGGACAGCGCCGCCCCTCCCGCCAAGCCCGACGCGCCAGCTGTGACCGCCGAGGTACCGAAGGCTGCGGCACCGCGGGCCAAGATCGACATCACCCGGACGGCCGCAAACGATGCGGTCGAGAAGGATGCGGCGGTCAGGGAGGCCGCCAAAGACGCTCCGAAGGATGCGCCCAAGGATGCCCCGAAGGATGCCGCGAAGGCTGATGCTCCGCCCACCGCCCAGCCCGCGCCGCAGACCGCGGCCGTGCCGGCCGCGAAGGGGGCAGAGCCCGCGACCGGCACCGTGGCGGTCGTCACGTCGGTGCCGGTGACGCCGGCAAAGCCGATCGAGATTCAGCGTGCGTTCGCGCCGCCGGCTGCTGCGCCAGCCGCGCCCGTCGCGCCGGCCGCGGCGCCCGCCGCCGCGCCGCCGGCCGCCCCCGCGGCTGCGCCTGCCGTGGCGCCAGCGGTCCCTGCCGCGGCGCCTGCGCCCGCCGCCGTCAAGCCGGCGCCAACGTTGCGGGCGAGGCTGCCGCAATACGGTCCGGAGCGTCCGTTGCGGCCCGGCCCGATCACGGTCTTCGTCAGCAAGAAGGAAGGCAAGCTGTTCGTGCGCAAGGCCTTCCAGCCGGTGTTCAGCATGCCGGTCACCTTCGCGCATCCCGAGCAGCCGCTCGGCACGCATCTGTTCACCGCGGTCGAGCAGAACCCCGACGGCGTGAGCTTCCGCTGGCTCGCGGTGTCGCTGCCGTCCGAGGCAGCGAAGAGAAAGGCCGACACGGTGCACTACGTGACCGTCAAGGGCCGCAAGGTGCGCAAGGTCGAGAAGGCGCCGGAGCCCGGCCCGGTCGCGCACGTGACCGCCGCCGAGGCGCTCGACCGCGTCGAGATCCCCGAGGCCGCGCGCGAGCGCATCTCGGCCCTGATGTCGACGGGTGCCTCGCTGATCATCTCCGACCAGGGCCTCGGCAACGAGACCGGCACCGAGACGGACTTCATCGTCCTCACGCGATAGAGCGTCATTGCGAGGCGCATCGATCTCGGGCTTACCCGAGATCGACATTATGATGCGCAAGTCGGGCAGGACAGGCCCGACTTGCGAGCGCCGAAGCAATCGCGGCCGGCGTCCGCATGCGTGCGCGGGCCGCGATTGCTTCGCGTCCGCCTACGCGCTCTGCGCTTCGGCGACTCAAACCCGCGCGTAGCTCGCGCAGCGAGCGAAGGCGGGTCGCTCGCAATGACAGTCGCAAAAATTCCGCTGGCGTAACCGGAACGGCTCACCTACAAGGGGCCGTCCTCGTGGCCAATTAGCGGACGACGTCGTTGCGGATATTGACCACGTTGAACGCGATCAGCCAGGACATCACAGCAGCGGCGATGATGACGTATTTGTACAGATCGAGGGCAATCAAGACTATGTTCAGTATCGCTCGCATGGACGCTCCTATAGGGCCGATCCGCGAGGGGGGATCCCGCGACGTCCCGCCGCCATTCCCTCGTTGACACGCGCAAGGCCCGCACGTAAACACCCGCGCGACGGGGCTGTAGCTCAGATGGGAGAGCGCTGCAATCGCACTGCAGAGGTCAGGGGTTCGATTCCCCTCAGCTCCACCAAGTTGAATATCGATAGCTCTCGTCGCAGCGACAAACGTGGTGCGTACCCAGTGACCGGTCGTTCCAATGGTGTCAGGGTAATGGCTTCGCATCCGACCTGGCTAGCATCGATGGGTGGACGGCGATCCCGCCCACCTCTCTCAAAAAATGAAGGTATTCAGAGAGGCGCGGCGGTCGACGGATTCGCTCTGGAAACCGCGACAAACGTCTCTCAGAACTCACCCTGGTTATCACCGCCTTCGCGGTGCTTTTCGCCGGCCTGCTGCAAGCCGTGCGCACCCTTGCCGCGTCACCCGGCCCCCGGCTGGCCGCCGCGGCTGCCAAGGCCGCGGCAGTCTCCTGAGCGCCACGCCGGGCCTGGAAGGAGACGCACATGCGGTACCCAGCCCTGGCACGCAGGCGACGTCAAGCTGATCGGCAGCGGTTCTTTGGTTCGGGAAGTGCGCGCATCCGGGCCCGGGCGCGCTTGATCCTGGCCCTGGCGCTGCCGGCCTGCCTGGTCATAGTCGCGGGCCGGGATGGCCCAGCCAGCGCATGCCGCCACCGACATCACGGTGAGCACCTGTGATGACAGTCATCTGCGTGCTGCCGTCGCCCAGGCGAACAGCGACAACGCGGACGACATGATCCTCTTCGCCTG
>CAVPGG010000029.1:0-14487 GCA_963703755.1 uncultured Pseudomonadota bacterium
GGTGCTGACCTCATCATCGTATTGCTGGATATCATGTCGTCCTGGCAGGCATGGAGCGAATCTCGGTCGATATCGGCCAGTTCGTGTTGACCGGGGAGCCGGTGGCGACCATGGGGAGTGGCGCGCTAGTTGCTTCCTCTGGGGCTGCCGGCGGGGCAGGCGCAGGCCAGCCCGTCCTCTATATCGAGTTCCGTAAGGACGGGTCCCCCGTCGACCCCAAAGGGTGGTGGGCGGCTCCCGACAGCGAAAAGGTTCACGGATGATCCGAAGGGCATTCCTGGTTCTTCTCGGCGGGGCGGTGGGCGCCGGGCTGACGCTCGCCGTAACGCAGACCCCGCTGACCGCGCTCGGGGTGAGCGCGAACGCCGCGTCGGCCGACACCTATCAGGAGATCAACCTCTTCGCCTCGATCCTCGAGCGCGTGCGCCAGAGCTATGTCGACAAGCCCGATGACAGCAAGCTGATCGAGTCGGCGATCAACGGCATGCTGAACGGGCTCGATCCGCATTCGAGCTACATGAACGCCAAGAGCTTCCGCGACATGCAGGTGCAGACGCGCGGTGAGTTCGGCGGTCTCGGCATCGAGGTCATGCAGGAGGAGGGGGCGATCAAGGTGGTCGCGCCGATCGATGACACGCCGGCGGCGCGCGCCGGCATCCGCGCCGGCGACCTCATCACGCATCTGGATGACGTGCCGGTGCAGGGCCTCTCGCTCAGCCAGGCGGTCGACAAGATGCGCGGTGCGGTCAACACCCAGATCAGGCTGCGCATCACCCGCAAGGGCGCGGACAAGCCGATCGACGTGACGCTCATGCGCGACGTGATCCGCGTGAAGTCGGTGCGCTCCCGCATCGAGGCCGGCGACATCGGCTATATCCGCATCTCCTCGTTCACCGAGCAGACCACCGACGGGCTCAAGAAGGCGATCGCCGACATCACGGCGCAGATCCCGCCCGAGAAGCTCAAGGGCTTCATCCTCGACCTGCGCAACAATCCGGGCGGCCTGCTCGACCAGGCGATCTCGGTCTGCGACACGTTCCTCGAGCATGGCGAGATCGTCTCGACGCGCGGCCGCGAGGTCGAGGAGACGCAGCGCTTCAACGCCCGCCCGGGCGACCTGATCAAGGGCAAGCCGCTCATCGTGCTGATCAACGGCGGCTCCGCCTCGGCGTCCGAGATCGTCGCCGGCGCCCTGCAGGACCAGAAGCGCGCGACCGTCCTCGGCACGCGCTCGTTCGGCAAGGGGTCGGTGCAGACGATCATTCCGCTCGGCAACGGCAACGGCGCGTTGCGGCTCACCACGGCGCGCTACTACACGCCGTCCGGCCGCTCGATCCAGGCAATGGGCATTACGCCCGACATCGAGATCCTGCAGGACGTGCCGGACGAGGTGAAGAAGGCCGGCGCCTCGACCGAGATCAAGGGCGAATCCTCGCTGCGCGGCCATCTCAAGGCAGCAGGCGAGGAGAAGTCGGGTTCGCAGTCCTACGTGCCGCCGGAGGCGAAGAACGACAAGGCGCTGCAGCTTGCCCTCGATCTTCTGCACGGCATCAAGACCAACGCCGCCTTCCCGGCGACCCCGAACGGTCCGGTGCCCAACTGATCGCTGCGGTTCTTGCTGCTGCATGACACGGGGCGGCCTCGCGCCGCCCCGTTCGCATTTACGATTCGTTTACCAATGGTGTCGCAAGCCGGTAGGGCGGTCCCGCCGTCGGAGGCGGGTCGGGCGCTATGTTAGAATCTGGACATGATTCGCGAGGCTTCGGGCCGTGGCAGATGACCTGAGCACTCCGCTCGGCCAACACACGAAACGCAAATCCTCGAAGCTCCCGATCCGCCTGCCGGTGGGGATTGCGGGGCTCCTCGCGCTGTGTCTCGGCATCTTCGCGGTCTGGGCCGCGGTGGTCGACGATCCGTATGGCGGCGAGCCCGTCGCCATGGTGGCGACCAATGCGCACGCCACGCCGGCCAAGAGGCCTGACGAGGCGAAGGCCGAACCCAAGGTCGAGCCGAAGGCCGCGCCAAAGGCGAACCCGAAATCCGATACGGCCGCGGCCGATACCCGGCAGGCCACGGCCGAGCCGCCCAAGGTGCCGCCGGCCGGCATGCAGTCCGTCACGATCATCAACGGCGCGAGCGGGACCCGGAACGAAGTGCTGGTCCCGGCGCAAGGCAGCCAGCGGCTGGCGCTCGCCGATCCCAAGCTGCTCGAGGCGACCCGTCACGGATCGGTGCCGCGCGTCTCGCTCGACGGCGGCCGGCCGCTGACGGCTTACGCGCGGCCCATCGAGCCGACGCCCGGCAACGCCAACATGCCGCGCATCGCGATCGTCATCAACGGACTAGGCATCGGCGCCAAGACCACCGACGAGGCGATCACGCAGATGCCCGGTCCGGTCACGCTCGCGTTCGCGCCCTACGGGACCGATCTCGAGCGGGTCGCGGCGCGCGCCCGCGCCGATGGACACGAGCTGCTCTTGCAGATGCCGATGGAGCCGTTCGACTACCCGGACAACGATCCGGGACCGCAGACCCTGCTCACCTCGCTCGCGCCCGAGCAGAACATCGACCGCATGCATTGGCTGCTGAGCCGTTTCCAGGGCTATGTGGGCGTCGCCAACTACATGGGATCGCGCTTCACGGCGAGCGACGCTTCCTTCGCGCCGGTGCTGCGCGAGGTGGCCAAGCGCGGCCTGATGTATCTCGACGACGGGGCCTCGCCGCGCAGCCTCGCGGGCCAGATCGCCGGCGCGAACAACCTGCCTTTCGCCAAGGCTGGCATCGTGCTCGACGCGGTGCCGACGCCGAACGAGATCGACCGCGCGCTGGCGCGGCTCGAGGCCATGGCGCGCGACGGCGGCGTCGCGGTCGGCGTCGCGAGCGCGCTTCCGATCTCGCTCGCGCGCATCGCCAAATGGGCGAAGAGCGCCGGGGCGCGCGGCTTCCTGCTGGTCCCGATCAGTGCCGCCGTGGTGCGGCCGAAGGCGGGCTGAAGCCGAATCGACTCGATTCCGGTCGGGGCCGGCGCTATGCATGCGGCCTGTCCGCGACGGAGCCGCCATGATCCGCTTCGAAGACCTGCCCTATCGCCCGTGCGTCGGCACCATGGTGCTCAACCGCGCCGGTCGCGTGTTCATCGGCCGCCGCACCAGCGGCCCCGAGCACATCGACATGGTGCATGCCTGGCAGATGCCGCAGGGCGGCATCGATTCGGGCGAGGACCCGTGGCCGGCCGCGTTGCGCGAGCTGCACGAGGAGACCAGCATCCGCGCGGTCGAGCGCCTCGGCGAGATCGCCGATTGGCTGAGCTACGACATCCCGCGCGATCTGGTCGGGCAGGCGTGGAGCGGAAAGTATCGCGGGCAGACGCAGAAATGGTACGCGCTGCGCTTCACCGGCGATGAGCGCGAGATCGACATCGCGACGCCGGGCGGCGGCGCGCACAAGCCGGAATTCGTCGAATGGCGTTGGGAACCGATGCACAGCCTGCCGGAGCTGGTCGTGCCGTTCAAGCGCGCGACCTACGAGCGGATCGTCGCGGAGTTCGCCCGCTTCGCAGGGGCATGACCTCGTCATTGCGAGCGAAGCGAAGCAACCTCGATCCGCTTGCGCATGAGCTTGCGGTACGAGATGGCTTCGGCGCGTTACACGCGCCTCGCCATGACGGCAAATCAGTGCGTCAGGTCGCCCTGCAGGGTGCGATCGAGCACGCGATAGTGGTCGATTTTCGCGATCGCGCGGTCGAGCTGGGCGCGCTCGCTGTCGTCCGGCTCGCTCGCCTCGAGCTTGTCGCGGCTCTCCTCGAGCTCCTTGATGCGCGCCGAGATGACGGCCGGGTCGGCCTCGTCGAACGGCCAGCCCGTGTCGGCGAGGATCGTCAGGCCGTCTTGCGAGACCTCGGCGAACCCGCCGAGCACTACGTAGCGCTGCGGTTCGCCGTCGCCGAATACCGTGATGACGCCGGGCTTGAGCGTCGCGACCAGCGGCGCATGGCCGGCCAAGACGCCGAAGTCGCCTTCGAGACCGGGAACATCGACCTGGTCGACATCGCCCGAGAAGATGAGCTTCGACGGCGAGACGAGCTCGAAGTGAAACGTCGCCATGGACCCGCGCCTTACGCCGCTTCCGCGGCGAGCTTCTTGCCCTTCTCGATCGCTTCCTCGATCGAGCCGACCATGTAGAAGGCGGCTTCCGGCAGGTGGTCGTACTTGCCTTCGACCAGGCCTTTGAAGCCGCGGATCGTGTCCTGCAGGTCGACGAGCTTGCCGGGCGAGCCGGTGAACACCTCGGCGACGTGGAACGGCTGCGACAGGAAGCGCTCGATCTTGCGCGCGCGCGCGACCGAGATCTTGTCCTCTTCCGAAAGCTCGTCCATGCCGAGAATTGCGATGATGTCCTGCAGCGCCTTGTAGCGCTGCAGGACCTGCTGCACCTGGCGGGCGACCGCATAGTGCTCCTCGCCGATGATCAGCGGCGAGAGCATGCGCGAGGTCGAATCGAGCGGGTCCACGGCCGGGTAGATGCCCTTGGCGGCGATGTCGCGCGACAGCACGGTGGTGGCATCGAGGTGGGCGAACGAGGTCGCGGGCGCCGGATCGGTCAGGTCGTCGGCCGGCACGTAGATCGCCTGCACCGAGGTGATCGAGCCCTTGGTGGTGGTGGTGATGCGCTCCTGCAGCGCGCCCATGTCGGTGGCCAAGGTGGGTTGATAGCCCACCGCCGACGGAATGCGGCCGAGCAGCGCGGAGACTTCCGAGCCGGCTTGCGTGAAGCGGAAGATATTGTCGATGAAGAACAGCACGTCCTGGCCCTGGTCGCGGAAGTGCTCCGCGACGGTCAGGCCCGACAGCGCGACGCGCGCGCGCGCGCCCGGCGGCTCGTTCATCTGGCCGTACACCAGCGCGCATTTCGAGCCGGCCGCCGAGCCGTTGTTCTCCTTCGGGTCCTTGTTGACCTTCGAGTCGATCATCTCGTGATAGAGGTCGTTGCCCTCGCGGGTGCGCTCGCCCACGCCGGCGAACACCGAGTAGCCGCCGTGCGCCTTGGCGACGTTGTTGATCAGCTCCATGATCAGCACGGTCTTGCCGACGCCGGCGCCGCCGAACAGGCCGATCTTGCCGCCCTTGGCGTAGGGCGCGAGCAGGTCGACCACCTTGATGCCGGTGACCAGGATCTCGGCCTCGGTCGACTGGTCCGTGTAGGCGGGCGCCGGCTGATGGATGGCGCGCCGCTGCGCCGTCTTGACCGGACCGGCCTCGTCGACCGGCTCGCCGATCACGTTGATGATGCGGCCGAGCGTCTCGTCGCCGACCGGCACGGCGATCGGCTGGCCGGTGTCGGTGACCGGCTGGCCGCGCACCAGCCCCTCGGTGGTGTCCATCGAGATGGTGCGGACCGTCGACTCGCCGAGATGCTGGGCGACCTCGAGCACCAGGCGGTTGCCGCCGTTGGTGGTCTCGAGCGCATTCAGGATCGCGGGCAGGTGGCCCTCGAACTGCACGTCGACGACGGCGCCGATGACCTGGGCGATGTGTCCGGTGGGATTGGCCATGATGGTCCTCTTCACGAATTCTTCGGCGTTTACAGGGCCTCGGCGCCGGAGATGATCTCGATCAGCTCTTTGGTGATCATCGCCTGGCGGGTGCGGTTGTAGGTCAGCGTCTGCTTGCGGATCATCTCGCCCGCGTTGCGCGTCGCATTGTCCATCGCGCTCATGCGCGCGCCCTGCTCGGACGCGGCGTTCTCGAGCAGCGCACGGAAGATCTGGGTCGCGACGTAGCGCGGCAGCAGCTCGGCAAGGATTTCCTCCTCGTCGGGCTCGTAGTCATAGGCCGCGCGCCCCTCGCCCTCGGTCTGCCCGGGCACCTGCGCCGGAATGATCGGCTGGGCGGTCGGGATCTGCGCGATCACCGACCTGAAGCGCGAGAAGAACAGCGTGCAGACGTCGAACTGCCCGGCATCGAACAGTGCCAGGATCTTGCTCGCGATGCCTTCCGCGTGCTCGAAGCCGATCTGGCGCACGCCGCGCAGCTCGATCGTCTCGATGATCTGCTTCTCATACTGGCGCTTGAGCTGGTCGTAGCCCTTGCGGCCGACACAGAGGAACTTGACCTCCTTGCCCTCGGCCGCAAGCGCGTTGGCGCGCTCGCGCGCGAGGCGCACGATCGCCGAGTTGAACGGGCCGCACAGGCCGCGCTCGGCCGTGCACACGACCAGCAGGTTGACCTTGTCGGCGCCGGTGCCGGCGAGCAGGCGCGGCGCCAACTCGCTGCCGGCGACGGCGCCCGCGATGTTGCGCAGCACCTTGTCCATGCGCTCGGCGTAGGGCCGCGCCACCTCGGCGGCGGCCTGTGCGCGGCGCAGCTTCGAGGCCGCGACCATCTGCATGGCCTTGGTGATCTTCTGCGTCGCCTTGGTGGAGGCGAGGCGCACGCGCATGTCCTTGAGGGAGGCCATCTCTTCTCAGTCTTCTTGCCGCTGCGCCGGTCTCTGTCTCCGTCATGCCCGGCCTTGTGCCGGGCATCCACGTCTTTCTGTCTCGCTGTCTCTCCACGTCGCAAGACGTGGATGGCCGGGACGAGCCCGGCCATGACGCTATTCTCTAGGCAAACGTCTTCGCGAAGCCCTCGACCACGTCCTTGAGCTTGCCGGCGGTGGCGTCGGAGAGCTGGCGCGTGTCGCGGATGTCGTTGAGGATGTCGGCGTGCTTGTTGCGCAGCGCGCCGAGCAGGCCGTCCTCGAAGCCGCGCACGCGGTTCACCGCGATCGGATCGAGATAGCCGTTGACGCCTGCGTAGATCACGCAGACCTGCTCTTCCATCTTGAGCGGCGAGAACTGCGGCTGCTTGAGCAGCTCGGTCAGCCGCGCGCCGCGCGCGAGCAGGCGCTGGGTCGTCGCGTCGAGGTCGGAGCCGAACTGCGCGAAGGCGGCCATCTCGCGGTACTGCGCGAGCTCGCCCTTGATCCGGCCCGCGACCTTCTTCATCGCGCTGGTCTGCGCCGAGGAGCCGACGCGCGACACCGAGAGGCCGACGTTCACGGCCGGCCGGATGCCCTGGTAGAACAGGTCGGTCTCGAGGAAGATCTGCCCGTCCGTGATCGAGATCACGTTGGTCGGGATGTAGGCCGAGACGTTGTTCGCCTGCGTCTCGATGATCGGCAGCGCCGTGAGCGAGCCTGCCTTGTTGTCGTCGTTCATCTTGGCGGCGCGCTCGAGCAGGCGCGAGTGCAGGTAGAACACGTCGCCCGGATAGGCCTCGCGGCCCGGCGGGCGGCGCAGCAGCAGCGACATCTGGCGGTAGGCGACAGCCTGCTTGGACAGGTCGTCATAGATGATCACCGCGTGCATGCCGTTGTCGCGGAAATACTCGCCCATGGTGCAACCCGCGAACGGCGCGAGGAACTGCATCGGCGCCGGGTCGGACGCGGTAGCAGCGACAATGATCGAGTAGTCGAGCGCGCCCTGCTCCTCGAGCACCTTGACGAACTGCGCGACCGTCGAGCGCTTCTGCCCGATCGCCACGTAGACGCAGTAAAGCTTGATCTTCTCGTCGGTCGAGGCGTTGAGCGGCTTCTGGTTGAGGATGGTGTCGAGCGCGATCGCGGTCTTGCCGGTCTGGCGGTCGCCGATGATCAGCTCGCGCTGGCCGCGGCCGATCGGGATCAGCGCGTCGACCGCCTTGAGGCCGGTCGCCATCGGCTCGTGCACCGACTTGCGCGGGATGATGCCGGGCGCCTTCACGTCGACGCGCTCGCGCTTGTCCGCCTGGATCGGGCCCTTGCCGTCGATCGGGTTGCCGAGCGCGTCGACCACGCGGCCGAGCAGCCCCTTGCCCACCGGCACGTCGACGATCGAGCGGGTGCGCTTGACGGTCTGGCCTTCCTTGATCTCGCGGTCCTCGCCGAAGATCACGATGCCGACATTGTCGGTCTCGAGGTTGAGCGCCATGCCGCGCACACCGTTCTCGAACTCGACCATCTCGCCGGCCTGCACGTTGTCCAACCCGTAGACGCGCGCGATGCCGTCGCCGACCGACAGGACCTGGCCGACTTCCGACACCTCGGCCTCCTGGCCGAAGTTCTTGATCTGCTCCTTGAGGATCGCGGAGATTTCTGCGGCGCGGATATCCATCAGCCGACCTCTTTCATCGCGTGCTTGATCGAGTTGAGTTTGGTGCGGAGCGAAGCGTCGACCATGCGGCTGCCGAGCTTGACCACGAGCCCGCCGATGATCGCCGGGTCGACGCTCACGTCGAGGCCCACGTCCTTGCCGGTGACCGACTTGAGGGCGTCGCGGATCGCGGCGCGGTGCGCATCGGACAGCGCCTCCGCGACCGTGACCTGCGCGGTCAGCTCGCCCTTGTGCCGGGCGACCAGCGCCCCGTACGCCTTGACCATGTCGCGCACCGCGAACAGGCGGCGGTTCGACGTGACCAGCTTGAGAAATTTCGCCGCGAGCCCGCCGATGCCGGCCCGCTCGAGCACCGCGCCGAGTGCCTTCTCCTGCTCGTCGGCGCCGAACACGGGGCTGCGTACCAGGCGCGTGAGGTCGGCGCTGTCGCCGACCATGGCGTCGAAGCGGTCGAGATCGGTCTTGACGGCATCGACCGCGTTGCTCTCGAGCGCCAGCTCGAACAGGGCGGTCGCGTAGCGTCCCGCCATTCCGGAAATGATCGGCTCTGCGCCTGCCACGGTGCCTGCTCGTTGGGGCTTGTTGCTCGCATGCCGGACGGCGCGCTACAGCGCCATCAAGCCACTGGAATTCTTGGAGGAATTCCGATCTCGGGGGGCGGTGCGGAGTGCCCCAGCCCCGCAAAAATCGCGTGGTTGCTAACACATAGGCAAGGGCGGTGCAACATTTGGCGGCCCGCGCCGGGTCCAACCATCCGAAGGTCTTATGCGCCCTCTGGGTGGCGCTCGTCCCAGCTCGATCGTGGCCTCGCCGCGCGACCCGCCGCGGCCCGCGTCGGTGACCTCCCGGCGGTTGTATTCCGCGATGTCGAGCGTCAGGTTGCCGGCCGCGCCGTCTCAGGCAGCTTCGCGCGCCGACTCCTTCATCAAGACCAGGAGCGCGCACGCGACCGCGAAGCGGTGGTCGAGCTTGTCGCCGCCCGGCGAAAGATCGAGCACCTCCTCCTTGATGAAGAAGCGAAACGTCTGCCGCAGGGTCGCGACGAGTTGGCCGTGCAGCTCGATCTTGTGCCTGCCGGGCAGGAACTTGATGAAGCGGCGGAGCATCGCGGCGCCGGTCTCCTCGATCAGGCCGATCGGCTGGTCGTTGACGTTGAGGATGTCCCAGACGTTGCGGAAGATGGACCTCAGGCCGCGCGAGCGGATGCTGCCGATCTTCTCGCCCGTGTTGGTGTCCATGACGTCGTGCGCCATGTTGAGGGCGATGACCTTGCGGGCGCGCACGAGCAGCAACGGCACGGTCTCGGTGTCGTCCGCGTAGATCGTGAACTCCCCGCGCAGCTTCAACAGCGGGTGCTTGAGGAACACGACCAGCGACCCGTCGGGCGCATAGACGTAATATTTGCGCCCCAGCAAAGACAGGAAAGGCCGCTTGATCACGTATTGCTGGTAGGCGAACCGGTCCTTGTAACCGGCTGAGCGCTGCACGCGCGGGCTGAGTTGAACCATGACTGTCTCCCCCAATGATTCGACGCAAATCATTCAGATTCGCGGGTCGAAGGTCCTACTGGTACGGGTACCGGGTTAACATTCGACGCACAATGACTGTCGTCGCTCCGCCCGCTACTCCCCCTCCTGGTGCCGCCGGACCACCTCCAGGAAATCGGCCCCGTAGCGCTTGAGCTTCGCCTCGCCGATGCCGTGCACCTCGGCCATCTCGGCGAGGCTTGCGGGGCGGCGGCGGACGATGTCGATCAGGCTGCGGTCGGGCAGCACCACGTAGGCCGGCACCGCCTCGGCCTTGGCCAGCGCCGAGCGGCGCACGCGCAGCGCGCGGAAGAGATCCTGGTCGTCCTCCGAATTTCCCAATACCGCGGCGGCGGCCGCCTTGCGCGCCGCCTTCTTGCCGTACGTCACGGTGTCCTGCCGCAACTGGATCGTGGCCTTGCCGCGCAGTACCTCGCGGCCGGCGTCGCTGACCTCCCAGCGGCCGTAGGCGGTGATGTCGAGCGTGAGGATGCCGGCCGCATAGAGCTGGCGAAAAATCGAGCGCCACTCGTTGCGGCTCTTCTCCTTGCCGACCCCGAAGGTGGGCAGCCGCGTGTGGTTGAACTTGACGATCTGCTCGGTCTCCTCGCCGATCAGCAGGCTCACCAGGTGCTCGGTGCCGAACCGTTCGCCCGTGCGCAGGATCGCCGACATCGCCTTCTGGGCGAGCACCGTGCCGTCGATCACCGTGACGCCGCCGTCGCACACGTCGCAATTGCCGCACGGCTCGTGCGTCTCGCCGAAATAGCCCAGCAATGTCTGGCGCCGGCAGCGCGGCGCCTCGCATAGCGCGACCAGCGCATTGAGGCGCAGCCGGTCGATCCGCTTCTGCTCGTCGGAGGATTGATTCTCCTCGATCTGGCGGCGGCGCAGCGCGATATCGCTCGTCGCGTAGAGGGTGAGCGTGTCGGCCGGCAGCCCGTCCGGCCGGCGCGGCCGATCTCCTGGTAGTAGCTCTCGATGTTGTTCGGCAGGTTGGCGTGGCAGACGAAGCGCACGTCCGGCTTGTCGATGCCCATGCCGAACGCGATCGTCGCCACCATCACGATGCCGTCCTCCTGCAGGAAGACGTCCTGGTGGCGCGAGCGGGCCGCCGCCTCCATGCCGGCGTGGTAGGGCAGCGCCTTGACGCCCGCGCCGCGCAGGAGCTCGGCCAGCTCCTCGGTGCGCCGGCGCGAGCCGCAATAGACGATGCCGCTCTGGTCGGGATGCGCGGCGACGAACTGCGCGATCTGCTTGGAGCCCGTGCGCGGGCTCATGGCGAGCCGCAGATTGGGTCGGTCGAAGCCGTGCACGAACACCTGCGGCGGCCCCGGAAACAGCCGTGCCTCGATGTCGCTGCGCGTCGCCGCATCGGCCGATTCCTCCAGTGCGGGAGCCGGCGACGCTGCTCCGAGCGGTGGCGATCGATTCGCCCAGCCGTGTTGATCCACCGTCGGGCTCGACGTTGTCCGCATCGCATCGATGCTTTCCGGTAGCGCATTATCCGCAACTCGGAAGAAGCGGACATCATAGAGTGGCGAGGCGCGCCATCAGCGATTTGTCTTCCAAGGTCGCGGCCTTTGCGGCATCAAATCGTCGTTCGCCGGAAACATCGCAAATCGCCATACTGTGTGAATTATCTATAAGTATCAGCAGCGGCGGTCGCGCTCCGCCGCCCCGGTGCGTATCCAACTGGATTGAGCAGAAGCGCCGTGATGGAACTGATTGCGCGACGCCGGGGACCTGGAAGATGGCCCGCCGGCGCGCCGCTGTCTGGAGCAAAAGCGCGGAGCCGGTGGCCGAACCAGTGATTGAGCCGGCTATCAAACAACCGGGGTTGTTACTCAGCGAACTGGCGACCGCGCTTCTTGACCGGCGGCAATAATTTGTTTCGGAAGCCACTCTACCGACTCTTTCGATCCATCCGGAACAGACTTATAGGCCTGGCTCAGAAAAACAGCCACGTCAGGAAGCCGAACAATGGCAACAGGATACATCCCGACCACAGCAGATAGCCGAAAAAGCTCGGCATCTTGATCCCGCGCTCCTCGCAAATCGATTTCACCATGAAGTTCGGCGCATTACCGATGTAACTGTTGGCACCCATGAACACGGCGCCGGCTGAGATCGCAATCAGCGTCAAGCTCTTTTCGTGCATCAGTACATGGGCGTCTCCTCCGGCCAAGTTGAAAAAGACCAGGTAGGTCGGAGCGTTGTCGAGAAAGCTCGACAGGCCGCCCGCCAGCCAGAAGTACGCCGCGTCGATCGGGCGGCCGTCCGCCGGTGGAGACCAAGGCTACCAGCGGCGACAAGAACTCCTTCACGTCCGGCCCGCAGCATAGCCAATGTTGGAATCATCGTTAGAAAAATCCCTGCGAAGAGAATCCCTACTTCCTGAATCGGCGTCCAGGTAAATGCGTTTTCTATCCGGATCGGGCGTCGCGTGGTTTTCCAGGACAGATAGCTGAGCACCAGAAGGAGGCCGTCCCGAGCCAGATCCTCTAACGGGATCACGATGCCGAATCCGATCGGCAGACCAAACCCGGAATGCCACAGACCGCTCGCGACCACCGCGCCGACCACACTCGCCAGGTAGAAAATGTTATGCAGCCCCTCGATCCGAAGTTGATCGTCCTTCGGTCGCGAAGCTCGATGCCGCTCGCGACGCCAGGCATACGAATCGATCGCGTAGAAAGCCGCAAGCAGCAGGGAGGTAGCGACCACCATCGGGGCCAACATGCGTTTGACAGTCCACAGAAAATCAACTCCTTTGAGGAACCCCAGAAAGAGCGGTGGATCGCCCAGCGGAGTCAGGGAACCGCCGATATTTGAGACCAGGAAAATGAAAAAGACAAAAACGTGGATGTGATGCCGCCGATGATGATTTGCCTGAATCATTGGCCGGATCATCAACATCGATGCTCCCGTCGTCCCCACGATGCTGGCGACCATCGCACCGAAGGCGAGCATCGCGGTATTGGTGCCCGGTGACGCAACGCGGGCGCCGACCAGCCGGATCCCACCGGCGATTACGAACAACGCGAACAACAGAATCAGAAAGGGCACGTATTCCACCGCCAGCGCATGGATCGTCTCGGACGCCGCCGTAAGGGGACTGATTACGATCGCACATGGCACCAAAAATGCCGCTGACCAGGACGCCGCAATCTTGCCGAAGTTGTGCTCCCAGAACCGCGGCGCGAGCACCGGAACAGCGCGATCGACAACAGCATTCCTGCGAAGGGATTCCCCAAAGGATGCTAAGTTGGCTGCCAACGAGCCGATGCATCTCCGGTTGCGCAAGCGCGCTACTGGCGGTCATTTTGGCTCAATCGGTGACCCAAGTGATCCGGCGCAAGAAGCACCCGGGCCCCGCCGACGCGAGCTATTCTCCGACCTCGCCGCAGCGGTACCCGGGATCCAGGTGCCATCAAGTTCAGATTCGGATAGATGAGTGTCGTTAGACGGCGTCGTCACCGTGCTCGTTGGTGCGGATGCGGATCACATCCTGAAGGTCCGTAATAAAGATTTTGCCGTCGCCGATTTTCCCGTATGGGCCTTGAGCTTGATTGCATCGATCGCACTGGTCATTTGTTCATCCTTGACCACCAGCTCGATCTTCAGCTTGGGCAGAAAGTCAACGACGTATTCGGAGCCACGGTACATCTCCGTATGTCCTTTCTGCCGCCCAAAACCCTTTACTTCATAAATGGTCAGCCCCGTGATGCCGACGCTCTGCAGCTCCTGCTTGACGGAATCGAGGGTGAAAGGCTTTATGATTGCTTCGATCTTTTTCATTTGAGATTCCCATCATCGCGCCGCACTTCGTCTAGGCGGTCGGCGCGCGCCAAATCAACCAGATTACCGCCAAGGCCAATCCTAGCGTGGCCGGTATCGGCGGCGCACCGACGAAATAAACCGCGCTAATCGCACCGAGAACGCCCGCCGCGACAGTCACCGCGATATACCGAGCTCGGCTTAGGTTCATCGGTCGCCGCGTAATCATTTTTTCAACCGGGCTCTCCGCAGTAATGCGGCGAAGTCCGGCCTACAAGGCGCGCCGAATATCGCGCCGCTCCTCTGCCGCAAGAGATCGCGGGCAATCTTCTTTTCTTCCGTCGTCTGGGCGAAATCCAGAGCACTGCGCAACTCGTCTTTCGCCTTGGTCGGTACTCCCACCCGCTGATAGAGCTGCGCCATCCGCAGATGTGCGTAGAAGTTGTTCGGTTGAAGTCTAATTGCCGTCTCAAGCGCTGCTTCCGCCGGCGGGAATCTCGAGCGCTTTGGTCAGTGCGATGCCGAGTCCGAGGTGACCGTAGAAAAGATCCACGTCCATTTGGACCGATTGGCGCAGCAGGCCAGCGGCTTCCTCGATATGATTCCGTTCGAGAGCGTCCAAGCCCCGCAGCAGCAACGCATGCGCATCGCGAACTATCGGGGTTGGACGCTTGCCATCCATCACAGAATCCAGTTGAGCTTCGCTGCCGGCGTTACTGATGCTACACCCTTGTGGCTGAGTGCCCTACTTGTCGAAGTACATGCTGCCGGCCCAGCCGGCCGCCGTCGTCGGCCGGGCCAGGGCGCGACAACTTCAGACCGGCAATTTCCAGCAATTTCTTTCAGCCGAGGCGGCGCAGCGCCGAAATCGAGCAACAGGCCGGCGAATAAGGATGAATCCGGCGTCGCGGTCGGATTTGAACACGGCGAGGCAATTGTCAGGATCGGCGATATCGAGGCGCACGATCTGCCAGGCGAGGTGGGCGGCAAACACGCCAAGGCAAAGCGCGAACACAAAGCCGGGCACGGCGCCATGTCCCACAATGCGTT
>CAVPGG010000030.1:0-32123 GCA_963703755.1 uncultured Pseudomonadota bacterium
GCGCATTAAGCGCGCGATCGACGGCAAGGACGGCGCCGCCTTCGCGGCCGCGCTCAAGGCCGAGAAGGCCAGGATCGCGGCCGAGTGCAGCCGCAACGACGACAACCTGCGCTGCGACGTGGTCACGCTCTACGGCGGCGGCGTCTACGATCTCTACAAGTACCGCCGCTACCAGGATGTGCGGCTGGTGTTCGCGCCCGAGGTCGCGATCGCGTTCTTCGGCGGCGATCCGGATAATTTCGAGTTCCCCCGCTACGACTTCGACGTGAGCTATCTGCGCGTCTACGCCGACGGCAAGCCGCTCGACACGACCGCAAACTACCTGCGTTACGCCAAGGCCGACGCGCGGGCAGGGGACCTCGTCTTCACGTCGGGCCATCCAGGCTCGACCAGTCGCCTGAACACGGTCGCGCAGCTCGAATACGAGCGCGCCGTCTCGCTGCCGCGCGCTATCGCGTGGAATTCCGAGCTGCGCGGCCAGCTCACGCAATTCGCCGCCCAGACGCCCGAGCGCGCGCGCATTGCCCGGACTTTGCTCTATGGCGTCGAGAATGGGCTCAAGGCCGACAGGGGCGCGTTCGCGGCGCTGATGGAGTTGCCGATCATCCGCGACCACGCCGTGGCCGAGCAGGCGCTGCGCGCCAAGGTCGCGGCCGACGAGACGCTGCGCCGCCAGTATGACGCCGCATGGGACGGGATACGGGCGACGCTTGCGCGCTATCGCGCGCAGGACGATCGCTTCTACCTCCTCGCCACCAACAGGGCGTTCGACTCGGATCTGCTCAAGCACGCGCGGGTGCTGGTGCGCCATGCGGCGGAGAGGACCAAGCCTGATGCCGAGCGTCTCTCCGACTACACCGAGGCGAACTTTCCCGAGCTGCGCCAGGAGCTCCTGTCCGATGCGCCGATCTATCGCGACCTCGAGAAGCTTCGGCTCACCTTCGCGCTGACCAAGCTGCGCGAGTTGCTCGGGCCGGACGACGATTTCGTCAGGAAAGTCCTCGGCAACCGGTCGCCCGCGCAGCTCGCCGCCGAGCTGATCGACAAGACCCGGCTCGATGACCTTGCGCTCCGCAAGCGCCTGCTCGATGCCGATCTCGCGACCCTGAAGGCGTCGGACGATCCGATGATCAAGTTCGCGCTCGCCGTCGATCCCGACCTGCGCGCCGCCTACAAGGAGCGCGAGGACGGCCGCAGCGCCGCGCTGACGCGGTATGGGGCGCAAATCGCAAACGCGCGGTTCGCGATCGAGGGCACGTCGAGCTATCCGGATGCGACGTTCACGCTGCGCCTGTCCTATGGCGCGATCACGGGCTACGAGGCGGGCGGCCGGCAGATCGCGCCGGTGACCAACGTGCGCGGCCTCTACGCCCGCGCGACCGGCGCCGAGCCGTTCCGGCTGCCGCCGCGCTGGCTTGCGGCGCGCGCCGCTTTGAATCCGGACACGCCGTTCAACCTCGCGACCACCAACGACATCGTCGGCGGCAATTCGGGCTCGCCGCTCGTCAACAAGGACGCCGAGGTCGTCGGGCTCGCGTTCGACGGCAACATCGAGTCGCTCGGCGGCGACTTCGGCTATGACGCCGCCGTCAATCGCGCCGTCGCGGTGAGCGTCAGCATCCTGCGCGAGGGGCTCGCCAAGATCTATCACGCGGACCGGCTCGTGCAGGAGCTCGCGCAGTAGGATTGCGGGCGCTTCACTCCGTCATGCGCGCAGGCGGGCATCCACGTCTTCGCGCGCCCGGCCATGACGAGTCGGCTATGACGGTCGGTGATCTGATTCGCCTGCAAGACCGCCGCGTACTGGCGTACGTGCCTGCCTCCTGCTCATCTGCGCCTCGCGCGCAAGCCGCAGCTCGCGCAACTGCTGCATGCGCGCGTATTTCGCGCGCTCGGCCGCGCGATATTCGGCCATCGCCTTCGGCGCGTCGGCTAGCTGCGCCTGGCGGTGCTTGAACAGGGCTTCGGCCCGCGTAAGGGCCGCCGGATCGGTTTTTTGCGGCATGCCTTTACAACGCAATCTGCGCATTTTTGTTCCACCGCGGCGCGCCGCTTTTGTCGCCCATCGCCGCCGTTGGCAGGCAACGGACGTGGTCGGTCGGATTTCGTCGCGCTGGCCGTCACCCCGTTCGCGCGCTCCGATTTATCGGTACACTCTCGTCGGCCGCCGCACCGAAGGAGGAAGCCGATGAGGAAGTGCGATCTGGCGCTGCCGCGCCGTGCGCTGCTGCGTCTTGCCGCCGGCGCCGCCGCGCTCCCGGCCTTCGCGCGCGCCGCGGCCGCTGCCGACTATCCGAGCCGCACGGTGCGCATCATCTGCGGCTTCGTCGCCGGCCAGATTCCCGACGTCGCCGCCCGCATGTTCGCGCAGGTGCTGTCGGCGCGGCTCGGCCAGCAGTTCATCGTCGACAACCGCCCGGGCGCGGCCACCAATCTTGCGACCGAGATGGTCGCGCACGCCGCGCCCGACGGCTACACGCTGCTGGTCCTGACCTCGAGCAACACCACCAATGCGTCGCTCTACACCAATCTCAAGTTCGACCTGATCCGCGACTTTACGACCGTCGCGACGACCTTCCGCTCCGCCCTCGCGCTCGAGGTCAATCCCGTGGTCCCGGTGAAGTCGATCGCGGAGTTCATCGCCTACGCCAAAGCCAGCCCAGGAAAGATCAACTACGCCTCGCCCGGCGTCGGCACGCTGCCGCACGTCGCGGGCGAGCTGTTCAAATCGATGACCGGCGTCGACATCGTCCACGTGCCCTATCGCAACGCCTACCTTCCCGATCTCCTCGGCGGCCAGGTGCAGGCGGCGTTCACGCCCATCTCGACCTCGCTCGACTTCATCGCGCAAGGCAAGCTGCGCGCGCTCGGCGTCACCAGCGCGGAGCGCGCCGGGGTCCTGCGCGACGTGCCCGCGGTCGCCGAGGCTCTACCCGGCTATTCGGCCTATATCTGGGATGCGTTGGCGGGACCGAAGGGCATGCCGTCCGAGACCGTCGCGCGGCTCAACCGTGAGATCAACGCCGTGCTCGCCGAGCCCGCCATCAGGGAGCGGCTCCTCGCGCTCGGCGCCGAGCCCCTCGTCATGTCGGCCGAGCAATCGGCCGCCTTCGTCGCCGCCGAGACCGCGAAATGGGGCAAGGTGATCCGCACCGCCGGCATCAAGATCGAATGACGCGCGGGCCGCGATCGGCGCGAACCCGACGACAAGTTCTCGGCGCCCGATCGTTGCGGCGCCATGCGCAGGCACGGACGAGACCATGACCACGCCTTCATCGCGCGTGAGCGTCATCATCTCCGGCGGGTTCTCCGGCGCCTATGAGGCATTGCTGCCCGAATTCACCCGCACGAGCGGCATCGCGGTCACGACCGGGTCGGGCGCCTCGCAGGGAAACGGCCCGCACACCATCGCGGCCCAGCTCGCGCGCAACGTCGCCGCCAACGTCGTGATCCTGTCGCGCGAAGGTCTCGCCGAGCTGATCGCCGCCAACCGGATCGCGGCCGGAACGGACGTCGATCTCGCTCGCGTCGGCCTCGGCGTCGCGGTGCGCGCGGGCGCCGCCAAGCCCGACGTGAGCAGCGTCGACGCCGTCAAGCAGCTCCTGCTGCGAGCCAGGACCATCGCGGTCCCGGGCAGCACCAGCGGCATTTGGCTCGTGAACGATCTTTTTCCGCGTCTCGGGGTCGCGGACCGGATCGATGCCAGGATGACGCCGCGCGGCTCGGACGCTGCCGCCTTGGTGGCGTCTGGCGGCGCGGGCCTTGGCGTGCTGCCGGTCAGCGAGGTTCTGGTCGCGCCCGGCGTCGATTTCGCCGGCAGCTTCCCGCCCGAGATTCAGATGATGCAGGTCTTCGCCGCCGCCGTCGTCGCGGGCTCGACCGTGACCGCGCAGGCGAGGCGGCTGATCGCGTTTCTCGCCTCGCCGCGCGCCGCCGCGGCGATCAGGCGCAGCGGCATGGAGCCGATCGCGGCTTGATGGTCGGGCGTTCGATCCGGCAGCCACGCCGCGCCCAGCAAGGGGCCGGAAAAGTTCGGAAAGCCCGCGAACCTGATGCAACCGGCGGCCGGCCGCCGGTATTGAAAGAAGGCAATGACGACATTAAGCTCATGCGGCCGATGCTGATCGGCCCACATTGGGGGGATCACCATGTCCAATCGGAAGGCGAGCAAGCCTTTGCGCGTCGTCACAGGCTGCTTGGTTCTGACGGTCGCGGTTGCGGCATCTCCGGCATTCGCCGGATGGGGATGCCGGGCGAAGGATGCCCAGGGTTTCAACAACTTCTCCTGGGGCTCGGCCACCGAGGAGGCGGCGCGCGACTATACGATGGGCCTGTGCTCGTCGGACGGGCACCAAGGTTGCCGTATCATCGAGTGCCGCTCCGGCGTCGACACGCAGGCGGCTGCCTCCGCGATATGGTCGATCGGCACGAAGACGACGAAATGCATCGGCAGCGCGAAGTGCTGATGTGAGACCGTCGTCCGGGGACGCCGCCTCGGTTTGCGACCTCCTGACGGGATCCCGTCGGCTCAGTTGACGTTGACGGATTTTCCCCGGCCTTCGGGTCGCTGCGCGCTCCCGCGTCCGGTGATCCCCTGCGCGTTCGCGGGAGCTGTGGTTGCGGAAGCGGCCTTGGGCGCCGTCGCCTGCGCGGGTCCGTAGGTCGCCGCCAGCCAGTTGATCTCCTTCCACCTCGGCCATGCGCTTGGGGTCGATGAACGGCTGCACCGTCTTGGCGAAGGCGGCCGCGAGCTGCGCGTACTCGCGCGCGCAGCCTCTAGCGCGCGCTTGCGGCAGCCAGCCGGCCTCGACGAACTTCCCGAACACCGCCGGCGAACGGCCATAGGCGATGCACAGGCCGTTGAACAGCCGCTGCGACGCCGTGCCGTGCTCGTCGGCGAAATCCTCGTTGAGCTTGCCGTTGCGTGCCATCGCGTCGGGATCGCGCACCAGGCGCCAGTAATAGGCGTACGACTTCACGGCCGCCTCGGCGAGTTGCGGCCGCAGCTGCAGCGCGAGCAGGATCGCGAACTGGTCCGCCGCATCCTCCTCGCGGCCGAACAGCGGAACGTCGAGCACGTCGAACAGCGCATGCCCGCTTTCGTGCAGCAGCACCGCGCCGAGCAATCCCCAGATGAACTCGTCGCGCGTGATCGGGAAGGGGTAGCGCTTGGGATCGCGCTGGGCGGCTTCGATCACCCGGTCGGCGATCCGGCCGACGAGCGCGACGAACTGGTAGCACACCGTGATGGCGCGATTGCGATAGAACGGCGCCGCGTTCTCGCCGCCGTCGCATTCGGCGGCGAGCACGCCGACCGAGCGCGGGAGCCGCACGGGCGAGAGGAAATCGCGCAGCCGCTCGAGCAGCCGCGCCTGGATGATGCGCTCGCGCACCGCCGCATAGTTCCGCGTCGGCCGGTAGCCGCCGTCGTTGTCCTCGACCGCGATCGCAATCCGGTCCGGCGGTGTCGGTTGCGCCGCCGCCGGCCCCGCGCCGCCAAACGCGAGCAGGGCCGCGATCGTGCCGACGAGCGCGCGTGTCCGTCCCATGCTCATGACGCCTGCCCCCATACGCCGGTCACCATCCGCCTGCCCCCATACGTCTGCCCGTATTTCATTTCTTCTCTTCGCTCAGCCAGTCGATCGCGCGCACCTTGACCACGAGATCGGGATCGACATACGGCATCAGGCGCAGATCGAACGCCTTGCGGATCGTGTCGTATTCGCCGCGGCACCGCTCGGCGCGCGATTGCGGCAGGAAGCCCTTGTCGACGACGCCGTTGAAGTCGCGCGGATCGCCGCCGAACGCGATGCACAGGAAATTGTAGAACCGCTGCGCGGGCGGCGACACCTCGGAGACGTAGTCGACCTTGCCGAGCGCCGAGGTCGCAGAGCCGAACAGCCGCGCCGCGCCGATGATCGTGACCCGGGCGGTGCGCTCGTCGAACTTGAGCATCAGGAACGCGCCGAGCAGGTCGGCGGCGTCCGCTTCCCTGCCCCACACCGGGACGTCGTAGATCAGCAGGACCGCTGCCGCGATGCGGTGCAGCGTCTCCTCGACCACGCCGCCGGTGACGAGGGAGGCGAGATCGTCCGCATCGGAACTCGCGCCCTTGGCGAGATCCTGGATGTTGGCGATCGCCTCGTAGCAGATCGTGATGACGCCTTTGGCGGCATCGTACGGGAGCGACGGTGCGCCGCACTCCGCGGTGCGGATGGCGAGCGCGCGTGGCAGGCGCAGCGGGCTCATGAAGATCTGCGCCTTCTCGAGCACCTTGTGCCGCTGCAGCATGTCGCGCACGCCTGCGAATTTCGCGCTCGGCTCGTAGCGGGCCTGCACCTGCGGCGTGGCGGGCGCGGCCTGCGCGGCCGCCGGGCTCGCCTGCAGGAGGCCGCCGGCGAGCGCGGCGCCGGCCAACAACCCGATCAGCGCGCAGCCGCGCATCCGCCCAAGCTTGCAAGTCGCCACCATCGCGTACCACCATGCCGTCGCGGCCAACAGTCGAGCCGCACGCGCCGAGCGTAGCCTGGATGGAGCGAAAGCGAAATCCGCGATCGGCGCTCGCCTGCGCCGCGCAATTGCACCGATCAAGTCGCTACGGACAGCGCAACTTTCGTGATAGTTGTGTCTTATCAATTCCTGCGGCTGACCTGGGAGGAAGTCGATGAAGCGCCGAGATTTTATCCGCGCGCTTGCTGGCGCCGGCGTCATGTTCTCGGGATCAAGCCAGGCGGCCGCCGCGTACCCGACCCGACCAATCCAAATCGTTGTGCCGTATCCGCCGGGCGGCGGCACTGACATCGTCGGCCGCATCCTCGCGGACAAGCTGCAGAAGAGTCTGGGCGCGCCGATTGTGATCGACAATCGCGGCGGGGCGGGTGGCGTGGTTGGAACGGGGTTCGCCGCCAAGGCTGAGCCCGACGGTTACACACTGCTGCTCGTTCCGACCAGTCACGTGATCAATCCCAGCATCCATGCTCACCTGCCTTACGATACGGTCAAGGCGTTTGCGCCGATCACGACCGTCGCGTCGGCCGCGATCCTCATGGCGGTCAATCCGCGCGTGCCCGCTCATTCGGTGCGTGAGCTGGTCGAAGCCGCCAAGGCCCAACCGAAGTCGATCGGCACCTTCGGCTCGGCGGGCGTCGGCACCGTCTTTCACCTCACCGGCCAGCTTTTCAATCAGCTGTCGGGCCTGACGCTGCAGCACGTTCCTTATCGCGGCGGCGCCCCGACGATCACGGCCCTGCTCGCGGGTGAGGTTCCGCTCGCCTTCGAAACTATGCTGGCGCTGCAGCCCCATGTCCGGGCCGGGAACCTGCGCGCGCTCGCGGTCACCAGCGCACGGCGCAGCAGCGCGATGCCGGAAGTGCCGACCGCCGCCGAGGCCGGTTTCCCCGAGCTCGTCGCCGACAACGTGTACGCCCTGTTCGCGCCGGCCGGAACGCCCGACCCGATCCTGGCGCAACTGCACGACGCAACGGTGGCGGCGCTGGCTTTGCCGGATGTGCGCGATAAACTGCGCGAACAAGGGGCCGAGGTGGTCGGCAACAGCTCGGCTGAGCTCGCGGCCTACGTGACCGCCGAGATTTCCCAGATGGGCGGCGCTGGCGCGCCAGGCCGGCGTGACCCCGCAATGACAGGAGCGACCAGGCGATGAGCGACGTCATCATTCGCGAAAAGTCCGAGTACCACGCTCGCACGACCGACCAGATGGAACGCCATCTTGCGCTGCCGCCCTGGTCGCTGCGCCAGAAGCTGGCGCTCAGTTGCCGGATTCTCGCCGGCGAAGGTCACGAGTCGGCGCTCGCGGGCCAGATCACCGCGCGCGGCGACCGGCCCGGGACCTATTGGATGCTGAGCTTCGGTCTCGGCTTCGATGAGGCGTGCGCAAGCAACATCGTCTTGGTGGACGACGACCTTCAGCTCCTCGAAGGCGAAGGCATGGTCAACCCGTCCAATCGCTTCCATCTGTGGATCTACCGCCATCGCCCCAACGTGAAGGCGATCGTGCATACCCATCCGCCTTATTGCTCGGCCCTGTCATTGGTCGGCAAGCCGCTCATTGCGGCTCACATGGACACCGCGATGTTCTACGAGGATTGCGCGCATCTTGCCGAATGGCCTGGGCCGCCGATCGGCGACGAGGAGGGGCGGATCATCCACGAGGCGCTGGGAGACAAGCGCGCGATCCTGCTCGCCCATCACGGCCAATTGGTCGCGGCCGAGACGATCGAGGAAGCGGCCGTGCTCGCGGTGTTCATCGAGCGCGCCGCACGCATGCAGGTGCTTGCGGAATCGATCGGCACGATCAAGCCGATCGATCCCTCCATCGCGCGCGAGGCCCATGATTATCGTCTCAAGCCGCGTGCAGTTGCGGCGACCTTCCACTACTTCGCACGCAGAGTGTTGAAACAGCAGGACGACGTGCTGCTGTAGCCGATCGGCCATGCTTGCGCTCCTCGCCCGAAGCGACGGTTCATTGCGCCGCCACAAGAGACGCGGACGCGATCAGCTCTTTGCGGCGAGTGCGCGAGGCTCGCGTGGTGAACGAGGCTCGCGTGATGCGCGAGGCTCGCACTGTTGGCGTTCTCCTTGATTCCATTTTCGACGACGGTCGCTGCACGCTCGCCGGCGATGCCGGCGCAGCAAGCTAACGCTCGGCCGTATGCAGCGCCGCCGCCAGGATCGCCGCGGCCGCGGCCGACATCTTCGCGCCGTCATGGCCAACGTCGGGAACGTCGGTGATCGCCCAGTTGCACGTGATGCCGCGCGCTTGCGCGGCCTCGCGCGCCGCCGCCAAGTAGGCGTGCGCCCGCGCGTAGCGTGTCGGCCCTTGCCGCATCGCCGGCTCGTCGCGCGGAAAATGCTCGCCGGTCGTGTCGATGTCGGCCGTGCCGGCGAACACCATCAGCCGGAACGCCAGCAGCGCGCGCAGCGCACCGTCGTCGAGCCCGGTGTCGCCGAGGCCGTACGGGAATGCGACGCCGAGGTCGGGCATCGCGTAGGTCCCGGCATTCGCGGTCGCCGCCACGGCGACGCGCTCGCGAAAGCCAAGCGAGATCATGCGATGGACGAACTGGCCGCCCGCCGAGTGACCGAACGATCCGTAGCGCTGTGCTGCCGTGACGCCCTGCTGGCGCAGCGCCGCGAACACGCGTTCCGGCACCCCGTAGGTCCATTCGGTCCGCGGCTTCGGCCGCCCGTCCGCGTCGACGCGGTTGCCGAAGTTGTACCAGGCCGCCTGCGGAAAGGCGGACCACGAGAATTCCGGCACGATGACGAGAAGCTGCGCCGTGTCGACCAGCGGCAGCCAATAGTCGCGATAGTCGCCGCCGTTGCGCTGCACGCCGTGGTGCACGAACAGCACGGGGGTGTCCGGCGAATAGCGTTGCGGACGCGCGGCCCGCAGCACGATGGCGCGGTCCGGCAGGTGAGGGATCCGCGTAAGCCGCATCGTTGGCGCCCGCCTGCGCCACCAGGCCCCGCAGATCGCACGACCCGATATCGCTCGAAATCACCGACATATCACCGACATGGCACCGACGATCTCCCATCATGCGGTGCATGTTAGCATCGGGTCCTCGCACTCGTCATGGCCGGACCCGGGTGCCGCGCATGATGGGCAATTCAATATCAGTGGAACGTGATCCAGAGGCCTCTCGCCATATGCAGCGCGTACAGGCCGATCGGCACGAGGTCCATCAGCATCGCCGCAACGAGCAGCGCGCGCGCGACGCGCGTACGCACGAGGAGGAATGTCATCGCCTCGATCACCAGGAGGACCGGGCCGGCGACGATGCGCGGGATGGCGCCGAAGGCGAGGAGCAGGCCGAGCACCGCCCCGACGGCCGGCTGGTTCGGCGCAGGCGGGCTGCCGTACATGTACATGACCGACAGCCAGCTCGCCGGTCCGAGCGCGGCCGCCACAAGCTCGGTCGCAAGCAGCACGCACGGCAGCTTCTCGACGCATAGTTTCAGCAGGAACCAGGTCGGCAGGAGTGCAAAAAAGCCCGTGGCCAGCACGAAAAGGATCATGTCGCCGAACGCGACCATGCCGGGCGAGCCCTGGGCAATGTCGGCCGGCATGCGTAAATCGTTGACGGCGACGGCCGCGAGGCCGCCGACGAGCGCGAGCGCGTAGCCCACGGCGATCAAGCCCAGCCTTTTCCCCGTGCTCATGCGTCCGCCCGGCCTCCGACCCGCTCGCGATTCGCTGCTCGTACGCGCCAGATTGATCGAGCGCGCTGAAATCATTGGTCAACGGCACCGGGGTAAAGGTTCAAGCCGACCCTACATGAACGCGCTGGCGCGTTGGTCCATCCTGCCGGCCAGCGGACCTCCGGCGATGTCCGGCTTTCCGCCGCGATCGGGACACTATCGCGTAGGCGACGGATGCGGCGAGGTGCATACTTCGTGTCCTCCGTCGCGATCGAGGGCCACCCAGATGCTCGGAAATCTGCGATCTCTTGGGCAGGCTGTCTCCGCTCGGGGGCGCACGGTTCTCGCAGGTATCCGCGACATCATCGCCGATTATCGGGCCCGCAAGCTGCGCGCCGCGTTCGACAAGAAGCTGCGGGACGAAATCGCCGCCACGAAGTGCTGGAACTGCCTGTCGCCGGTCGGCGAGCGGCCGTTTCGCGACCATGATTTCCCCGGGCGCTATTACTGCTCGCTCGACTGCCGCAACACGACACTCATCAAGCGCGACAGCGAGCTCGACGAGAAGATGGCGCGCCAGCCGGCCCCGCTCACGGCGGACGAGCAAGCGATGCTCGTCGGCAAATCGAGCCCCGGCATGTACTACGAGGCCGGCGGCTGCGTTCAATGCGGGCACGTTCTGGACGACCCGCGCGCGATCTTCGGCTTCTGCTCCGCGACCTGCGACGAGAGGGCAACGAGGCCATACATGACCTTCACGGAGCGGCTCGCGGACTCGGACGAGTACAAAAAGGCTGTCAAAGACCGCGCGGATTTCACCCGCAAAGATCCGGACATCATCGAGGAGGTGAAGCGGCGGTGCGAGAACGGCGCCATGACGGACGACGAGATCCAGGACTATCTCGATCAGCAGATAAAGCTCGCCGAGCTGCTCCACAATCGTCGAAAAAGCTTCGCCTGCGGTGAAGCGCGCGTGAGCTTCCTCAGGAAGTGGGAGCTGCAACGCGGGTATGTCCTGGAGCAGGAGAGGCGAAGGGAAACGAAGCCGCCCGAAGGCCGTTTCTGAGCAAGATCAAAATTCGCTTCAAACGAATTGACGGGGCGTCGCCGGGCGTGCTTTTTGCCTAGCGGATCACCTCGAATCCAACCTCATATCCAGGCAGTACCGCGCCATGCCCAAGCTCTACGAAGCCCTCGCCGAGGCGTTCCTTGCGGAGGGGGTCGACACGCAGTTCGTCCTCATGGGCGACGGCAATATGCACTGGTCCACCGCCTTTGCCAAACTGCCGGGCGTGCATACGGTCCACGTGCGGCACGAGCACGTCACCGTTGCGGCGGCGACCGCCTACAACGTCGCAACCGGCAAGGTCGCGGTCGCCTCGGTCACGTGCGGCCCGGGCGTGACGCAGTTGATGACGGCGCTGCCGGCCGCGGCTCGCGCGCGCCTGCCGATGGTGGTGTTCGCCGGCAAGTCGCCGATCAACGCCAAGTTCTACAACCAGGCGATCGACCAGGCGCCGCTGGTGACGGCGACCGGCGCCAAATACATCGCGGCGCACAGCTTGCCGCGCATGATGGACTATGTGCGCGAGGCCTTTCACATCGCGAAGTACGAGCGGTGCCCCGTGGTGCTGGGCATTCCCTACGACCTGCAGAAGGTCGAGCACATGGCCAACCACCCCTACGAGACCTCGGCGATGTACCAGCCCAAGGTCGGGCGCATGCAGCCCGATCCCGAGGTCGTAGCCGAGGTCGTCGAGCGGCTCGCCGCCGCCAAGCGTCCGATCATCTTCGGTGGCCGTGGCGTGCTGTGGTCCGGCGCGCGCGACGCCGTCGTCAAGCTCGCCGATCGCTGCGGAGCGCTGCTCTCCAACACGCTGCCCGCGCGCGGTCTTTTCCACGACCATCCGTTCGGGCTCGGCATCGCGGGCAGCTACTTCTCGTCGCTGGGCAAGGAGATGTTCGAGTCTGCGGACCTCGTGCTCGCGGTCGGCACGAGTCTCTCCTACTACACCGGTGTCGGCCACTTCTGGGGCAAATCCCTCAAGATCCAGGTGGACGATGCGCCGCGCGGCTTGCGCGACGGACAGAAGGCCGCCGACATCTATCTGCGATCGGATGTGCGCGTCGGCGCCGAGGCGATCCTCGCGGGTCTCGACAAGAAGCTGGGTGCCGGCAAGCCGACGGCGGCGGAGATACGCTCGAAGGCGCTTGAGCATCGCATCGCGACCGAGCCCGGGGACTCGATGCCGTTCGACATCGAGCCTGGCGTGCTCGATCCGCGCAAGGTGATCGAAGCCCTCGACCCCGTCATTCCGAAGGATTGGGATATCGTCATCGGCGGCGGCCATCAGGCCTATTTCAACACCCAGATGCGTGGCCGGCCAGCGGAGCGCTACACCACGGTGCGCGAGTTCGGTGCGGTCGGCAACGGCCTGTCGTATGCGCTCGGGGTCGCGGCGGCGCGCCGGCAGGGCCGCGACGGCAAGATCGTGCTGTTCGAAGGCGACGGCGGCTTCCTGTTCCATATCCAGGAGCTCGAGACGCTCAAGCGTCACGGATATCGCATCCTGATGTGCATCATGAACGACGGCGGCTACGGCTCCGAGTTCCACAAGCTGCGCGCCGACGGCATCGACGATAGCCTGGCCGTGTTCGGCCGGCCCCCGCTCGAGAACATCGCCCGCGGCTTCGGCCTGCGCGGCCACGAGATCCGCGACGTATCGGTCATCCCCCAGCTGTTCGCCGACTTCGCGGCGCAGGGCGAAAGCGAGATCTGGAACATCCAGATCTCGGACAAGGTCACGGCACCGATCATCCGCCAGACCATCAAGCGCGGTCACGGCGTGATGTGAGCATCGGGCGCATCGATTTTGGTCGGCAGGTTTCGTGGGGAGTAGGTTGTGTTGACGACACGGCCTCTTGTGATGTGGGCCCTGGCTACGCTCGCGTTGGTCGGCAATGCCGTGGCGCGAGACGACATATCCAAGGAAGAGCTGGCGAATACGGCCTGCAAAATGGCGGCAGATCGGATTCTGGTCGGTTTGCCCCTCGATGCTGCGGGAGCGATTGAGGTTTGCAATGCCCATCCGCGCCGCGAGGTATGTCTGCGTACCAAGCGCTTCATCGAGCAACACGGCAAGACGGCGCCGAAGTTGACCTGTGAGGGCGCGTCTTCCGCCCCGGCGAACGCAGACAACCTCCCAGTCAATCGGCCCGAAGCGGCGCCGGCGGTCGTGGACGAAGCAACCGCAGCCCTTGCCTGCGCCCAAGTTGCGACGGGCATCCTCACCGGTGTGGTGCAGGGCAACATTCGAGAGGAGATTGCGTTGTGCAACAGGCATCCGAAAAGGCAGGAATGCCTGGACACCAAGGCGTTCATCGAAACGCGCGGCAAGGTCGCACCCGGGCTGACCTGCGGGTGATGGCGTTCTGCACGGCCGCATCGGCGGGCCCATCCTGGACCGGCGGCGATCGCGCATCCTCAGCGCAGGCCGAGCAGTAGGCGCATACGTGCGGCAATCTGGTCGATCTCCTCCACGCGGCCCGACGCGGCTAATCGTTTGTCCGACCCGTCGCCCGCGCGTGCGATCAGGACGTAGCAGCGCGCCTCGTTGCCGTCATTGTCGCGATAGATGTGCGTGTCGCTGCGCAGTCCGGCGATGTCGGCGCGGCCGAGTCGCATGTACTCGCTGCGGCCGCGGCGCAACACGACCTCGCCGGGCGCTATGCTCAGCGAGGGCCGCCGGAACACGTAGACGAACAACAGGTAGGCGAGCAGCGCACACATGCCGAGCGTGAATGCCGCCGCAAAGATCATCATTGGATGACGCAGGTCGGAGATCGCTCCGTTGGCGCGAAACATCGCGACCATGCCGGGTCCGGCCACGCCGAGGGCCGCGAAGGACACGGCATAGTGGCCTCGCGACATTTCGATCCGACAGGCGGCATCCGGTTCCTCGATGATCCGGAGGCGGGAGCTCGCGTGCTCGTGCCCGACAAAGCTCACCTCGGAGAGCCGGATGCCGGCCCGACCCGCGCGCCTGGGCGCCAGTACCGCGAAGGCGTAGACGGCGAGCATCAGTACCAAGCCGACCGCGCCGAAGCCGAGCACGACGACGCAGAGCACCTCGAACCAGCCTGGCCGCCAGATCAGAAGCGCACCCATGGCGGCGAGGGGCAGCGCCCATCGCCACGTCCGGCGCGCAGGCTCGGGGAGGCGATGTGCCATGCGATCCTCCTGCACGGTTCGCTCTTGCAGGATAGCGGTATTCCGCCTTACGCGCTGACATCCAGATTGGTGCCGACGCCGGCGGCGACGTTGGCCAGCGAACTGGTGTTCTGAGCGGCCGCCTCGACCATTTGCGCGATTGCCTGGCTGCTGTCGGCATTCATCCGCATGAATTTGGCCGCCAGGTCGACCCGGGCGTTGCCGGCCTGCGCGCCGAGGACCGCGCTGATGAGACTTGCGTCCATGACGACTGTGTAGCGCTGCCGCGCTTAACGACCGATGAATCGGGCCGCTACAAACGGCGAAGTCGAACGGCGCGAACAACGAACTGGCCAACTTCTTCGCCAGCCTGCTAGAGTGCGCGCCGACGACACCGTCATCAAAACAGCTCAGGAGATGTCATATGACACGACTGCTCGCCGCGCCTGCGTCGTTCCTTAATGTGCGCCATATCGCGCTCGGGCTCGCGGTCATCGTGGGCGGCGCCATGCTGCCGGTCTCGCACGCCAGAGCAGACGCCTGCCTGGACCTGTGGGTCGAGCGCAACCAGATCTACAAGAACGCCGGCTACTGTTTCCAAACCGCCCGCGCGCGGAATTTTTTCGGCAATGCCGGTTGCGTCACCAACAGTGACGGCGCCGCACGCGCCAATATGGGTGGAGGCGACCGCGCGCGGGTCAACGAGATCGTCCGCATGGAGGCACGATATGGCTGCCCCCGATGACAGCTGCCAATGACGGGGCGTGATTGAAGTTTCCCGTCGCCTTGTCATCATCGGCCTTGGCCTGGCTCGGACGCCAGGGCACGCGCGCCATCGCGGCGATCGTGTTCATCGCGATCGCGCTCCCGCCGCTCGACGCGCTGTTCAAGCCGTTCGTCACCGAGGCGATCTTCGCGCTGCTGTGCATCGCGTTCATGCGCGTCGATCTTGCCGTCCTGCGCGCCTATCTGGCCAAGCCTGCCCTTGTGCTCGCCGCTGCCGCCTGGACCTCGCTGGTGCTGCCAATCCTGTTCGGCGCGGGCTGCCTGCTTGCCGGGCTGCCGGCGCACTCGCCGGGCCTCTTCCTGGGATTGATGCTGCAGGGGGTCGCCCCGCCGATGATGGCGGCGCCGGCGTTCGCCGCCGTGATGGGGCTCGATGCCACCCTCGTGCTGACGACGCTGGTGATCAGCACGGCGCTCACGCCGCTCACCGCCCCGCTGTTTGCCTACGTCTTCATCGGCCCCGCGCTGACGCTCTCGCCGCTCGTCCTCGGGCTCAAGCTGCTGACGATCCTGGCGGGCTCGCTGCTGCTCGCGGCGGCCATCCGCCGTCTCGTCGGATACGCCGCCATCCGGCGCGCTTCCGATCAGATCAACGGTCTCAATATCATCCTTGTCTTCGTCTTCGTCGCCGCCGTCATGGAGAACGTGGCGGGCGAGCTCATGGCCGCGCCGATGCGCACGATCGCCTTTCTGGCGCTGGCTTTCGCGGTATCGTTCGGCGTGCTCGGCTTGACGGCGCTCGCCTTCGCGAAAGCGGGCCGGGAGCGGAGCTTCGTGCTCGCGCTCATGGCGTCGCAGCGGAACATGGGCCTGATGCTCGCGGTTGCCGGCGGCGTGCTGCCCGACGTGACCTGGCTCTACTTCGCACTGGCGCAGTTTCCCATCTACCTCGCGCCGGTTTTTCTCGAGCCGCTGGGGCGCCGGATTTCAATCCGGCGAGGAGAGGCGGCGCGCTAGTGCGGCGGATTTGACGTTCCTATCAGTTCGCCGCGAGTCCGTTTAGGAACGTCAAATCCGAAAAGCCGCACTAGAATCAATAAAGTGGCTAGTGTCCTTTTCGATTCCGACGTTCGTACAGAGCGTGCTGCAAAGTGATACGAACGTCGGAATCGGGACACTAGTATCCCGGTTCCGGCTCGTCATTTTCGACAGTCTTGAGCAGCTTTCCTGGGAGTTTTCCCTCATGCCGAACATTGATCGACCCGGCGGTCGCGCCGCCGACGAACCGGCGGCCTTCGATCCCGCGGCCGCGGGGTGGGAGCGCGACGACGACGAGGGCTTCGTCGCGCTGGTCGGCCCGATCTGGCGGCGCCGCACCGGCGAGACCCATCGCTACGGGTTCATGGCCGAGCCGAAACATCACAATCGGCGCGGCATCGTACAGGGCGGCATGTTGATGACGTTCGCGGACCGCGCGATCGGCAGGACCTGCCGCTACGCCAACGCGCACAAACCGCAGGCGACCGTCCAGCTCGACGTGCACTTCATCGATGCGGTCCGCATCGGCGAGTTCGTCGAAGCCAGCTGCCGCGTGATCCGCCGGACGCGCTCGCTGATGTTCGCGAGCGCCGAGCTCCTGGTCGGCCCGCGCGTCGTCGCAACCGCCAAAGGGGTGTGGAAGGCGCTGGGCGAACGTTGAACCTGCCGGAGCGGGCAAGCAAGGAGCATTGAACTGCCCGTGTGGTGTGTGACGCCCTGGAAAATTTGCTTCCATTCCGTCGTCATTTTCGATATTGTTGAAATGGGACACGTCGAATTGCGCCTGGCCTTGGGTTCGCCCCGCGGCCGGGCTGTTTTATTTCAGCGACCGGCTGACGCCCGTCGCGCCATCGTCCCGCTGACCCGAAATACTGACCTGAAGCGCTGACCTGAAAACCACGAGATTTGACCGCGCCGACGACCGCACTCGTGCGCGCCCGGACGCGGCGATCTCGACCGGAAATAGGTATATCGCCCGGATTTCCATTATTCCTATTGCTTCGCGCATCGTTTGGTCCATTGCTTTTCATTGTTCGTGCGCCGGCGGCTTTTTCGTCGCTCGTTCAAGACGTTGCATTGTAATTGGCATTGCATTTCCCATTGTAGATCGCCTGTATTTCCTTTCGAAAAATTTCTCGCAGCGACCGCGGCAGCGACCCGCTTTTTTTCGTCGCCTGTCGCGACGCCGCAAGAGACCAGCAAGACAACCAGCAAGGCAACCCGAGAAGGAGACAAGTGATGCCGTTTCAACCAGGCCAGAGTGGCAATCCCGGGGCGGCCGCGCGGAACGCGCAACAAGCGCACGATCATCGCCGAAGGGACGCCGCAAGAGACCAGCAAGACAACCAGCAAGGCAACCCGAGAAGGAGACAAGTGATGCCCTTTCAACCCGGCCAGAGTGGCAATCCCGCGGGGCGGCCACGCGGAACGCGCAACAAGCGCACGATCATCGCCGAGAAGCTGCTCGACGATCGGGCAGGCGACGTGACGAACGCCGCGATCACGCTCGCGACCGACGGCGACGTCTCGGCCGCACGCGCCTGCCTCGACCGCGTCGCACCGCGGCTGCGCCATCGCGTGATCGACTTCCCGCTGCCCAACCTCGTGACGCTCGCCGACGTGCCCGTTGCGATGGACAAGATCGCGCAGGGACTGGCCTGCGGCGAGCTCAACCCCGACGAGGGCGCCATTCTGATCAAGGCCGTGCGGGGATTCGCGACGGCGCAGCTCGCGATCGAGCGCGAGCAGCGCATGGCTTTGCTCGCCGCAGCGCCCGACGACGGCGACGCACCCGGGGGCCAGAGCCTCGCGGACTTCCTGGCGGAGTCGACCTGATGACCAAGTCGCCGCCCCGGGAAACGGCCCTGCGCGACAAGCAGTTGCAACACGAGCTCGCGTCAATCTCGTCGCGCTTCGCCGCCTCTCTCACCATCCGCCCCAAGAGCGGTGCGCTCGGTCGGCTGCGGTTCAACCGCGCGCAGCGCTTCATCCATGAGCGGATCGACGCACAGCGGCGCGAGACCGGCCGCGTGCGCGCGCTGATCCTCAAAGGCCGCCAGCAGGGCTGCTCGACCTATGTGGCGGCGCGCTTCTATCACCGCGCCATCCACGCCAAGGGCCTGCGCGTCTTCATCCTCACCCACGAGGAGGCGGCGACGCAGAACCTGTTCGAGATCGTCGAGCGCTTCCACGCGCACTGCCATCCGGCGCTCAAGCCCTCGACCGGCGCCGCCAACGCCAAGGAGCTCTATTTCGATGAGCTCGAGTCCGGCTACAAGGTCGGCACCGCCGGCACCAAGGGGGTCGGGCGCTCGGCCACCATTCAGCTCTTCCATGGCTCCGAGGTCGCGTTCTGGCCGTTTGCCGAGACGCATGCGGCGGGTGCCCTGCAGGCCGTGCCCGACGCCGACGGCACCGAGGTGATCCTCGAGTCGACTGCGAACGGCATGGGCAATTTCTTCCACGAGACGTGGCGCGGCGCCGAGGCCGGCGAGAACGACTACATCGCGATCTTCGTGCCCTGGTACTGGCAGGACGAGTACCGCAAGACGCCGCCGTCCGGCTTCGTGCCGAGCGAGGAGGAGGCGGCGTACGCGGCGCCGCACGGCCTCGACCACGCCCAGCTCGCCTGGCGGCGCGCCAAGATAGCCCAGCTCAAGGATGCGACGCTGTTTCGCCAGGAATATCCCGCGAATGCGGCCGAAGCCTTCGAAATGAGCGGGCACGACAGCTTCATCCCGCCGGAGCTGGTCGCGGCCGCCCGCAAGACGACGTGCGCGCCGTCCGGCCCGCTGGTGATCGGCTTCGATCCGGCGTGGAAGGGTGAGGATCGCCACGCTATGGCGTGGCGCCAGGGGCGCCGCCTCATCAAGGTCGAATGCAGGACGAAGCTCGACACCATGCAGGCGGCCGGCTGGGTCAAGCAGGTCATCGACAAGGACAGGCCGCAGCGCGTCTTCGTCGATGTCGGCGGCGTCGGCGCCGGCGTGCACGACCGCCTCGCCGAGATGGGTTTTGGCGAGATCGTGCGCGGCATCAATTTCGGCTCCGCCCCGTTCGAGCCGGCCCCGCGCGACGCGCACGGCCGCCCCTCCGGCGGCGCCGCCAACCGCCGCGCCGAGATGTGGATGAAGTCGAAGGATTGGCTCGCCGATCCCGGCGGCGCGCAGATCCCGGACTCGGATTCCCTGCAGGCCGACGCCTGCGGCCCCGGCTACAGCTACGACAGCAGCACGCGCCTGCTGCTGGAGAAGAAGGACGACATGCGCCGCCGCGGCGCCGCGAGCCCCGACCAGTGGGACGCGGTGGCGCTCACCTTCGCGGAGCCGGTGGCGGACCGCATTCCGGGCTGGTCGCGCCGGCTGGTCTATCCGGATCTAGGGATTGTATAGCCTGGCATGAAGCGATGTGTAGTGGTCGTTGCAGATTGGTGATACCCTAATCATGCGCGCAGATTTGGAAGTTGGGCTCATCGGAGCTTCGGCCATGCGAAACAAGCGAATTGCAATGCATCCTAAATCCTGCGCCTTCGGCACCAAATTGGCGTTCGGTCTATGTCTGGCCCTATCGGTCGTTTTTTTATCCACCAATGATGCCAATGCGGCATGCCGCCAAGGTCAGGTGTTGCTCACGTGGTCGAACGGCTTCACGGGTTGCTGTCTTCCCGGTGAAACGGCCGGATACGAGGACGGAGTACCTCGATGCATGTGCCCAGGGAACCAATGTGCGATAGAGGGTCTGCACAACGTCGGCAAATGTCATAATTGCCTGCCGAGTGCCCACCATTGCGCCAAGGTCGCCAAAGGATACGAGTGTCGACCGTAGAGCCGGTTGACCGGCTCGGCCGCGCTGCCGCGCGCCGGTCCAATGGACGCGCATGGCCGGACGGCTGAGCAGCTTAGCTTTCTCGGAGCGCGGCAAAAAAGCACCCAGCCAACCCCGTCACCCTTCCGCCGAAGCCCGCAGGGCGAAGGCGGAAGGATGATCGGCCACCGCGACGCCGCAAGCGAGCAAGCGGAGTCTCTCAGGTCCTTTGTGGCCCGCCTTCGCCGCGCTACGGCGGGCGCCTCGGGGTGACGGTGAGGGCCAGGCATCCCCGGCGAGGTCCGCGTTCCCCGGTTGCGTCTTCCCGGGCAGCCGTCGATGATCAGCCGCTGCCGCAGGGGGCATCATGTTCATCGTCGCGCGTCGTGGCACTCGGTTGAAGCGGAGCTTCTTCGTCTGGTCGTTCATTCTGTCGGCTTGCTCGGCTTGACGATGCACGTCCATTACGATCCGAGCGAAGCAAAGTCGGACCGCTGACGCCTGCACGCCGCGGGCAGCTCCAGCCCGCGCGCACCTGTGAGTGCCGCCGCCGCGCCGACCCGGAACCATGTGCCGAGTTCCCACGTTCGTTCAAACGACCCGCCGCTGTTCGCCGCCGATCCGGCGAGCGAATCCACGTTGGAAAAGAGGCAGCAAACCGGCATGGCCATCACACGTCGATCCATGACCCCTCGAATTCATGACCCGTCGAACGCATCCCGCCGCGTGGCGCGCGCCAGCCTTCGCCGGCGTCGCGCTCGCGGCGCTGATCGCGTCGCTACCCGCCCAGGCCGCAAGCCGGCACGCGCGGGCCGACCGCACCTCGCAAGAGACCGCCCCGCGCGCGGCCGGCGAGCCGGTCATGGCGATCGTCTCGCTCGCGCGCCAGCGCGTGACCATCTACGACAAGGACGGCTGGATCCTGCGCGCGCCGGTGTCGAGCGGCATGGGTGGGCGCGAGACGCCGGCCGGCGTGTTCGCCGTGATCCAGAAGGACAAGGACCATCACTCCAATCTCTACGACGACGCCTCAATGCCCAACATGCTGCGCATCACCTGGTCCGGCATCGCGCTGCACGGCGGGCCGCTGCCGGGACACGCCGCCTCGCACGGCTGCGTGCGCATGCCGTACGGTTTTGCCGAGGAGCTTTTCGGCGCGACCAGGCTCGGCATGCGCGTGCTCATCGCGCCGGACGACGCCGCGCCGGTCGACATCGCGAGCCCGGCGCTGTTCCAGCCCAAGCTCGACGCCAAGGCGCACGCCAAGGCGCTCGCCGATGCGGCGGCCGATGCCGCCAGGCAGGCGGACGCCGCGAAGGGCGCGGCCGCGATCGCGACGCGTGACGCCGCGCAGGCGAGTGCCGCGCTGCACAAGCTGGAGATCGCCAAGAGGCGGGCGGACGCCCGGTATGCGGCAGCCGATGAGGCGCTCGAGGCGGCCACCGACGACGCCAAGGCGCGCGCCACGCTCGGCCAGGAGAAGGCCGCCGCCGACGTCGCTGACGCGCAGGTCCAGCTCGACGCCGCCCGGATCGCGGCGCAGCCGAAGCTCGATGCGGTCACGTCCACGCGCGCGGCCGCGGCCGCCGCCGAAGCCAGGCGCGCCGATGCCGTCAAGGCCGCGCGCGAGGCGGCGCCCGCGGCGGTCTCGATCTTCATCAGCCGCAAGACGCAGCATCTCTACGTGCGGCGCGGCTTCAAGCCGGTGTTCGATGCGCCGATCGCGATCCGCGACCCCGACCAGGCGATCGGCACGCACGTGTTCACGGCCGTGGCGCGCAACGATGACGGCAAACTGCGCTGGACCGCCGTGACGATCGACGGCGCGAACGACGCCAACAGCGCGCTCGCCCGCATTGCCATCCCGCCCGACGTGCTCGACCGCTTCGCGTCGGCCGCGGCGGTGCGCTCCTCGCTGATCGTCTCGGACGAGCCCTTGAGCAACGAGACCGGGGAGGGCACCGAGTTCGTCGCCGTGCTCAGCGACGCGCCGCAGGGCGGCCTCGCGATGCGCCATCGTCCCTCGAACCGGGTGCACGTCGCGCGCCGGCGCGACGAGTTGACCACCGACGGCTACGGCGGCGGCACGAATTCAGCCGAACAGCGGATTCTTCGGCCCGCCGCGGCCCTACTACCAGCCGAGCCCGTTCCTTTCGAGCTGGTGACGGCCGGGCCGGCGGTCGCCGGCCACCTTCACTCAACCGTTATCGACTGCACTGTTGAACCCGGATTGACCCCGGCCGCGAAACCGGGAACCATCCCGGCGTTCCCAGTCCGTCCCTTCAACGCAAATGCGTAACGATTTGCCGCTAAGGAAGCCGGCAACACCCATCTGGAGCGGGGCAGTAGCATGACATCTCGACTTGCAGCGCAACCGGCCGGGCGCGCGCCACGCGCCTTCATGACCACCATCGCGCTGGCGGCGCTTTTCGCCGCGATGCCCGCGGACGCCGCAAAGCACAGCAGCCCGCGCCCGGCACGGCAGACCGAGGAGACGGCGCCGCGCGCGGCGGGCGAGCCGATCATGGCGATCGTCTCGCTCAAGAGCCAGAAGGTGACGCTCTACGACAGCGACGGCTGGATCCTGCGCGCGCCGGTGTCGAGCGGCACCACGGGGCGCGAGACGCCGGCCGGCGTGTACGCGGTGGTCGAGAAGGACAAGGACCACCATTCGAGCCTCTATGACGATGCCTGGATGCCGAACATGCAGCGCATCACCTGGAACGGCATCGCGCTGCATGGCGGGCCGCTGCCCGGCTACGCGGCCTCGCACGGCTGCGTGCGCATGCCCTACGACTTCGCCGAGAAGCTGTTCGACAAGACCCGCATCGGCATGCGCGTGATCATCGCGCCGAACGACGCTGAGCCGGTCGATTTCGCCGATCCGAAGCTGTTCGTGCCGAACGCGGCCGCGATCGCGGCGGCGCCGGCGAAGGCCGAGGCCGCGGCGCGCGACGCCGAGGCCGCCGCCAAGGCCGCCGACGCGGCAAAGAGCGCCGCCGCCAAGGCGAAGAAGGAGGCCGCGGCGCTGACGCGCCACGCTGAAGAAGCTCGAGTTCGCGCAGAAGCACGCCGACGCCGAGCTCGCCTATGCGGACAAGCTGATCGCCGCCGCCAAGAACGACCAGGCCAAGGCGCACGCCGAGGATTTGAAGCAGAAGGCCGCCGCCAAGGCCGCCGAGGCGCACAAGCAGTTCGACGCCGCCAAGGCCGACGCCACGGCCAAGCTCGATGCCCCGAAGGCCGCGCAGGAGGCCGCCAAGGCCGCCGAGGCCAAGAAGGCCGAGACCGCCAAGGCCGCCAGGGAAGCCAAGCTCGCGCTCGAGCCGGTGTCGATCTTCATCAGCCGCAAGACGCAGAAGCTCTACGTGCGGCGCGACACGCACAAGCGGTTTCCGGACGGGGGCGAGATATTCGATTCGACCATCGAGATCCCGGTCACGATCCGCGATCCCGACAAGGCGATCGGCACGCATATCATCACCGCGATGGCGCGCACCGACGCAGGGCTGCGCTGGAGCGTGGTGACGATCGACGGCGCGGTCAGCGCCAATGACGCGCTCGATCGCATCACCATTCCGCAGGAGGTGCTCGACCGCATCGCGCCGACCGCGCAGGCGCGCTCCTCGATCGTCATCTCGGACGAGGGACTCCATAGCGAGACCAACTACCGTACCGAGTTCATCGTCGTGCTCAATGACCATCCGCAAGGCGGCATCGCCAACCGGGCCCGCACCGAGGTGCGCGTCGCGCGTCGCGACGAAGCGGACGACCAAGGCTGGTTCGGCGACAATCGCCGGCGCGACTCGGATCGGCGCGACACCTGGGGCGACAACTCCTGGCAGCAGCCGCAACAACCCTACCAGCCGTACCAGCCCTACCGGAATAACCAGTACGATAATCGCCAGCAGAGCACTTGGTGATATCTCGTAGGGTGGCAAAGGCGCACGCAGGTCGGGCTTGCTTGCCCGACCTGCGCATAATTTGATGCCAATCTCGGGCAGGCCCGAGATTGGGTGCGCCGTGCCCACGCGATGGTGTGCACGCTTCGCTCTGCCCACCCTACGTCGCTTGTCACGCCCCCGCGCACGCAAGTCGGGCCTTCCGGCCCGACTTGCGCTACACTTGCTCCGAATTTGCAGGGTGTACGAAAGGAACGGGAGCAAGCGCCGTGAACGCCAGTGCCGAAGCCAAAAGCGCCACGCGCGTCGCAGGCCCGCCGTTCCGCGCCGAGCACATCGGCAGCCTGCTGCGGCCGCCCGAGCTCATGGCCGAGCGCGCCCGCTTCGCGCGCCGCGAGATCGACCAGGCGGCGCTGACGCGAGCCGAGGACGCCGCCATCCGCGGCGCCATGGCGCTGCAGGAACGGCTCGGCTTCAAGTTCGTCACCGACGGCGAGTTCCGCCGCCGCTCCTACCACAGCTTCTTCTACGCCCATCTCGGCAAGCTTTCGATCGACACCATCGACGGCGCGGAAGCGAAAGGTGCGCAAAGGGAACTTGGCGAGGGCGGCCGCGGCGCCCAGCCGGTCGCCATGATCGGCAGCCGCGTGCAGTGGGCGCATCCGATCAACGCGCCCGATGCCGCCTTCCTCAAGGCGCATTCTGGCCGCGCCCCGAAGGTCACAATTCCCGGCCCCTGCGCGCTGCATTTCCGCGGCGGCGACAAGGCAGTCCTGGCGGGCGCATATAACAGTGTGGACGATTTCTGGGCCGACACCGTCGCGGCGTTTTCGCGCGAGCTGCGCGCGCTCGCCGATGCCGGCTGCCATTACGTGCAGATCGACGAGACCGCCTTCGCCAAATTCGGCGATCCCGACGTGCAGGCCACGCTCGCGGCGCGCGGCGACGACTGGAGCAAGCTGATCGACACCTACATCGCGGTCACCAACCGCGTGCTCGCCGCCGCGCCCGCGCAGATGCGCATCGGCATGCATCTGTGCCGCGGCAACCGCGGCGGCCACTGGCACGCCGAGGGCAGCTATGAGGAGGTGGCCGAGCGGCTGTTCAACGCGCTCGACATCGGTTTCTACTTCCTCGAATACGACACGCCGCGCGCCGGCTCGTTCACGCCGCTGCGCCATGTGCCAAAGGGAAAGTCGGTCGTGCTCGGCCTCGTCTCGACCAAGGTCGCGGCGCTCGAGGACAAGGCCGCGCTGCGGCGCCGGCTCGACGACGCGGAAAAATTCGTCGCGCGCGACCGGCTCGCCATCAGCCCGCAATGCGGCTTTGCCAGCATCGACACCGGCAACCCGATCACGCCCGAGCAGCAGACGCGCAAGCTGGAGTTGGTGTGCAATCTCGCCCGCGAGGTCTGGGGCGACACGTAAGGGGAATGACGTTCCACCGTGCGTCATGCCCGGCCTTTTCCCGGCCATCCACGTCTTAGTGTTTGGCAAAGACGTGCATGCCCGGCACAAGGTTTACACTTGGCCCGGCCGAAGGCCGGACCCGAGTGCCGGGCATGACGGAGTTAAAAACGAGCGGGAGGGGAAAATGCTGGGTAAGGCAATCTCACGGATCACGGCCATCGCCTTGCTGCTGACCGCGTCGCACGCGGTCGCCGCCGATGATGCCGCCGACTACCCCAACCATCCGGTTCGCTTGCTCGCGGCGTCGGCGGCGGGCGGTAATCCGGACGTGATGGCGCGGCTCATGTCCGTGCGGCTGAGCGAGATCTTCAAGAGCCCGTTTGTGGTCGAGGACGTGCCCGGCGTCGGCGGCGTGATCGCCGCCAACCAGACCGCGGCGGCGGCGCCCGACGGCTACACGCTCTCGCTGAACGACTCCGGCGCGCTTGCGATCAACATCGCGATGAACCCGGCCGTGAAATACCGGCTCAAGGATTTCTCGCCGATCACGGCGCTCGCGACCTTGCCGACCGTGCTGGTGATCAAGCCGTCGCTGCCGGCACAGACGCTCGCCGAGTTCGTCGCGCTGGCGAAATCCAAGCCGAACGCCATGAGCTACGGCTCCGCCGGCGTCGGCTCGATCCACCAGCTCACCATGATCATCTTCGCGCAGCAGGCCGGCTTCCAGATGCTGCACGTGCCCTATCGCGGTGGCACCGGCCTCGTGAACGCGCTGCTGACCGGCGAGGTCGATGCCGGCTGGTCCGGCATCAACAACGTGCTGGCGCTGATCCGCACCGGCAAGCTGCGCGCGCTGTGCATCAGCGTGCTCGAGCGCGACGTGTCGCTGCCCGACGTGCCGACCTGCGCCGAGCTCGGCTACAAGAGTTTCGACGTCGCTACCATGCTGGGCCTGCAGACCACGGCCGGCGTGTCGCCCGCGGTCATTGCCCGGCTGCAGGCGGCGGTCGCAAAGGTCCTGCGCGAGCCCGCCATGGCGGAGCGCATGCGGACGCTCGGCATCCACATGGCCGAGAACGGCACCGCCGCCTATGCCAAGTTCATGCAGGAGGACCTCGCCCGCTACACCAAGGTCGTCGACGACTTCCACCTGCAGATCAAGCCGTGACGGGCGGCATCTCGCCCGAGTGGTCTACGCTTCCTGCAATCGGTCGGCGCGGTGGCTGCGCCACAGGATGACGATGCCGGCGAGCAGCAGGCTCGTGCAGATGGTGCTGACGACGAGGCCGAGGCCGAGCCCGCGCCGGCTCGCCAGCAGGTCGCCCAGCGTGGTGCCGGCCGTGCGCGCCGCCACGATCGTCAGCCAGTACCAGGGCTTCGTCATGTTGCCGAGGCGGTCGGACGCGAGCCACGTCGCGAGCAGCACGGCGACCAGCACGAGCGAGCCATACGCGAGCCCGAGCCCGGTCGCCTCCGCGACCCAGTCGCCGGCCGCGGTCCCAAGCGTTCCGGCGGCCAGCATGGTGATCCAGTAGCTCGCGTCGGTTGCGGGCAGCGAGTGCCAGCGTCCGTCCGGCCCGGCGACGCCGGTCGGCGCGACGCCGCGCATCCGGTCGATCAGCAGCATGAGCACCATGAAGGCGGCGAGCGCGGCCATGCACAGGAGGTAGCCGAGCTTGAGGTCATGCGTGCCGAGGTCCGCGAGATTGGTCGCGCCCGTGCGCAGCACGATGATAGCGAGCCAATAGTAGGCCTCGGTCGTGACCTTGCTGCGCCGCTCGGCCCACACGATGGCGAGGAAGATGAGGGCGAGGGGAAGCAGGCCGCGCGTATGGCCGAGGTGCAGATAGCGTGCCGCGAAGTCGCCCGTATTCGCGCCGCACATGCTGGCCGCGAGGATCGCGGTCCAATAGCGTGCGTCGATCACTGGAAAATTCTTGGGCGACATGCTGCGTCTCCTGCGCGGCCGGACTATTATCGGGTTCCAACCAGGAGGTCCACAACGTGATCGCGTCGCATCGACATCGGAAGCTCATCGGCTTTGCGCTTGCGGCTTTTCTCGGCATGGCCGCCAATGCGCTGGCTCAGCGCCCGGGCGAGCCGGGCAAGTTCGACTACTACCTGCTCACGCTGTCATGGTCGCCCTCGTTCTGCGAGACCGCGAGCGGCGCGGCGCGCGGCGAGCAATGCGGCGCGCGTCCCTATTCGTTCGTGGTGCACGGCCTGTGGCCGCAATACGAGCGCGGCTATCCCAACTCCTGCCAGCGCCCGTCGCCGCGCCTCGACCACCGCATCGTCGACGAGATGCTCGATCTCATGCCGGCGCGCAAGCTCGTCTATCACGAGTGGGATGCGCACGGCACCTGCTCGGGTCTCGGCGCGCGCGCTTACTTCGACCTGATCCGCAAGGCGCGCACCAGCGTGAAGATCCCGCCGCAGTTCGAGAACCCGCAGCAGGCGCTCTCGGTCAAGCCGGACGACGTGGTCGATGCGTTCGTCAAGGCGAACCCGGGCCTTGCGGCGTCCGGCATCGCGCTCGATTGCGACCGCTCGCGCCTGCGCGAGGTGCGCATCTGCCTGACGCGCGACCTGAAATTCCGCGCCTGCAGCGACGCCGGCCGCGGCTGCCGCGCCAGCACCGTGACGATGCCGCCGGTGCGCGGCGGGAGGTGATAAAAGGCCGACGCAAACCAACCATGCCGTCACCCTGAGGCGCTCGGCGCAAAGCGCCGAGCCTCGAAGGGCCTGTGCGACGCCGCTTGCTCACTTTGCGGCGGCGCCGCGGCCGATCATCCTTCGAGACTCGCTTCGCTCGCACCTCAGGATGACGGATTTAGCGCTAACTCTCCAACCACCCGGCCTGCGTCGTCTCGGCCAGCACGCGCTCGACGATCTGCGGCGCCAATCCCACATAGGTCGTTGGATCGAGCAGCGCACGCAGCTCGCCCGCGTCGAGCGCGCCCTTCACCTTGGCGTCGTCCATCAGCGCGCGCTCGAACGTAATGCCCGCCTCGACGCCGCGCATGGCGGCTTCGTACACAAGCTCGTGCGCGCTCTGCTTGCCGATCTTGTCGCCGAGCGCGAACATCACACGCTCGGACATCAGGAACCCGCCGAGCGTATCGAGGTTGCGCCGCATCTTGTCGGCATGCACCTCGAGGCCGCCGAGCACGTATTTCATCTGTGCCAGCATGGCGCCGGTCATGAGGCAGCATTCCGGCAGCGCCTTCCATTCGAGGCGCCAGGCCGCGGCATCGCGCTCGTGCTCGACGATCATCGCCTCCTGCATCAGCCCGACCGAGGCGCGCAGCGCGCGGCCGACCGCGCCCACGCCCTCGCAGATCACCGGGTTGCGCTTGTGCGGCATGGTCGAGGAGCCGACCTTGCCGTGCACGAAGGGCTCGGCGACCTCGTCGATCTCGTTGTGGCTCAGAATGATGAGCTCGTGCGCGATCTTGGCGAGCGTGGCGCCGACGAGGCCGAGCGCATTGGCGTAGTCGGCGAGGCGGTCGCGTGCGACCTGCCAGGCGATGTCGGCGACGCGCAGCTTCAGCCGCGCCATCAGCTTGGCGTCGAGCGCGAAGGCGCGCTCGCCGAACGAGGCCTGGGTGCCGACCGCGCCCGTCATGCCGCCGACGAAGTCGCGCACCGCCGCGGCCTCGAGCCGCGCGAGGTTGCGGCCGCATTCGGCGAGCCAGATCGCGCATTTGTGGCCGAACGTGATCGGCAATGCCTGGACGCCATGAGTGCGGCCCGCCATCGGCGTCGCCTTGTACGTGTCGGCGAGGCGAAAGAGCTCGCGGCCGACCGCCTTGAGGTCGCGCACAATGATCGCGTGCGCCTCTTTGACCTGCAGCACCATGCCGGTGTCGAGCACGTCCTGGGTGGTCGGCCCGAAGTGGAGGTATTCGCCATGCTGGCCGGCGCAGACCGTCTGCAGGGCGCGCAGGGCTGGCACCAGCGGATGCTTGATGCGGCGGATCTCGGCGCCGATCGCGTCGAGGTCGACGTTGGCGACCCGCGCCTTGGCGGCGATCTCGGCGGCGGCCGCCGCCGGGATGATACCGAGCTCGGCCTGCGCGGCCGCAAGCGCCGCCTCGTAGTCGAACCATTTCTGCACGCGGTTCTCGTCGGAAAAGATCGCGCGCAGCTCGTCGGTGCCCCACACGTGGCCGAGCAGGGGTGAATCGAAGACGCCGGTCGACATGGATGGGGGTCCTGGTGGAGATCGCGGGCCCGCACTATCGGCGGCGCGGCCCGCGCCGCGCAAGACCGGCGCGAGTGGAACCGCTTGGTGCGCACGTTATATCTGGCGGTCACAATCGATTTGATGCTAGGGTTGTGACGCCCACGGTCACCTGCGGGTAGGTCTAACCTCGGACGCGGTCGATTCTCGGGGCACGGGGTCGCTCCCCACATGTGCCACAAGTAGACCTGTCCATTGTTAGGCGGAGGAGCCGGGGGTCGCACCCCCGGCTTCCTTGATTCTTATGCCATGTGCCGCGCGACGGTCGGATGTCGGCCCGACGGCGCGAGGCGGCTGCGGGCCGGTTCACGCCTCCGAGCTGCAACGGGGCGATCGGCGGCGCGGCTCGCCGGTCTGACCGGCGCCGGGTCGCCGTGGTCGGACGCGCCCTTCATCTCGATCGGACGTGCCGCTCTTAAAAAAATCTTTGCGGCCTTGAGCCGGGACACCGCGTCGACCTGACGTTGCGTCGCGGGCCAGGCATCAGGCGTTGCCCAATAGTGTCGCCGCATGTGCGTCGCTGTCGGTCGTCCACATATGAGGTGATCGCGCGCCGGATCAACGCGAATTCTTCGGTCGACTTCGCTGCAGACCGCCGGGAGCGCGGCGCGGAGCTGCGTCATCGTCGTGTGGGCCGCAGATATCCTTTAAGTATTTAGACTTATAGATACCGGAATAGCGGTTATCAGCCGCACGATCACGCCTGACAATACTGTAAAGCGCCAAGCATCGTGGCTGCATCTTAGCCGACGATTAACGTGTGCTCCGTCACCGTGCGCATGCGCGCGGAGGAGGATTTGCCGATGACGAAGTTGTTTTCGTGGCTGCGTCTGAGCCACAAGATCGGGGCGATCGGCGCCGTCGGCGTGCTCGGCCTGGTTACGGTTGGCGCCATCTACTTCGGCGGCAACGGGCGCAGGAGAGTCACCGACGCACGGCGGACGCGGCGCGCGCGATCGCCCATCTCTCCGACGAAGCCGCGCAGGCGCTGCTGCAGGCGCGGCGCGCCGAGAAGGATTTCCTGCTGCGCAGCGACGAACAATACGTCAAGCGGCATGCCGAGGTCGTGCGGGTCGCGGCCGCCAGGCTCGATGCGCTCGCGGCCCGCGGCGGCGCCGCGAACCTGCCCGATGTCGCCAGGCTGCTCGACACGGTACGCCAGGGCTTCGACACCTATGTGAAGAACTTTGCCACGCTGGTGGATGGCGCAGGCGGTCGAGACTTTCAAGGAGAAGGCGGTCGAGAAGGCGCGGCGCGGGGCCGAGCAGGAAGAGGCGAAGGCGCGCGCCGCCGCGGCCGAGCGCAAGGCCGCGATGCACCGGCTCGCCGACGCGTTCGAGGGCGCGGTCGGCGACATCGTCAAGACCGTGTCGTCCGCCGCGACCGAGCTCGAAGCGTCCGCCGGCAGCCTCAGCCGCACCGCCGAGACCACGCAGGATCTTTCCGTGAAGGTGTCGGCCGCGTCCGAGGAGGCGTCGACCAATGTCCAGTCGGTGGCTTCCGCGACCGAGGAGATGGCGACCTCGGTGAACGAAATCAGCCGCCAGGTGCAGGACGCGAGCCGCATCGCCCGGCAGGCCGTGGAGCAGGCGCAGCAGACCGACGGGCGCATCGGCGAGCTTTCGCTGGCTGCGGGCCGCATCGGCGACGTCGTAAAGCTGATCACCGCGATCGCGGAGCAGACCAACCTGCTGGCGCTCAACGCCACCATCGAGGCCGCGCGTGCCGGCGAGGCGGGCAAGGGCTTCGCCGTCGTCGCCCAGGAGGTGAAGGCGCTCGCGGCGCAGACCGCCAAGGCGACCGACGAGATCGGCGCGCAGATCGGCGGCATGCAGACGGCGACGCAGGACTCGGTCGCCGCGATCAAGGAGATCGGCGGGACGATTGGGCGCATGTCGGAGATCGCCTCCACCATTGCGGCCGCCGTCGAGGAGCAGGGCGCCGCGACCCAGGAGATCGCCCGCAACGTTCAGCAGGCGGCGGCTGGGACCACGCAGGTCGCAAGCAACATCACCGAGGTGAACCGCGGCGCGACCGAGACGGGCGCGGCCTCCTCGCAGGTGCTCGGATCGGCGAAGTCGCTCGCCAACGAGAGCAATCGGCTCAAGGTCGAGGTCGACCGGTTCCTCACGACCGTGCGAGCCGCCTGACCGGCCGCGCGCTCGCGCGTACCCCGTACTACAATGCCCCCGGAACGTCCGGCGCGCCGGACGCCGAGAACGACAACCGGGAGGTATCGCCATGGATCGACGCAGCTTCATTGCCTCGGCCGCAGGCGCCGGCGCGGCGCTGGCGGCCGGCGGCGCATTCGCGGCCGAGCCGGGCGCAGCGATGACCCGGCGCTTCGCCGAGCAGCGCTGGGCGCTCGACAACATCATCCGCGCCAACGGCATCGACTGGGACCAGCCGCGCTCGCTCTACCTCGCGGCGCCGTGCGGCGTCGAAGCCGGTGCCGACTTCGCGGCGATCCGCGCGCGCGTGCAGAAGATGGCCGATATCGGCCCGGCCTTCGAGGCGACCGCCAAGCGCCGCGAGGCCAAGGCCCGTGCCGCCGAGGTGGGCGGCAATGCGATCACGGCGCGCGACAACTGGTTCATGGCCGCGATCCACTACGGCGCAGCCGAGTG
>CAVPGG010000031.1:0-4718 GCA_963703755.1 uncultured Pseudomonadota bacterium
GGACGGGGCACGCCGAATGGTCAGGGGCGGTCGGTTTCGGCGCGGGCGATGAAGATTACGGTTACGAGGCCGAGGAAGAGGACGGCGCCTTCGACGTTGGTGCTGCGGCGGTGGAGGGTGTCGAAGTGCTGGGTGAGAGGATTGGCGCGGTCGGTGGTGTCGATGGCGCCGCGGGCGGCGACGCGGTCGCGGTCCATGGCAGGGATGATGACGAACTGCGAGTAGGCGGTGCAGATGAGCATGAAGAGCAGGAGGATCATGGAGGGAAGGACGGTGCGGGATTTGTAGATGTTCAGATAAGCAGAAAAGCTTCTCGTATATCATCGAATACGACCCCAATTCCTTTATTTACACCAAGGATACGGTATACAATATCACGGGCGATCTCGTCGACGGGTTGAATGCAGCCTATAAAAAGACGAAGTAAAATAGTATATTGTATCCTATGGCAGAAACAACCAAGGCTACTATTGCCCCTAAGAACGCCGTCGCCCCGACGCGAAGTGAGCCCGGGGACCAACGAATGTGATAGATGGCCGCGCCCATCCCTTCCCTCTATGTTCGCCCTGCCCCTTTGGCGGCGGCGACCTCAACGCCGCGACCGGCGTCGAGACGACCGCCTACTACGCCCGCACCCTCAAGGCCGACGTGCCGCTCGCCCTCGACGTGCTCTCCGACATCCTCACGGCGCCGGCGTTCGATCCCGACGAGATCGTGCGCGAGAAGAACGTCATCATCCAGGAGATCGGCGCCGTCGAGGACACGCCCGACGACCTGGTGTTCGAATATCTGCAGGCGACCGCCTTCGCGGACCAGCCGGTCGGCCGCTCGATCCTCGGCACGCGCGCGACCGTGCGCGCGTTCGACGGCAAGCGGCTCAAGGCCTATCTCGGGCGCCACTACCGCGCGCCCCGGACCGTGATCGCGGCCGCCGGCGCGGTCGATCACCGCGGCGTCGTCGCCGAGGCCGAGCGGCGCTTTGCGCCCTTCGCGGGACCGGTGGCACCGGCCGCGCCGCCCGCGACCTTCGGCGGCGGCGTGCGGGTCGAGCCGCGCGACCTCGAGCAGGTGCACATCGCGCTCGCGCTCGAGGGCCTGCCGCAGCGCGATCCCTCGCTCTACAGCCTGCAGGTCTTCACCAATGCGCTCGGCGGCGGCATGTCGTCGCGCCTCTTCCAGGAAGTGCGCGAGCTGCGCGGCCTCTGCTATTCGATCTATTCGTTCCACGCCGCCTATACGGACACCGGCATGTTCGGCCTCTATGCCGGAACCGACGTCGCCGACGCGGCCGAGCTGATGCGCGTCGTGGTCGGCGAGATCGCGGCGGCGGCCGAGCAGCTCAGCGAAGCCGAGGTGGCGCGCGTGAAGGCGCAGATGAAGGCGGGCCTGCTGATGGCGCTGGAGAGCGCGAGCGCGCGCGCCGAGCAGCTCGCCCGCCACATCCACATCCATGGCCGGCCGATGCCGCTCGAGGAGATCGTGGCGAAGATCGACGGCGTGACGGTCGAGAGCGCGCGCAAGGCCGGCCGCGACCTGATCGCGCGCGGCCGTCCTGCGGTCGCGGCGCTCGGCCCGGCGGGCCTGGAAAGCGCCGCTGCGATCGCCGAGCGTCTCGTACAGAAGGCGGCCTGAGGATCGCGACCGCCATGGCGTTCTTCCGCACCGTCGGCTTTGCCGAGACCTCGCCGAGCCTCGACGGCGAGGGCGTCACCTTGCGGCTGCCGCAGATGGCGGACTTCGAGGAATGGGCGGAGCTGCGCGCCGTGAGCCGTGCGTTCCTCATCCCGTGGGAGCCGACCTGGCCGGCCGACGACCTCACCCGCAGCGCGTTCCGCCGCCGCCTCAAGCGCTACGCCGAGGACTGGCGCACCGATCAGTCCTACGCATTCTTCGCCTTCCGCAAGAGCGACAACGCGCTGGTGGGCGGGCTCACGCTCGCCAGCATCCGCCGCGGCGTCGCCCAGGCGGGCAGCATCGGCTACTGGATGGGCCTTCCGCACGTGCGCAACGGCCACATGACGGCGGCCGTGAGGGCGGTGCTGCCGTTCTCGTTCGGCACGCTGCGGCTGCACCGCGTCGAGGCGGCCTGCATCCCGACCAATACGCCCTCGATCCGCCTGCTGGAGCGCTGCGGCTTCGCGCGCGAGGGTTACGCGCGGCGGTATCTCTGCATCAACGGCATCTGGCAGGATCACCTGCTGTTCGCGCGGCTCAAGGACGAGCCGGCGTGATTTACACTAATGCAAGAAGTGCGGCGTTGCGGCCCAATCGCGGCCTTGGGGCCGCCACGGTTAGGCTGATATAAGACGCGCGACGAGCACGGACGGGACGATGCAACGTCGGAGTAAAGTGCGAGGTCGGAGTAAAGGGCGAGCGTTTGCGTGCGGGATCGGCGTGGTCGCGGCGCTGACCCTGCTGTCGGCGTGCTCGACCTATGACAGCCTGTTCGGCTCGCGTCCCTCGACCGCCGCGTCGCCGCCGCCGGCGCCGTCCAACTCGCCCTCGTTCACCCAGCGCTTCAGCAATTTCGTCATCGGCGATTTGTCGACCAACGCGCAGGGCGACAATACGGGCGGGCCGAACGATCTCGATTGTCCCAGCGTGGAGATCCGGCAGGGCGCCTCGACCTATGCGCTGTCGGCGACCGACAACGGATCGGCGGCGCTGTCGCTGCGTTACCAGGCGAACTTCGTGCGGTTCGCGCGCGAATGCGCCTTGCGCGGCCCGAACGTGACGTTGAAGGTCGGCATCGAGGGCCGCGTCATTCTCGGCCCGGCCGGCACGGCGGGCGACGCGAAGCTGCCGGTGCGGCTCGCGGTCGTGAAGGAAGGGCTCAGCCCGCAGACGGTCTGGACCAAGTTCTACCTGGTGCCGGTGCAGGTGCCGCCGGGCCAGACCAACGTGGCGTTCACGCAGGTCGAGGAGGACATGACCTTCCCGATGCCGCCCGGCAACCAGTTCGACCAGTATGTGATCTATGTCGGCTTCGATCCGCAGAGCATGACGCCCGAGCCGAAGAAGAAGCCGGTGAAGCCGGCGCGCAAGCCGAAGCCCCGGCCGGCGCCGGCGCCCGCGCAATAATTTCTAATCTTTGCTTGGCGCATGTTCTTGTCGGCGAACCGGCGTCCACTTCGCCGGAACATGCGCTAGGAACCTCACCAGCCGCGCAGCGCGACGATCGTGCTCTTGAGCACGCGCATGTCGGCGATGACGACGCGCGCGCCGGCGGCGGTGAGCTGCGTCGGCAGATGCGAATGGGCATGGCTGCCGCCGGCGAAACCGATGGCGGTCATTCCGGCCGCGACCGCCGCCGCGACGCCGACGGGGGCGTCCTCCACCACGATGCAATCGGCGGGATCGACCTCCATCTTGGCGGCGGCGTGCAGGAACAGGTCGGGCGCCGGCTTGCCGTTCGGCACGTCGTTCGCGGAGAACAGATGCGGCTCGAAGAAGCGCACGAGCCCGGTGGTCTCGAGGCTCACGCGGATGCGGTCGAGGGTGGTCGAGGAGGCGACGCATTTCGGACCGCGCAGCCAGCTCAGCGCGTAGGCGGCGTGCGGGGTCGGGCGCAGCTCCGCGCGGATGCGGCGCAAGGTCGCCGCCGCCAGCGCCGCCGGGAAGCCGGCCGGCAGCTTGCGGCGCGTCGCCGCCTCGACGTCGGCGAACATGTCGATGGCGCGCCGCCCGGTGAAGAAGTGGGCGACGATCTGCGGCGTCATCGCAAAGCCCGCGCGCGTGAACTCCTCCGCCGCGACCGCGGCCGAGATCGGCTCACCATCGACGAGAACGCCGTTGCAATCGAAAATGATCACCGAGTCCCCCGGGCAACCAGCAGCCACGCTGCCGTGGTTGATCCACCATCGCGACGCAACGCAACGCGCATCACGCAATCGGGACCACTCGACTGGTAGAACGCGGGAAATCGATGCAACTGACGAGGCGCAACCAACGTGGCGCGACCGCAGTGCCGCAACGCGGTGGCACAATTGAGACGAACCGCGCGGTCGCGCGCCGTTCGTCACAAACGCCCTACGCCTGCCCCTCCGCAGACGCATACGCAAATTGAGGCAGAGCATAGGTACCGGAAGACGGTGACAACAAGGCAAACGCAATGGATCGCGACAGTTGATACCGTTGTACACAGGTATTCACTGCCATCCGGACCGACCGCGCCGGGGCGACCGGCCGCCGAATCAGTTCAGCTTGGCCTTCACGTCGCGGATTCCCCGGGCGATCAGGTCGTCGGCGACCTTGCCCTTGGCGGTCTCGCTCAGGATCAGCTCGGCCGCCGCGACGGCCGCGTCGGCGGCGGCGGCGCGCACATCGGCGAGCGCCTGCGCCTCGGCCTGGGCGATCTTGGCTTCCGCCATCTTGGTGCGGCGCGTGACGAAATCCTCGACCTTGGCCTTGGCTTCGGCGGCGAGCCGCTCGGCCTCGGCCTTGGCGGCGACCACGATGGCGTCTGCCTCGCGGTCGGCCTCGCCGCGCCGGCGCTGGTATTCGGCGAGCAGCGCCTGCGCCTCCTCGCGCACGCGCCGCGCCTCGTCGAGCTCGGCCTTGATGCGGGCGCCGCGGTCGTCGAGCGCGCCGATCAGCAGGCGGTGCACGCCGAGCTTGGCGAGCAGCGCGATGAAGATCACGAACGCGACCGCGACCCAGAATTCGGCGTTGAGCTCGAAAGGCATGTCCGATCCTCTATTTGGCGCATGTTCTTGTCG
>CAVPGG010000032.1:0-11155 GCA_963703755.1 uncultured Pseudomonadota bacterium
CGGACACGCTCGGCGCCGTCGGCTTCGGGCTCGTGACCAACTACGGCGACAAATGGCCGGGCGACAGGGCGTTCGCGCCGGCGTTCGACGAGCTCGATCGGCGCAAGGCCGTGGTCTACTTCCACCCGACCGACTTGCCGGCGTTCGACGGGATCCTGCCCGACGTGCCCTCGCCGATGATCGAGTTTCCGTTCGACTCGACCCGCGCGATCGTGAGCCTGCTGTTCGGCGGCACGTTCACGCGCTGCGCCGACATCCGCTGGATTTTTTCGCACGGCGGCGGGGCGCTGCCGATGCTCGCGGCGCGCATCGCCGGCATCGCCAGGAACCGCAAGGACTTGTCGGCGCGCGTGCCGAACGGCGTGTTGCCGGCGCTCAAGAAGCTCTACTACGACATCGCCGGCGTGATCGACCCGATCCCGTTCAATGCGATCCGCGCGCTGGTCGGCTCGTCGCAACTGCTGTTCGGCACCGACTATCCGTTCTGGTCGCCGAGCGTCGCCGTCAAGGTGCTCGACGATCTCGGCGTTGCGGGTGAAGAGCGCGAAAAGATCGAGCGAGGGAATGCGCTTGCATTGATGCCGCAACTCGCTCCTACCTCATCCTGAGGAGCGTCGCGTAGCGACGCGTCTCGAAGGATGGGCGGCGAGTACCCAGCGCGCGGCCCATGGTTCGAGACGCGCGGCCGCAAGTCGGCCACGCTCCTCACCATGAGGTAGAGCAAGTTGCGACGAGGCTAAATCTTCCGGCACGCCGATCGCGTGCGAGGCATCGTCTCACTGCACCTTGATGCCGACTTCCTTGATGACCGGCCACCACTTGTCGATCTCGGCCTGCTGGAAGGCGGCGAGCGCTTCCGGCGTCTGCTGGTCGGGCGGGAAGATGTCCTGGGCGAGATCGATCAGCTTCTTGCGCGTGGCCGGGTCGGCGAGCGCGGTCCGCAGCGCGCCGTTGAGCTTGGCGACGATCTCCTTCGGGGTCCCCTTGGGCACCCACAGCGCGTGCCAGAACGAGAAGTAGAAGCCCGGCAGGCCCGCCTCGTCGGTGGTCGGCACGTCGGGCGCGATCGCGATGCGGCTCTTCGCGGTCACTGCGTAGACCTTGATGGCCCCGCTCTTCATCTGCTCGACCGACACCGCCGGCGTGTTGAGCAGCATGTCGATCTGCTCGGCGAGCAGCGCCTGGGTCGACTTGCCGGCGCCACGATACGGCACCATGGTGAACTTGACGCCGACCGCTTTCTGGAAGAGGAAGCCCGCCACGTGGCTCGGCGAGCCGACGCCGGAATTGCCCATGGTCGCCTTGTCCGCATTGGCGCGCAGCCAGGCGATGAGCTCTTTGAGATTGCTCGCCGGCATCGACTTCTTGGCGACGATGAAGAACGGCTGCGTCGCGATGAGGCCGATCGGGGCGAAATCCTTCATCAGGTCGTAGTGGAGCGGATAGATCGCGCCATTGGCCACGTTGGTGCCCCACTGGCCGATGCCGATCGTGTAGCCGTCCGGCGTCGCACGCGCGATGCGCCCCTCGCCGACCGTGCCGCCCGCGCCCGTGGTGTTTTCGACGATGATGGTCTGGCCGAGCGCCTGGCCCATCCCCTGTGCCATGATGCGGGCGATGATGTCGGTCGAGCCGCCGACCGAGAGCGGCACGATCATCGTGATGGGACGGGACGGGTAGGTTTGCGCGAGCGCAGAGATTGTCGAGACGGCGGCGAGCGCGATGACGGCGAGCAGTTTCTTCACTGGGGCATTTCCTTTTTCGTAGGGTGGGCAAAATCGCGTATCACCCGCGCCTCCAGGCGGGCAACCGCGCATACGCGATTTTGCCCACGCGGCCGTCGTGGCGGCCATGCGCGGTTGCCCACCCTACGGGCTTTCCTTCTCGCGCAGAGCCTGCAGCACCCCCGCGCCCATGTTGGCGGCGGCGAGCGCGCCGGTCGCGGAGGCGAGCTCGACCACCTTCGCCAGCTCCTCCCAGCTCGCGCCGGCGCGGCGGGCCGCAAGCGCATGCACCTGCGCGGCCGGCTGCAGCCGTTCCACCAGGAGCATGGCGAACAGCATCAGGTTGGTCGTCTTGGTGTCGAACACAGGCGAATGGAATGCGTGCGCGCGCAATCGCTCGAGCAGTCGCAAGCCCTCGGGGTCGACGTTGCCCGAGAACGCAAAACGCGCCCCCGGCATCGGCGGCAGCGAGCCGAACAGTTCGACATAGCTGTCGCGGAATTTCTTCAGATCGTCGGGCAGATCGCTCTTGTCGGTCATTGCAGGAGTTCTTAAGCAGCCGCGAATAGCGAGTAGCGAGTAGCGAATGGTTGCTTTATTTTACGCTCTATTCACTACTCGCCATCCGCTATTCGCTGAGCTTGATGTGGGCATCGCGGATGAGCTTGCTCCACTTCGCGGCTTCCGCATTGAGGTAGGCGGTGAGCTCGGCCGGCGGGCCGGCAAGCGAGTCGAAATACTGCGGCGCCATGAAGGTCTTGGCGAACTCGGCATCGGCGAACAGCTTGCGCACCTCGGCATTGATCTTGTCGACCACCGCGGGCGGCATCTTTGCCGGCCCGTACAGCGCAAACCACGACACCGCCTCGAAGCCCGGCCCACCGCTCTCGGCAATCGTCGGCACGTCGGGCAGACCCGCGAGCCGCCTGGGCGCGCCGATCGCCAGCATGCGTACCTTGCCGGCACGGGCCTGCGGCACGGCGCTGCCGACGCTGATGAACATGAGCTGGATGTGCCCGGCGATCACGTCGACGAGTGCGGGCGTCGCGCCCTTGTAGTGCACCGGCACGAGCCGGATGCCGGCCTGCGCTTCGAGCGCCTCCATGTTGAGGTGGCCGCTCGAGCCGACCCCGAAGGTGCCGTAGTTGAGCTCGCCCGGCTTGCGCCGCGCCAGCGCCAGCAGCTCCGGCACGGTCTTGACCGGCAGCGCCGGATTGACGATCAGCGCGTGATGGATGCTCACGAGCCCGCTGATCGGCGTGAAATCATTCACCGGATCGTACGGCAGCTTGGCATAGAGGAACGGATTGACCACGAAGGTCGTCTCCGGCCCGATGAACAGCGTGTAGCCGTCGGGTGCAGCCCTGGCGACGTATTCGGCCGCGATCTGGTTGTTGGCGCCCGGCCTGTTCTCGACGATCGCCTGCTGGCCGAAGGCTTGGGTGAAACGCTTGGCGAGCGCGCGGCCGAGCAGGTCCGTCACGCCACCCGGCGAGGCCGGCACCACGATCGTGATCGGGCGCGACGGATAGGCCTGCGCGAGCGCGGCGGCTGATGCGAGCAGCAGTACAGCTGCCGCCGCAAAACCTCGCGACCATCGCGGCATTTCGGGCTCCCTCTGTTTTTTCTTGCGCGGAGAATTGCACGGCTGATCGCGGCTGGGAACGCGGCTCTTTCTCCCTCCCTGTGGGAGCCGGGAGGCGTGAAGAACCCACTTGACGGTACAATTTCATAAGATAGTCATCTTTAGTACCTTTACTCCCGAGACCGCATGAAAGCGCCTGCCGCACCCTCGCCTGTCCGCGCCGCCCCCAGCGGCCCGTCCGGCTTCATCGTGCTCGGGCGCTCCGCCTCGCTCTCCTCGCAGATCGTCGCCGACGTGCGCGAGACGCTCTTTGCCAAGCGCCTCAAGCCGGGCGATTTCCTCGGCACCGAGAAGGACCTCGGGCGGCCGCCATGGGGTGAGCCGGATCGTGGCGCGCGACGCGCTGCGCACGCTCGAAGCGCTCGGCATCGTCGAGATCCGCATGGGCAAGGGCGGCGGCGCGCGCATCGCGCGCGGCAATCCGCGCCTGTTCGCCGAGGCGCTCGCCGTGCAGCTCGACCTCACGGGCGTGAGCCCGCCGAGATCCTCGACGCCCAGCGCGCGGTCGAATGCATGGCGGCGGAGCTTGCGGCCGAGAACGCGACGCCCGCCGATCACGCCCGCCTGCGCGCGCTCAACACCGATGCTGAACGCAAGCTCGACGACATGGCGGGCTTCACGCTCTCGGGCCGCGAGTTCCACCTCGCGGTTGCCGAAGCCTCGCACAATCGGGTGCTGGTGGTGCAGTTCATCTCGCTGCAGAACGTGTCCTGGCCGTCACGCAACGCCACGCTGACGCCGAATGTCGCGCGCCGCATCCTCGACGTGCACAAGGAGCTGGCGGGACTGATCGAGATGCGCGACGCCGCAGGCGCGCGCCACCTGATGGACGACCACGTGAAGATGATCCGCGCGCGGCGTGTCGCCGAGCACCTGCAGGCGAAGCGCAAGGATCCGGGCTGCTGCTGAGACCGAAGATCGACAACAATGGAGGAAGAAATGAGCAAATTCGTCATCGAGCCGCACTTCCGGCTGCAGGAATGGGTCGCCGAGGAGAAGGGCTACTTCAAGCGACGAGGGCCTGGATTACATTTTCCAGGAGCTGGTGCAGAAGACCGACGGCCAGATCCACGACCAGGGCAACAAGGTCGGCGCCTATCAGTCGCTTCGAGAAGGGCCGCAGCTCGGACATCAGCTGCGCGTGCCACTGGACCGTCAACGTCGCGGCCTCGAACGGCAAGGGCAAGATGTATGGCGACGTCTACTCGGTCTCGCCGGCCGGCGTGTTCGTGCCGGCGGACTCGCCGGTGAAGACGCCTGCGGATCTCGCCGGCGTGCCGATCTCGGTCGGCTTCCAGTCGGGCAGCCACTATTCGACCGTGCAGGCGCTCGAGCAGTATCTCCCGGCCGACAAGATCAACCTGTCGTTCAACGACGGCCTTCTGTTCAAGCGCATGGAGCTGCTGATCGAAGGCAAGGCGCCGGCCGTGCACCTGTTCAGCGGGCCCTACTACTTCGCGGAGCAGCTCGGCTTCCGCAAGATGATCGACACCACCTTCATGATCGGCACGATGGTCACCGGCAATGCCGACCCCGAGGACATGCGCAAGTTCTTCCGCGCGCTCAAGCGCGCCCAGCGCGACATCGATCTGCGGCCCGACCTCTACACGCACTACTACAAGAAGGAGTTCCCGACGCGCTGGCACGCCATGATGGACACGCGCCGCTGGGGCCCGGGCGAGCGGCTGGTGTTCGAGCCCTACACCAAGGAAGCGTTCGAGGAGTCGTTCGAGTGGATCGCGCAGCACCAGATATTCGCCGGCGCCGACATGGGTTCCGGTCGCTATCGAAAGCTCCGTGATGACGCTCGCGTCGTAATGCGAATCCATGCGATATGCCGCGCCGCGGGGCCCTGCTCCGCGGCGCGTTTAATTTGGATGGGCCGTGACCGAGACCATGACCGAGACGGTGACCGAGACGCCGCAATTGAGGATCGACGGCCCTGCCCTCGTTTTCGGCGGACCGTACAGCGATCTGCACGCGACGCAGGCCGTCCTCACCGAGGCGGCACGGCGCGGCATTCCGGCCACACGCATCGTCTGCACCGGCGATCTCGTGGCCTATTGCGGCGATCCGGCCGCGACCGTCGACCTGGTCCGGCGCGCCGGCATCCATGTCGTCATGGGCAATTGCGACGAGCAGCTCGCGCAGGGCGCGCCGGACTGCGCCTGCGGGTATCCGGCGGGCAGCACCTGCGAGCGCCTGTCGTCGGCCTGGTTCGCGTATGCGGACACGCAGGTCGGGCGCGACGCACGCGCGTGGCTCGGCACGCTGCCGCGGCGCATCGACCTCACGGTCGGCGGACTTCGGCTCGCCGTGATCCACGGTAGCGTGAGCCGGATCAACCAGTTCGTCTTCGCGTCAACCGCCGCCGCGATCAAGCGGCACGAGATCGACCTCGCGGTCGCCGATGGCGTGATCGGCGGCCACTGCGGCCTGCCCTTCAGCCAAACGATCGACGGCAAGCTCTGGCACAACGCGGGCGTCGTCGGCATGCCGGCGCATGACGGCACGCCGCGCGTCTGGTTCAGCGTGCTGACGCCTAATCCTGATGACCCACCTCGCATAGCGAGGTGGACGTCTCGAAGGACGGGGCGGCCTGCGCATCGAGCACTGCGCCCTCGCCTACGATCACGCCGGCGCGGCGGCTGCCATGGCGCGCGCCGGCCTGCCGCCCGACTATCGCGAGGCTCTCGCCAGCGGCATCTGGCCGAGTTGCGACGCGCTGCCCTGATCGCGAGATCCGCGAAAGCGGCGTCGCGATCGAGCCCGGCTTGGTCGTCTGGACGCCCGCCCGGCCGCGCCGGCGCGGCCGTCCGCAGGCGGAGCAGCTCTGGCCCGCCAGTACGCGCCGCAACGACATTCCGCTCGACACCGCGAAGTTCCACGACCCGCTGCGCACCGCGAAGGGCGAGCCGCGCGCGAGCGTCGCGCTGCGAGCTCTTGATACGCTGTGGTTCAACACCGGCACGCTGTGCAACATCACGTGCCGCAACTGCTATATCGAGTCGAGCCCGCGCAACGACCGCCTCGCCTACATCGACGTCGCCGACATCCGCCCCTATCTCGACGAGATCGCGCGCGAGCGCCTCGGCACCCGCGAGATCGGCTTCACGGGCGGCGAGCCGTTCATGAACCCGCACATCTTCGCGCTGCTCGCGGAATGCCTCGTGCGCGGCTTCCGCACGCTGGTCCTCACCAATGCGATGCGGCCGATGCAGCGCCACAAGGCGAAGCTCCTCGACCTGTTGCGCCGCTTCGGCGATCAGCTGGTCATCCGCGTCTCGCTCGATCATTTCACCGCCGAGCGCCACGAAGACGAGCGCGGCTTTGCCACCTTCGCGCCGACCCGCGACGGCCTCGTCTGGCTCGCGCGCAACGGCTTCAACCTCGCGGTCGCGGGCCGCACCATGTGGGGCGAGGACGAGGCCGCCGAGCGCGCCGGCTATGCGCGCCTGTTCGCCGAGCACGCGATCCCGGTCGATGCGCATGATCCGGCCGCGCTCGTGTTGTTTCCCGAGATGGACGCGGGGGCCGATGTCCCCGAGATCACGGACGCGTGCTGGGGCATCCTCGGCAAGTCGCCCGACGACGTGATGTGCGCGTCCTCGCGCATGGTGGTGAAGCGCAAGGACGCTGACCGCCCGGCCGTCGTGTCGTGCACGCTCCTGCCCTACGAGCCGGCCTTCGAGCTCGGCGCAACGCTCGCGCAGGCCGCACGCGCCGTACCGCTCAACCATCCGCACTGCGCCAAGTTCTGCGTGCTCGGAGGGGCATCGTGCTCGCGCGCGGCGCCGGCGGACGCGACCGTGCGTCGCGCTGTGGCGGCGGAGTGATAAGGCGCCAAATAACCCAGTCCCATTGTGCTGCGTCCGCTCCGCCCTCATCCTGAGGAACCCACCTCGCGCAGCGAGGTGGGCGTCTCGAAGGACGAGGGCGGCCACTGATGGACGGAGCTTGGTTGTATATTCTGCGATGCGCCGACGGCAGCTACTACGTCGGCACGTCGCGTGTCTCGCTCGAGCAAAAGGTCGCCGAGCACAACGCAGGGCACTACGGAGGCTATACGGCGAAGCGCCGCCCGGTCACGCTCCTCTTCTCGGAATGGTTCGACCGCGTCACCGATGCGATTGCCGCCGAGCGCCAAGTCAAAGGCTGGTCGCGCGCGAAAAAAGAGGCTCTTATGCGCCGAGACTTCGCGGGTCTGAGCGCGCTGGCCAAACGGCGCTCGACGAAGTCGGTGCGATCAGAGTAAGGATTTGCAGGCGTCTCGGCCACCCTCGTCCTTCGAGACGCCCTCGCTTCGCGAGGGCTCCTGCAGGATGAGGGCGGAGCTACCTGAGTGCCATTGCTGGATTAGCACATGCAAAACAAATTCCGCGGGGTGATGCAGAGCCCCGTCACGCCGCTCAAGGACGACTATTCCCTCGACCTGCCGACCTTCGAGCGGCTGCTCGACTTCCACGTGCGCACCGGCGCGCCGGCGATCTCGTGGCCGCACCACAAGGCGGAGTCGCTCAACCTCGCGATTCCCGAGCGCAAGCTTTTTGCCGAAGCGGCCGTGAAGACCGTCAACGGCCGCGTGCCGGTGACGATCCACGTGAGCGCGCTTGCGGTCGAGGACACGTTCGAGCTCGCCGCCCACGCGCAGAAGATCGGCGCCGACGGCATCCTGGCGATCACGCCCTACTTCTGGAACCCGGCGCGCGAGGCGATCTACGACTACTTCGTGCGGCTCGCCACCTCGATCGACCTGCCGGTCATCTCCTACAACTCGCCGAGCTACCTCGCGGGCGTCGAGATCACCGGCGAGCTGATGGCGCGGCTGATCGAGCGGCTGCCCAACTTCGTCGGCGTCAAGGAGGCGAGCTTCAACAGCGAAAAATTCCTGGAGATCGCGCGCGCCGCGCGCGCGCTGCGGCCGGACTTCGCGATGCTCACCGGCGTCGAATATCTCCTGCCCTCTGTGCCGCTCGGCGGCGTCGGCTCCTACTCGGCGGCGGGCTCGATCTGCCCCAACCTGTGCAACGCCACCTTCGACGCCTGCATAGCGGGCGACTGGGAGCGTGCGCGCGACCTGCAATACAAGCTCTCCTGGCTGTGGCTGCTCTTTCGCGACCAATACCCCTCCTCGCTCAAGGGCGGCATGGTGATGATGGGCCGCAATGTCGGGCCGACCCGTCCGCCGCTGCCGACCGCCACCAAGGAGCGCCAGGCCTATATCCGCGGCCAGCTCGAGGAGCTCGGCATCCTCGACAGCGAGCCGCACGGCTGGTGACGCGTCGCGTTCTCGGAAACAGAAACCATGACCGCCCTCCGCCTCGGCCTCGTGCACACGCCGGTGATGCCGTTCACCCGCGAGCACCGCATCGATTTCGACCTTCTCGGCAAGCTCATCGACTTCCACCAGCGCCACGGCGCCGAGGCGCTGGCCGTGCCGATGCATGTGGCCGAGTCCGTGAGCCTGCCCGAGGCCGAGAAGCACGCGGTGCTCGAATTCGCCGTGCAGCACGCCAAGGTGCCGGTCATCGCGCATGTGAGCGAGGCCGGCAGCGCGCTCGCGGCCGCGCTCGCGCGCCATGCCGAGCGCGCCGGCGCCGCCGCGATCGTCGCCACCACGCCCTACTACTGGACGCCGCCGCCCGCGATGGTGCTGGAGCATTTCGCCATCATCGGCGGCGCCGTGCAGCTGCCGCTGTTCGTGCACAACGCGCCCGACGACATGGCCGGCAGCCGGGTCAGCGCCGATCTCATGGTCAAGCTGATCGGCCGTTTGGAGAATTTCGCGGGCCTGATCGACCAGAGCCTCGACTGGCAGTTCATGATCGAGCTGATGACGCTCGCGCGCAAGGCGCGAGGCGATTTCCAGCTGCTCGCCGGCAACGAGTTGTTCGTCTCCGCCGCCGCGATCGGCGCGACCGGCCTGCTGGCGCCGCTCGCCGCCATCGCGCCGAATCTGATCCGCGGCCTCTACGACGCCTGCTGCGCCGGCGACCTCTTCGCGGCGCGCGCCGCGCAGGAGCAGGTCGCGGCGCTGCGCCAGGCGACGAAGCCCGGCGGCGCCGGCGTGCTCAAGGCTGCGCATCGTCACATGGGGCGCGACTGCGGAGACCCGCGCCCGCCGCTGCTTCCATTGGATGCAGCGGCAACGAAATGTCTCGGCGATACCCTCACGGCGATGCCGATATTCACGCGAGAGCCGTCGGGATGGTGATCGCGGCGTTTCTTGTTACTTTTTTGCAGACTATTGCCCGCATTTTATTCTGCATTTTGTTCTGTCATTTTATTCTTGCACCCCTGCTTCAATTGCCGTATTGGCGAAATGGGACACGTTGAATTGCGCCCGGCACCGCGACGGCGGCCGGGCTTTCTTGTTGCTCGGGGCCGGCGTGAACCGCCGGACCATCAAACGGAAATTCCGTCGCAAAACCGCGGGCCGCGTGGCTTGTAAATTCCTTGTATTTTTGCTGTTCTAGCAATAGGCGCTCAAATCGCACTTAGCCCAACTTCTTCGTCCACTGCCGCGGTGTATCACTTGTATTCGGCTTGCGATCTTTTTCGCGACCGGCGCCGCCGGGCCGCATGGGAGGATTCTGCGATCACGGAATAGCATAGCGCCGACAGAGAGATCGGCCGGGTGAGTTCGTTCTGCGTTCTGCGCGAATCCAAAAACGGTTGAGCCGAACGCGGCATGACACGTTGAGATAGTATCGCCCATCCCGCGATGTCCCCCGCGAACCTAGGTCGCCGTCATGCCGCCATCCATCACCAGCGTATGCCCGGTGACCGACGCGGCCGCCGGGCTCGCGAGCCAGCACACGGCGGCCGCCACCTCCTCGGCGGTCGCGAGCCGGCGCAGCGGGATGCGCGCCAGCACCGCGGCCATGTAGGCGGGGTCGCTGCCCTTCTCGGCGCGCGAGGGCGACTCGGTCTGCATGCGCCCGGGCGCGACCGCGTTGACGCGGATGCCGTGCGGCGCCCATTCGATCGCCAGCATTTTCGTCATGTGAATGATCGCGGCTTTGGAAACACCGTAGGTCGAGCGCTCGGGCGCACCAACGAGCCCATGCGCTGACGCGATATTGACGACGCAGCCCGGCTGCTTCTGCTCGATCCAGTGGCGCGCGACCCGCTGCGTGAGGAAGAACGTTCCGCCCACATTGATGTCGATGACAGTCTGCCATTCCTCGCGCGAGACATCGACGGCGTCCCGGCGCAGATTGACGCCCGCATTGTTGACCAGCACATCGAGGCGCCGAAAACCTTGGAGCGCGATGGAGACGACTTCCTCGACGCTGTCCTGTGCGCGCAATTCGAGCAGCAGCGGCAGGAAGCGTGCTCCGATGCCATGCATCTTGTCGCCGATCTCGCGAAAGTTCTGCGGGTCGGTTGCGGTGCCGACCACGTCATAGCCGGCCCGTCCGAGCGCGAGCGCGGTCGCGGCGCCGACGCCGTAGGAAACGCCCGTCACGAGCGCGACCTTGTCCGCCAATGCACCCTCCCCCACAACGAAGTCGTCGCCAGCGAAAACCCCTCTTCTTGAATCATTGTATTCGTGGCCAATCGGAGTATGTGGCTAAGACACGAAAAAAGGCCTTCTGATAGTGTCTCATGAGACGAGGTATTCTCTTATGTGTGTTCCATCCTGGTGGATGTGACGAATTATGAAAAGTATGGTAGCGTTCACCCTGTAAATATACGAGACAAGATGGAGCGATGCTTGTGTACTGAATAGCGTTCATTATATGTGTAATGGAGACCCTTTACATGTATACTAACCAAATAG
>CAVPGG010000033.1:0-12054 GCA_963703755.1 uncultured Pseudomonadota bacterium
CGATCGGCTACGTCGGCTACGGCGGAGATCTCGACACCGCCATCGCGCTTCGCACATCGTGGTCCCGCCAGGGCATCGCATATGTCCAGGCGGCAGCCGGGATCGTCGCCGACTCCCTGGTCAACGAGGAGACGGTGGAGATCGACAACAAGGTCGCCGCGCAGATTCTCGCGGTGGAGGAGGCGAACGCATGGGTTCGCTGAGCGGTCAGGTCCTGGTTATCGACAACTACGAGCTGGTTCACCTTCAATCTCGTGCAATACCTTCGGGAATTGGGAGCACGTGTCGCCGTCGAGCGAAATGACGCACTCTCAGTCACCGCCATCGTCGGATGCAGCTCCGGCCGCCATCGTCATGTCGTCGAGAAATCTCGATGTCAACGGCGTGGCTCAGTGATGTCGCTTGCCTGACGAGGTACGCGTCGCCTACTCGCAGGTCGCCCTGCTCCTCCAGAACGCGAGCGACCTGCACAAGAACGCCATCGCCCAGCTCGCCAATGTGCCGAGCTGACGTAGCCGAATAACCGTATTCGCCGCCATGCGAGCACTCAACACCGCCGCGACTGGGATGATGGCCCAGGAACTCAACGTCGAGGTCATCGCCAACAACATCGCGAACATGCGCACGACCGGCTACAAGCGCCAGCGTGCCGAGTTCCAGGACATGCTCTACGAGCACGTCCCGCCGCATCGGCGTGCAGGACTTCGACGCAGGGCAACATCCTCCCGGTGGGCGTCGACATCGGCTCGGGCGTCAAGACCGTCGGCACGCCGCGCATCATCACGCAGGGCACGCTCACCCAGACCGGCGGTCCGCTCGACGTTGCCATCCAGGGCGACGGCTATTTCAAGATCCAGCTGCCGGACGGCACCTTCGCGTACACGCGCGACGGCTCTGTTCCAGATGGACGCGCAGGGCCTGTCGTCACGGCGCTAGGGCAACCTGGTGCAGCCGGGCATCACCATCCCGCCCAACTCGAGCGCTGCTCACCATCAACAGCCAGGGCCAGGTGTCGGTGATCCAGGCAGGGCAACACCAACCCGACAATTCTCGGCCAGTTCACGCTGACGAGCTTCATCAACGCGGGGCCTGCTGCCGATCGGCGACAACCTCTTCACCGAGACGCCGGAGAAGGCCCGCCCAGGACGGCCTCCGCCGCCACGGCCTCGGCAGCCTGCAGCAGGGCAACCTCGAAGCAGTCGAACGTCGAGCCCGTGACCGATCTCCGACCTGATCTCGGCGCAGCGCGCATACGAGATGAATTCCAAGGTGATCAGCGCCGCCGACCAGATGCTGCAGACCACCTCGGGCCTGTTCCGCTGAGAAGGACCGCCGCCATGATCCGCGCCTTCACTCACGCCTTCGCCATCACCCTCGCGTTCCCCTCGCGGCCGCGACCCCCGCCGTCGCGCAGGAGACCGCGTCTCTGCCGACCGCCATGCCGACGCTCAAGCGCGCCGTGACGGTCGCCGAGGATCTCGTCCGCATCGGCGACCTCGTCGACAATGCAGGCGACGTCGCCGACATGGCGATCTTCCGCTCGCCCGACGCCGGCACCACCGGCTCGGTGCCGGTGCAGCAGGTGCTCGAAGCCATCCGCCCCTATCGCATCTATCGCGTCAACACCCAGGGCCTGACCGAGATCGAGGTCAGCCACTCCGGTCGGCGGATCGAGGTCGCCGAGATCGAGGCGCGCATCGCGCGCACCTTCGCGGGCCGCTACGCCTTCGGCGAGGCGAAGAACCTGCGCGTGACGCTCGACGGAATGGTGCAGCCGATCACGGTCGATTCATCGGCGACCGTCGATCTCACCCTGATCGGCGCCTCCCTCGACCCGCGCTCCGGCCGTTTCGAGGTTGCGTTCGGGCTGCCGGGCAGCGAAGGCGCGCGCCGCCTGCCGCTGCGGTTGACCGGCTCCGTCGTCGAGACCGTCGAGACCGCGGTGCTCACCCAGGCGGTGACGCGCGGCGAGGTGATCAAGGCCGCCGACGTCACGATCGAGCGGCGGCCGAAGTCGGAGGTTTCCGGCGAGCCGATCGTCGCCGTCGACGACGCGATCGGGCTCGCGGTCCGCCAGGCGATGCGCGCCGGCCAGGTGCTGCAGCGCTCGCAGCTGACCAAGCCCGAGCTGGTGCGCCGCGACGACAACGTCACGCTTGTCTACGAGGTCCCCGGCATCGTGCTCACGACCCGCGGCAAGGCGCTCGAGGCGGGCGCGCTGGGCGACACGATCAACGTCACCAACAGCGAAACCAAGCGCGTCGTCCAGGGCATCGTCAGTGGCCCGAACCGCGTCACCATCACGGCGTCGACCGCGCGCGTCCCGTCGGCCGCGGCCGCGGCCGTGCCGCAATCCGTAGCGTCACGTTGAGCCGCAAGCGAGGAAATATGTCGAAGAGTCATCCGCTGTTGTTGCTGCCGCGTCCGGCCGCGCTCGTCGGCATCGTAACCCTGTCGTCGCTGATGTGCGGCTGCGCCGCGCTGGACCGGATCGCCGGCATCGGCGACCAGCCGAAGCTCTCGGCGATCAACAATCCGGCCACGCGGCCCGGCTACCGGCCGGTGCAGATGCCGATGCCGACGCCGCAGCCCGCGACCTACAATCCGAACTCGCTCTGGCGCAACGGCTCGCGCGCCTTCTTCAAGGATCAGCGCGCCCGCCAGGTCGGCGACATCCTCACGATCACGGTCAACATCACCGACAGGGCGACGATCGCGAACGAGACGCAGCGCAGCCGCAGCAACACGGAAGATTTCGGCATCACCGACTTCCTCGGCGCCAAGACGCATACCGCGACCGCCGCCCTGCCTGGCCGCCTGCTCTCCACCGACTCCAACATGTCGAACGACGGCAAGGGTTCGATCAACCGCCAGGAGGCCTTGCAGACCAATGTCGCGGCGGTGGTCACGCAAGTCTTGCCGAACGGCAACCTGGTGGTCGAGGGCAAGCAGGAGTACCGCGTCAACTTCGAGGTGCGCGAGCTCATCGTCGCCGGCATCGTGCGACCGGAGGACATCCAGAGCGACAACACCATCGACTCGAGCAAGATCGCCGAGGCGCGCATCGCCTATGGCGGCCGCGGCCAGATCACCGACGTGCAGCAGCCGCGCTACGGGAGTCAGTTGATGGATGTCGTCTTGCCTTTCTGACCGGAGCGATTTCCCACCGACGATTGCGGCTCGCACGACGAACGATTTCGCGCCTCCCCGCCGCTTCCCGCACCCGGGTCGGGACGGCGCGACGACGCGGCCTCTGGCGCCTCCCCCGCCGGAGGCCGCGCTCTTTTTCGCGCGCCAATTTTGTAGGGTGGGCAAAGGCGGCCCTGGTGTCTGCGTCTGGCGAGAACGCGTGATCCGCCGTGCCCACGCGCGCCGCGACGCAAGCTCGCGTGGGCACGGCGGATCACGCTTCGCACGTCAAATGAAGGTCGGGGCCGCCTTTGCCCACCCTACGAAGTGACCGATGATTTAGACGGCGCGCCCCTCAATCGTCGCGATACACTCTTTCGCGCCGCTCATGCCGCTCCTGCGCCTCGATTGAGAGCGTGGCGATCGGGCGGGCCTCGAGGCGCTTGAGCGAGATCGGCTCGCCGGTCTCCTCGCAATATCCGTAGCTTCCGTCCTCGATGCGCTGCAGGGCGGCATCGATCTTGGCGATCAGCTTGCGCTGGCGGTCGCGCGCGCGCAACTCGATCGCGCGGTCGGTTTCCGACGAGGCGCGGTCGGCGAGGTCGGGATGATTCTGGTTCTCGTCCTGCAGGTGCTGGAGCGTCTCCTTGGCTTCCTTCAGGATGTCTTCGCGCCAGGTCAGCAGCTTGTTGCGGAAGTACTCCCGCTGGCGTTCGTTCATGAACGGCTCTTTCTCGGTCGGCCGGTAGTTTTTTTCTTTGGCGTCGGCGCGCATGCACCCCACTCCGTGCATCTGAACTCGTGGACTCCCACGCGAGGCTGGCTCGCGCGGGCGCGTTATAGCGATCATGCCCGGCTGCGACAACTGGGCACGGCACACTGGGCACGGCACCGATTAGCGCATGTCCCGGCGATGCGGAAACCGGTTCGCCGGCAAGGACATGCGCGAATCGATGGGCCATCCCGGCCCCGCCGGGACGCGATGTGCTCTAGTGATGGAACACGAAGGAATTGCGACGGCCGGAGCGCCCGCCCGGGTCCGGCAGTCAGGCGGCGGCGGCGCTCTCGACCTTGGCGAGTTCCACCTCGACCCGCAGGTCGATCTCGGCGAGGACCTGGTCGACGCGCGGATCGCCCGACAGGTCCTTGAGCTCGCCGGCCGCCGCCTTGAGGCGGAGCATCATGCCGGGGTCGAGCCGGCCGGACAGGAGGGCGATCTTCATCTCGTCGAGCAGGTCGAGCGCCGTATGGCCGCGCTTGACGGCGCGCCGCCGGCGCTCGTCGGCGGCTTCGACCCCTTGCAGCGCCATCAGCGCGTCGATGCCCGCGACCGTGCGCACGCCGCCGGTCGCGGCCGGCGCCGACGCCGGCTCGTCCTGCGGCAGGCTGAAGGAGCCGGACGTGGAGCGGCGCGCAAAGGACGATGCCGCGGGGGCGGCCGGCCCATTGGGTCCCGAGATGCGCATGGCCAAGGCCTTCTTCGCGCGGCGGCGTATGCCGCCATTTGCATCACGAGCCTCGGCTCGCAATGGTTAAGGGCCGGTAAACGCCCGGCAAGATTTGCCGCATTGGGCAACGCCTTCCCCGCGAGGACGCCTGCACACCAGCGGCGCATTCGACAAGTTCCCTTCAAGATCAATATGTTAGTCGTTTCTGCCGTACTGGCACGCGCTTCGCATAGGTAAAGCCAGTCCGACCTCATCGGGGAGAATTGGATGACGAGGACATCCAGGTTCGCGCGTGCCGCGCTTGCGGCCACGTGGGCATTGACAGCTGTCTTGCAGCCGGCGCAGGCCGCGTCGCGGATCAAGGATCTCGCGAACGTCGAGGGCGTGCGGCAGAACCAGCTCATCGGCTACGGCCTGGTGGTCGGTCTCAACGGCACCGGCGACACCATCAACAATTCGCCGTTCACCAAGCAGTCGCTCACCGCGATGCTGGAACGGCTCGGCGTCAACATCCGCGGCCAGACGCTGCGCACCGGCAACGTCGCGGCCGTGATGGTCACCTCCAACCTGCCCGCCTTCTCGACCCAGGGCACGCGCATCGACGTGACCGTCTCGGCGCTCGGCGACGCCAAGAGCCTGCAGGGCGGCACCCTGCTGGTCACGCCGCTGCTCGGCGCCGACGGCAACGTCTATGCGGTGGCGCAAGGCTCGCTCGCGATCGGCGGCTTCCAGGCGGGCGGCGAGGCGGCCTCGGTCACGCGCGGCGTGCCGACCGTCGGCCGCATCGCCAACGGGGCGATCATCGAGCGCGAGATCGACTTCGCGCTCAACCGGCTCAACCAGGTGCGGCTGGCGCTGCGCAACGCCGACTTCACCACCGCCAAGCGCATCGCGGCGGCGATCAATGACTATCTCGGCGTCCCCACCGCCGAGCCGCTCGATCCCTCGACCGTGCAGCTCACGGTGCCGGAGCAGTACAAGGGCAACGTGGTCGCACTCCTCACCGAGATCGAGCAGCTGCAGATCGAGCCGGATCTGCCGGCCAAGATCATCATCGACGAGCGCTCCGGCATCATCGTGATGGGCCGCGACGTGCGCGTCTCCCAGGTCGCGGTGGCGCAGGGCAACCTGACGGTGACGATCTCCGAATCGCCGCAGGTGAGCCAGCCCAACCCGCTCTCGCGCGGACAGACCGTGCGGGTTCCACGCACCCGCGTCGGTGTGCAGGAAGACGGGCGCAAGCTCGCGCTGGTCAGCGAGGGCGTATCGCTGCAGCAGCTCATCGACGGGCTCAATGCGCTCGGCGTCGGTCCGCGCGACCTCATCGCCATCCTGCAGGCGATCAAGGCGGCGGGCGCGATCCAGGCCGACATCGAGGTGATGTGATGACGAGCTTCATGCCCACCCTCGCGACGCCCAATCTCGACGCCGTCGCCTCGACGAGTCTCGCCGCGGCGCGCGCCAAGAACTCGCCGCAGGCGCGCATGCGCGCGCAGGCGCAGGACTTCGAGGCTCAGTTCCTCAACTCGATGTTCCAGCAGATGTACGCGGGCGTCGGCGGCAACGGTCCGTTCGGCAACAGCGTCAGCGTCGGCCCCTGGCGCTCCTTCCTCACCGACGAATACGCCAAGGCTTTCGCCAAGAACGGCGGCATCGGGATCGCCGACGCCGTCTACAAGCAGATGCTCGCGCGCGTGCAGCCCGCACAGCCGCAGGCGCAAGCACAGCCGCAAGCCCTCACCAAATAGCGCGACCAACCACGGGATCGCAGCCATGCAGCAGCAAACCGCAGCCCCCATGCAGCCGACGCTCGCGCGCCCGATCGGCGACCCGGCGGAGGCGCAGGCCGTGATCGGCCACCTGAGCGACGTGATGGACGCCCTCCTCGGCGTGGTCGAGGAGGAGACCAAGCTCGTCCGCCTCGGCAAGCTCAGCGAGGTCGCGCGGCTCGAGCCGCGCAAGACCAACCTCGCGCGCCTCTACCTCGCCGACACGGCCCGCCTGCAGGCGAGCCAGCCCTATCTCGCCAAGACCGTGCCGGGCGTGCTGCAGGTGCTGCGCGAGCGCCACAACACGTTCCGCTCGATGCTGCAGATCAATCTCACGGTGCTGGCGACCGCGCACGCGGTCGCCGAAGGGATCATTCGCGGCGTCTCGGCCGAGCTCAACCGCAATTCGGCGCCGCAGACCTACGGCGCCTCCGGCCGCCACACCGCACCGCCGGCGCGCAACGCGCTGCCGCTGTCGGTGAGCCGCTCGCTCTGAACGGCGCCTTTTCGTTGCGTTGCGTCGCGTGGCTGTATCGAGCGTCGGTCTTCGCGCGTCGCGTAGTCAGTATTCGCAGTGCTACGGAACAGCGCGGCAGGACGCCGCGCTGTTCCGGCTTTCGCGCCGCGCAGGCACGCGCGCCTCGGCGGCGCGGACGGGTCGCATCAAACGAGCGGCTTGCTCGCCGCCGTCCGCGCCAGCGTCACTCCCTTGGCGGTAAGGTTCCACCCGATCGCGGCGACCTCAATCGCGTCGTTGCCGGTTATCGGCTGGGCCGCGCCCGGAAAGGCGAATCCGAGCGGATCGGGCGCCATGTTGCTGTTCCAGTCCGCGTAGTCGATGCCGCCGTTCGATGCATTGTAGTCGCCGAGATTCGTCGCCCCGCCGTCGATGGAGAAGTAATCCGTGTTGGGCCCTTGCTGCGTCAGCGCGCGTTCGGGCGTGCCCTGCCCCGGGTTGGCATTGTTGGTCGACGTGTAACGGAAGAGGTCGAGCGGCGTGTAGACGCCGCCACCGAGCGCGGCGCCGACCGACCCGATGCGTCCCATGACCTCGGTGAACTCGTGCTGCAGGGCGCCGATGGCGTCGTAGCCCCCCGATGCGGTCTGGTTGAACTCGAGGCCGATCGCGCTGGAGACGCCGACGAAGCCGTCGATGTTGGAGCCCGCCCCGGCGAGGCCGAGCGCCTTGGCCTCCGCGGTGGTGAGCTCGAAGTTTCCGCCGGTCGGATTGCTGGCGCCGAGACTTGCGGCCGACGCCGCCTGGAAGCTCGAGTTCGGCGCCTGCGCCTGTAGGGCCGACCGGATGCCCGAATAGCTCGCGCTCTGGAGGAAGCTTTCATTCTCGGCCGCGGCGCCCGGCGCGATCTGGAAGCCGTCGATCTCGCCGTAACCGATCTGAATGTTGAGAACGACGTTGTTGCTGTAGAGGGCGGAGAGGCCCGCCGCCGCGGCGACGACCGCGTTGCGATAGCCGGTCGGGGCGCTCCCGACGCTTGAATCCCAGCTGAAGTTGAACTGCAGGCCGCCGGCGGTGCCGACCAGCGTGGTGGTGCTGAGCTGAGAGTTGTTGAACGAGGAGATTTGCGCGATCGACAGGGCGTCGGCGTGGTTGGCGAGCAGCGCGGCGGTTTGCGTCGACGAGAGCGTGCCGAGCTGCGCGGTCGTGAGCGCGCTCACTTGCGCCGTGGTCAGGCCCGCGATCGCGGACGGCGAGAGCGAGCTGACGTCCGACGGCGCATTGGACTGCGGCGTATTGCGCGCGGCGAGCTGGTTCGCCGTGAGCCTGCCGAGGGTGGCGCTCGAGAGTTCCGTTGAACTGATCCGACGACAGGCTCCCGGCGTTCAAAGCCTGCAGGTTGGGCGTGCTCAGGCCGTTGAGCTGCGGGTCGCTCAGCGCCTGGACCTGCGAGGCTGAGAACTCGCCGATCTGCGTCGGCGAGAAATTGTTCAGCGTCGCGAACGGGAGGACGCCGATCTGCGTCGGCGAGAGACCGCCGATCTGGCTCGACGACAACGATTGAAGCTGCGTCGCCGACAGGCGGTTGAGCGCCGGCGCCGACAGCGCACTGATCGCGATCGGCGTCAGCGCGTTGATCTGGCTCGCGCTGAAGTTCGCGACCGCGGTGGTAAGGCCGCCGAGCTGATCGCTCGTCAGGTTGGTGACGTTGATGGCATTGAGGCTGCCCACGTTCAGGTTGTTGAACTGCGCCGCGGTCAACGCCTGCACCTGGGGACGCGTGAGCTCGCCGATCTGGGTCGACGTGAATGTGTTGAGCGTCGCGTTCGGGAGCGCGCCGAGCTGGTCCGCCGTCAGGCCGCCGAGTTGGGTCGATGTGAGCGACTGCAGCTGGGTCGACGACAGGCGATTGAGCGCCGGGACGGACAGCTCGCCGATCTCCCGCGGGGTCAGCGCGGTGATCTGCCCCGCGCTGAAGTTGCCGGCCGCCGCGGTGAGGCCGCCGAGCTGGGCCGCGGTCAGATTGGCGAGGTTGAGGGCGTCGAAGCTGGCGGCGTTCAGTCCGTTGAGCTGCGCGGCGGTGAGCGCCTGGTCCTGCGGCGCCGTGAACTCGCCGATCTGCGTCGACGAGAAGTTGTTGAGCGTCGCGGTCGTGACCGCGCCGATCTGCGTCGCCGTGAGGCCGCCGAGCTGGGTCTGCGTCAGTGCCTGGAGCTGCGGCGACGACAGGCGGTTGAACGCGGGCGCGGACAGCGCGCCGATCTCGCCCGGCGTCAGCGCGTTCACCTGACCGGCGCTGAGGTTCGCGGCCGCGGCCGTCAGGCCGCCGAGCTGCGCCGCCGTCAGATTGGCGAGGTTGATGGCATTGAGGCTCGCCGCATTGAGGCCGTTGAGCTGCGAGGCGGTCAGCGCCTGCACCTGCTTGCTTGTGAGCTCGCCGATCTGCGTCGGCGAGAAGTTGTTGAGCGTCGCGGTCGTGACCGCGCCGAGCTGGTCTGCCGTCAGGCCGCCGAGCTGGGTCTGCGTCAACGCCTGCAGCTGGGTCGACGACAGGCGGTTGAGGCCCGCCGCCGAGAGCGCGCCGATCTGTCCGGGCGTCAGCGCGTTGATCTGGCTCGGGTTGAGGTTGGCGACCGCAGCCGTGAGGCCATTGAGCTGATCGGAGGTCAGGCGCGCCAGGTTGATGGCGTTGAAGCTCGCCGCATTCAGCCCGTTGAGCTGCGCGGCGGTCAGCGCCTGAACCTGCGGGGTCGTCAGCTGCCCGATCTGCGTCGGCGAGAAGTTATTGAGCGTCGCGGTCGTGACCGTGCCGAGCTGCACGGCCGTGAGCCCGCCGAGCTGGGTCTGCGTCAGCGACTGCAGCTGGGTCGACGACAAGCGGTTGAGCCCGGGGGTCGCGAACGCGCCGATCTCGCTCGGCGTCAGCGCATTGATCTGGCCGGCGCTGAGGTTCGCCGCCGCCGTCGTGAGCCCGCCGAGCTGGCCAGCCGTCAGGTTGGCGAGGTTGATGGCATTGAGGCTCGTCGGGTTGAGCCCGTTGAGCTGCGCGGCCGTGAGCGCCTGCACCTGCGTCGTCGTGAGCTCGCCGATCTGCGCCGGCGAGAAGTTATTGAGCGTCGCGGTCGTGACCGTGCCGAGCTGGTCACGCCGTCAATCCGCCGAGCTGGGTCTGCGTCAGGGACCGCAGCTGGGTCGACGACAAGCGGTTGAGCCCGGGGGTCGAGAACGCGCCGATCTCGCTCGGCGTCAGCGCATTGATCTGGCCGGCGCTGAGGTTCGCCGCCGCCGTCGTGAGCCCGCCGAACTGGCCGGCCGTCAGGTTGGCGAGGTTGATGGCATTGAGGCTTGCCGGGTTGAGCCCGTTGAGCTGCGCGGCCGTGAGCGCCTGCACCTGCGTCGTCGTGAGCTCGCCGATCTGCGTCGGCGAGAAGTTGTTGAGCGTCGCGATCGTGACCGAGCCGAGCTGGTCCGCCGTCAATCCGCCGAGCTGGGTCTGCGTCAGGGCCTGCAGCTGGGTCGACGACAAGCGGTTGAGCCCCGGCGCCGAGAACGCGCCGATCTGGCCGGGCGTCAGCGCGTTGATCTGGCTCGGACTGAGATTGGCGGCCGCGGTCGTCAGGCCGCCGAGCTGAGCCGAGGTCAGCCGCGCCGGGCTGATGGCGTTGAAGCTCGCCGCGTTCAGCCCGTTGAGCTGCGGGGCCGTGAGTGCCTGTACCTGCGCGGTCGTAAACTCGCCGATCTGCGTCGACGAGAAGTTGTTGAGCGTCGCGGTCGTGACCGCGCCGAGCTGGTCCGCCGTCAGGCCGCCGAGCTGGGTCTGCGTCAGCAGCTGCAACTGCGTCGACGACAGCCGGTTGAGGCCGGGCGCCGACAGCGCGCCGATCGTTGCGGGGGCCAGCGCGTTGATCTGCGCCGTGCTGAGGTTTGCGGCCCCGATCGTCAGTCCGCCGAGCTGGCCGGCCGACAGATGCGCGAGATTGATCGCGTTGAGGCTGTTCGCGTTCAGTCCGTTGAGCTGTGCCGAGGTCAGCGACTGCGTCTGCGCCGTGGTCAATTCGCCGATCTGCGTCGGCGACAGGTTGTTGAGCGTCGCGGTGGTGACCGAGCCGAGCTGGTCCGCCGTCAATCCGCCGAGTTGGATCTGCGTCAGCAATTGCAGCTGGCTCGACGACAGCCGGTTGAGGCCCGGCGCCGACAGCGCGCCGATCTGCCCCGGCGTCAGCGCGTTGATCTGGCCCGCGCTCAGGTTGGCGGCCCCGACCGTGAGGCCGCCGAGCTGGGCGGCCGTCAGATGCGCGAGATTGATCGCGTTGAGGCTGTTCGCATTCAGTCCGTTGAGCTGTGCCGCGGTCAGCGCCTGCACCTGGCCCGTCGCGAGCTCGCCGATCTGCGTCGGCGAGAAGTTGTTGAGTGTCGCGGTCGTGACCGAGCCGAGCTGGTCCGCCGTCAATCCGCCGAGCTGGGTCTGCGTCAGCAATTGCAGCTGGCTCGACGACAGCCGGTTGAGGCCCGGCGCCGACAGCGCGCCGATCTCGCCCGGCGTCAACGCGTTGATCTGGCCCGTGCTCAGGTTCGCGGCCGCGGCCGTGAGCCCGCCGAGCTGGGTCGTCGTCAGATTGGCGAGGTTGATGGCGTTGAAGCTGGCCGCGTTCAGCCCGTTGAGCCGCGCGGCGCTCAGCGCCTGCAGCTGACTGGACGTGAGCGCGCCGACCTGCCCGGTCGACAGGTTGTTGAGCGTCGCGGTCGACACCGCGCCGATCTGGCCCGTCGACAGCGTGGTGACGTTCACGGACTGAAGCGTCGTCGGGTCGAGATTGTTGAGCTGGAGCGGCGTGAACGCCTGGATCTGCTGGGTCGACAGGTTACCGAGCTGCGACGCGAGCAGCGTCGCGGCTTGCGCGTTGCTGAGACTGGCGATCTCGTCACCGTTCAATCCGCGGACCTGGGATCCGGTCAGGTCGGCGACGTTGAGCGCATCGAGGTCAGGCCTGCCGAGGCCGGCGATCTGCGCGTTGCCCATCGCCTGGATCTGCTGCTGCGAAAGCGAGCCGATCTGCGTCGCCGAGAAGTTCGCGGTCTGGATCGCCGCGATCGCGGCGAACGTGCCGTACGAGATGGCGCCGATCTGCGCGGTGCTGAACGCACGAATATCCGGCGACGACAGCGCGTTGATCTGCGGCGCCGTCAGGCCGCCGACCTGGTTCGTGGTCATCGCCGCGATGTCGGTCGGCGTGAATTGCGAGACGGTGGA
>CAVPGG010000034.1:0-7945 GCA_963703755.1 uncultured Pseudomonadota bacterium
AGCGTAATCCGGGGATGCGGTTCCCGAATTACGGCGCTACGCGCCTCCATGCGGGCTACGGTCCGATCCTGCCCTTTTGCGTGGCATTGAAATTCCAGCAGAATCGGGTTCGTTCTGCCAAAATCCAAAATTGGTTGAGCAGAGACTCAATTTACAACTTTAGATAGAAGCAGAGTAGTCGGCAGAGGAGCAGCTATCGCCCCGGCGTCCACGCCTTGTAGTCGCCGGTCGCCTTGGGACGGCGGCCGAGTGCGAGCGTCGAGCCGGTCGGGCGCTGCGCGCCGGGCGTGCCGGTCATGTTCGGGCGGTGCGGCTTCCACCACGGACGCGGCGTCACCTTCTCGTCGGTCGGCGGCACGTCGACCGTGTGGTGCATCCAGCCATGCCAGGCCGGACCGATGGTCGAGGCCTCCGCATAGCCGTTGTAGATGACCCAGCGCCGCTCGAAGCCGAGCGCCTTGTCGATCTTGCCGCCCTTCGTGCGGTAGTAGCGATTGCCGAACTCGTCCTCGCCGACGAACTCGCCATAGAGGCTCGTCCACACCTGCGTGCCGAAGGTCTGGCCGTTCCACCAGGTGAAGAACCGGGTGAAAAAGGTCGAGATTTTCATCGCATTTTCCTCGAAGCGAAGGCCGGCGCTGTCATGCCAGCGGCTGGAACCCTTGTCCAGCGCCGCGCAACCGCAGCCGTCCTGGCGCATTGTTCCAAGGTACCGATTGACCGTGACAACCTGTGGAACCGCCATGGAAACAGGCAGCATCCGGGACACCGTCGCCAACGTCGTGGGTCGCGTGACCGAGGCCCTCGCGTTCCTGCGGACGTTCTTGCCGACATTCTTGCCAACTTGGGCCGTGATCGCGCTCGTGCTCGTCCTCGCGGTCGTCGCCGGCCTCATCGTGCACTGGGTCGTGCGCCGGATCATGCGGCGTGCCTTTGCGGGGCACCCCTTCGTGCTCTCACTCATCGAGCAGGTGCGCGCACTGACCCGCCTCGCCTTCGCGACGCTCGCGCTCGTCCTGGTGCTGCCCACCGTGAGCCTGCCGCCCGAAGCGGCGGCCTGGACCGCCGCGGTGCTGCGCCTGGTCTTCGTCGTGCTGGTCGGCTGGATCGCGCTGGCGACCATCGACATCGGCGTCGCCGTCTATCTCATGCGCTTCCGGCTCGATGCGCCCGACAACCTGCTCGCCCGCAAGCACGTGACGCAGATGCGGGTGCTCAAGCGCGTCGCCTCGACGATCGTGGTCCTGTTCACGGCCGGCGCCGCGCTGATGACTTTCGGCGAGGTGCGCCAGATCGGCGTGAGCCTGTTCGCCTCCGCGGGCGTCGCCGGCCTGGTCGTGGGCCTCGCGGCGCGGCCGCTCCTCGCCAACCTGATCGCCGGCATCCAGCTTGCCGTCACCCAGCCGATCCGCCTCGACAATTCGGTGATCGTCGAGAACAAGTCGGGCACGATCGAGGAGATCACCTCGACCTATGTGGTGGTGCGCCTGTGGGATTTGCGCCGCCTGATCGTGCCGCTCTCCTATTTCATCGAGAAGCCGTTCCAGAACTGGACGCGCGAGGGCACGGCGCTCCTCGGCACGGTGCTGCTTTATCTCGACTACACGGCGCCGATCGAGCGCATCCGCGCCAAGGCGGCCGAGATCGCGGCGCAATCGAAGCTTTGGGACCGCAAGGTCGTCGGTGTCCAGGTCACCGACGCCAAGGAGCGCACCATCGAGGTGCGGGTGCTGGTGAGCGCCGCCAATGCGTCGGCCGTCTGGGACCTGCGCTGCGAAATGCGGGAAAAGCTGATCGCCTTCCTGCGCGCCGAGTTCCCGACCGCGCTGCCGCACACGCGAACCGAGTTGACCCTGCACGAGACGCTCGCGCCACGCGAACCGAATCGCGCCGGCGCCCCACCGCCCCCCGCAGAGTCCACCCCGCGCGGTCGCGGCCGGGCGATGAACCCGCGGTGCCGTAACGTGAGGACGGCGCCGCACCTATGCGCATGCCGCGGAGTGGATCGCGTTCCGTTGCATGAAGCTTTATTGACAGCGAACGACTCGGGACTCGGCCACGTAAGACCGTACCGTTTTGCGCTCCGGAATCGCCCCGTGAAGAATTTGTGTCGGGGGGACAACATTGGCGTGTCGCGGCGGGCTTTCGAATCTCCGCCTGATATCCGATACTTATCGGGCTCCCCCAATTCTATCCCCACAATTCAGTGGTTAACCACCATATTTAGCGGTTGATTCAGACTCCGACACTAAGGCTTGACGAGCGCGACGGAGTCGTCCTAGCTTTTCGACCGTGCGGCGGACAACAGTATCTCGTCATCGCCGGACGATCCCTGAGAGGCTTGAGACACCGTTTCGCCGGGGCCACATGGTTTTGGCGGACACCCTATTTGTGTCCCTGAAGCCTCTGCGAACCGGGCGATCGGTCGGCGTGCCGAGACAAAAATTCGGAACCGCTTCCGCGGTAACCGGGTGGGCAAGTAGAGGCGTCAAACGAGAAACAGGCATGTGGGGGCGTGGGCATGGACAGGCCCGCGTCGCAGATGCAGCGTCGGCACGCTATGCTCTGGGGAGCCGCGTGCCACGCCAAGCAAAGGGGCGGAAGAATGCGGATCGAGCGGCGCTACACCAAGGACGGTCAGTCACCCTACGCGGAGATCGAATTCCGCCTGACCACGAGCGAGATCCGCAACCCGGACGGCTCGGTGGTGTTCCATGCCGATAACGTGGAAGTCCCGGCATCATGGTCGCAGGTCGCGTCCGACGTGCTGGCGCAGAAGTATTTCCGCAAGGCCGGCGTGCCATCGCGGCTCAAGAAGGTCGAGGAAGAGACCGTTCCCTCCTTCCTGTGGCGCTCTGTCGCCGACACCGATGCCCTCGAATCGCTGCCCGAGAAGGAGCGCCACATCGGCGAGCATTCGTGCCGCCAGGTTTTTGACCGCCTCGCCGGCACCTGGACCTATTGGGGCTGGAAGGGCGGCTACTTCAACTCGGAGACGGACGCGCAGGCCTTCTTCGACGAGCAGCGCTACATGCTCGCCGCCCAGATGGTCGCGCCCAACTCGCCGCAGTGGTTCAACACCGGCCTGCACTGGGCCTACGGCATCGACGGCCCGAGCCAGGGCCACTACTACGTCGATTTCCAGACCGGCAAGCTCGTCAAGTCGAAGTCGGCCTACGAGCATCCGCAGCCGCACGCCTGCTTCATCCAGTCGATCAACGACGACCTCGTCGGCGACGGCGAAATCATGGACTTGTGGGTGCGCGAGGCGCGCCTGTTCAAATACGGCTCGGGCACCGGCTCGAACTTCTCGCGCCTGCGCGGCGAAGGCGAGCGGCTCTCGGGCGGCGGCAAGTCGTCCGGCCTGATGAGCTTCCTCAAGATCGGCGACCGCGCGGCGGGCGCCATCAAGTCGGGCGGCACCACGCGCCGCGCCGCCAAGATGGTGATCGTCAACGTCGATCACCCGGACATCGAGAAGTACATCGACTGGAAGGTGGTCGAGGAGCAGAAGGTCGCCGCCCTCGTCACCGGCTCGCGCATCAACCAGAAGCACCTCAAGGCCGTGATGAAGGCCTGCGTCAACTGCGAGGGCTCGGGCGACGACTGCTTCGATCCGGAGAAGAACCCGGTGCTGCGTCGCGAGATCAAGCTCGCGCGCAAGAGCCTCGTGCCCGACAACTTCATCAAACGTGTGATTCAGTTTGCCAAGCAGGGCTACAAGGACATCGATTTCCCGATCTACGACACCGACTGGGATTCGGACGCCTACCTCACGGTCTCGGGCCAGAACTCGAACAACACCGTGCGGGTCGAGGACGGTTTCCTCAAGGCCGTCGAGGCGGACGGCGACTGGGACCTGACCTGGCGCACCAAGCCGGGCAAGGTGGCACAAGACTCTCAAAGCGCGCGACCTGTGGGAAAAGATCGCCTACGCGGCCTGGGCCTCGGCCGATCCGGGCCTCCAGTTCCACACCAGCATCAACGACTGGCACACGTGCCCGGCGTCGGGCCCGATCCGCGCGTCCAATCCATGCTCCGAGTACATGTTCCTCGACGACACGGCCTGCAATCTCGCGTCCCTCAACCTGCTCGCCTTCCGTAACGCGCAGACGCGACAGTTCGACGTCGAGGGCTACGAGCACGCCGTTCGCCTGTGGACAATCGGGCTGGAAATCTCGGTGCTGATGGCGCAGTTCCCGTCCAAGGAAATCGCCCAGCTTTCCTACGAATTCCGCACGCTCGGCCTCGGCTACGCCAATGTGGGCGGCCTGCTGATGTCGTCCGGCATCCCGTACAACTCGGAAGCCGGCCGCGCGATCTGCGGCGCGCTCACCGCGATCATGACGGGCGTCGCCTACGCGACCTCGGCCGAGATGGCCGCGATCCTCGGCCCGTTCCCGGGCTACAAGAAGAACCGCGAGCACATGCTGCGGGTGATCCGCAATCATCGCCGCGCCGCGCGCGGCGAGAAGACCGGCTACGAGAAGGTCGCGACGCCGCCGGTGCGGCTCGACCACGCGGCCTGCCCGGAGCAGAAGCTGGTCGAGCATGCCATGCGCGCCTGGGACCGCGCGCTCACGCTCGGCGAGACGCACGGCTACCGCAACGCGCAGGCGACGGTCGTCGCGCCGACCGGCACCATCGGCCTCGTGATGGACTGCGACACCACCGGCATCGAGCCCGATTTCGCGCTGGTAAAGTTCAAGAAGCTCGCCGGCGGCGGCTACTTCAAGATCATCAACCGCGCCGTCCCCGAGGCGCTGCGGGTGCTCGGCTATCGCGAGAGCGAGATCGCCGAGATCGAGGCCTATGCGGTCGGCCACGGCACGCTGTCGAATGCGCCGGCGATCAACCCCACCACGCTCAAGGCCAAGGGCCTTCGGCCGAAGCGATCGAGAAGGTCGAGAAGGCGCTGCCTGCCGCCTTCGACATCAAGTTCGTCTTCAACAAGTGGACGTTCGGCGAGGAGTTCTGCCGCGACGAACTCGGCATTCCGGCCGAGGAGCTGGCGAAGGCGAACTTCGACATGCTCGCCTGGCTCGGCTTCAGCAAGCGCGAGATCGAGGCCGCCAACATCCACGTGTGCGGCGCCATGACGGTCGAGGGCGCGCCGCACCTGCGGGCCGAGCACTATGCGGTGTTCGACTGCGCCAACCCGTGCGGCCGCACCGGCAAGCGGTTCCTGTCGGTCGAGAGCCACATCCGCATGCTGGCGGCCTCGCAGCCGTTCATCTCGGGCGCGATCTCCAAAACCATCAACATGCCGAACGAGGCGACGGTCGAGGACTGCAAGAGCGCGTATCTGCTGTCGTGGAAGCTCGGCCTCAAGGCGAACGCGCTCTACCGCGACGGCTCCAAGCTCTCGCAGCCGCTCAACTCGCAGCTCATCGCCGACGAGGAGGACGAGGAGGAGACGTCGATGCCTTCCTCGAGCGTCCGGCGGCGGCGCGCGCCGCGGGCCTCGCGGAGCGCATCGTCGAGAAGGTGGTCGAGCGCATCACGGTGATCCGCGAGCGCGAGCGCATGCCGGACCGCCGCAAGGGCTACACCCAGAAGGCCGTGGTCGGCGCGCACAAGGTCTACCTGCGCACCGGCGAATACGACGACGGCCGGCTGGGCGAGATCTTCATCGACATGCACAAGGAGGGCGCGGCGCTGCGCTCGCTCCTGAACAACTTCGCGATCGCGGTCTCGCTCGGCCTGCAATACGGCGTGCCGCTCGACGAATATGTCGACGCCTTCACGTTCACCCGCTTCGAGCCGTCCGGCCCGGTGCAGGGCAACGAAGCGATCAAGTACGCGACCTCGATCCTCGACTACGTCTTCCGCGAGCTCGCGGTGTCGTATCTGTCGCGCTTCGACCTCGCGCATGTCGACCCGCGCGAATCGGCTTCGACGCGCTCGGCAAGGGCGTCGAGGAAGGCCGCCCCGCGGAGCAGCCGCCCCGTCGAAATATCTCTCCAAGGGCATCACGCGCTCGCGCACCGACAAGCTCGTCGTCATGTCGGGCGGCGCCGATGCCCGCGCCCGGCGGAGACGCGCGCGCCGGAGTGCCGCGGCTCGAACGTACGTCGCTTGCGAGCGCCGGCGCCCGCGCGGGCCAGGGGGACGGCCTGCGGGACACGTGGAGGGCAGTGCCGCGCTCAAGACGGAGCAGCAGCTCTCGCCCACCCAGGCGCTGGAGCAGATGCCGTGGACCACGCCCACGAAGGCGCCCGGCGCACGGGCCCAGGTCGCCGAGCGCCGCGCCGAGGCGCGTGCCCGCGGCTACGAGGGCGAGGCCTGCCCCGAGTGCATGAACTTCACGCTGGTGCGCAACGGGACCTGCATGAAGTGCGATACGTGCGGCAGCACGACGGGGTGTAGTTGAGGCTGCCCCCGAAAGGAGGGCGAAATGACGGACAAGCAAATCTACGTCGAGCAAAGGCCACAAGGTGACTACGCGGTTCGTCGCGCGAACTCTGAGCGAGCAAGCGACGTGCTGCGCACCCAGGCACAAGCAATTGAGCGTGCGCGCGAATTAAGTCCCGGAACTACGCCACACGTCGAACGCGTTCGACATACCAACGCAGGATCGCCTGATAAGTGGCGTAAACCCTAACACATCGCCAACTCCAGCGGGCTCAATATGCAACTGACATCGAGGGGGTAAATACGAACCGAGGAAAATGATGTCCAACGACGACTACAGGGATCTGCCGCGAAGCAATTCCGAGGTCCGTAGCCTCGCATTGAGGCTACGTGCTCATTTTGGCATTTCTGACGTGGAGCACGTAGACGTCCTGGAGCTGTGCGGTTCATGGCGATATTTGGACGGTCAAAGGTCTCAAGGCCCTCAAATTTGAGATCGTCCCTGATGAAAAAATGAAAGGCGATGCCGGCCTCACTCGCTACGATGGCAAAACGATCATAATCCAGATACCGCGACATATCCGGCATCTAGCTTTCCTTGGTGATGGGTTCGCGCGCAACACGATCGCCCACGAATTTGGGCACGCGGTGATGCATTTCGAGAAGCTAATGCAGGGAGCGGTAATGGCGCGCCGCTCCGGCAAGAACATTACTCCAAAGTGGATCCCATCGTACGAATCTGTCCGAGCATCAAGCTCGGGTCTTCGCGCCCGCGTTTCTAATAAATGAGACCGTTGCCCGCACCCTTCCCTCTATTGAGGACATCTCGATCAAGTTCGGTATAAGCTATCCGTCAGCCGAAATATATTTCGAACAGCTCCAAGCAGAGAAAGACCGCCCGGCCTCTGTCGAATACGTTCGTCGAGTGGCAAACGAGCTAATCCGCTCCTTCTCACCGAAGCCCGCCGGTCCCACCTTTCTTACTGATTGTTGTACGATCTGCCACAAGCAGACCGTCTTTCCGGTCGGCGGCAAGTTCATGTGCCAAACCTGCGATACGATTTACGACCGCTTTCAAGACGGCGACTAAGCTGCGTCGGCGCCGGAGCGAAATCTATACGAAATCTTCACGCTGGCGCTCTTTCCGCGCCCTCGCCACGGGCCTGCCATAGCGCGCGAGAACGAGTGGCTGGACCGCCAGCAGCCATATGATCCAATACGTCCGAACGGGAGAGGCAGGTCGGTGTCCAGTCGTACATGGATGGTTCACAGCGATCGACTGCTGAGCAATGAAGAATCTCGCGTCGGTAGTGCTGAGGCTCATGATCGCGATGAACGACCTGGGCATCACGAACAGCGAAATGGTGGAGTGGCAGCGGTCAGACGACCCGCTGAAGAGGCGGCGCCGGGAGGTCGGATCTCTACTTCGGTCGGGTCCAGTCAGCGCACTTGCTCGAGGCGCTGCAAGTAATTCAGGAGATCGAGAAGGATGCGAAGCTAAAGGACGCGGTCGATCGCTGCGACAGGCGAACGCGAAAGTCCTATGCGAGGATTGTCACCTTCCTGCACAGCACCGATTTCCACCTGATGG
>CAVPGG010000035.1:0-7363 GCA_963703755.1 uncultured Pseudomonadota bacterium
CCATCCGGGCTACGCGGATGCCGGGAGCCAAACAACCCGCGCCGCCACCAGCTTTCGGCGGCGGGCGGCTCGGGAGCCGGGTCGCCGGCGACCTCGGCATCGGGGCCGGGATCGTCGGGGCTGTGCACCAGCGGGATCACGGTGTCGACCGGGTGCGGCTCGTCCGCGACGGGGCGGCGGCGGATCACGGCCGGCAACGTCACCTCGACGCGCGGCTCGCGCGCCGGCGGGCCGTCGAATTCGGGCGCGTCGTCCGTGGCCGCATCGGCGGGCGGCGGCGCGGGCGGCGCCTCAGGAACGGGCTCCGCCTCGGCCTGCTCGATCACGCGGCCCGGCGGGTTGAGGTCGGCGAGCGGCACCTTCCACGCGAAGGCGTCGAGCCGGCCGGTCGCGGGCGAACCGGCAGCCATTTGTCGGAGACGAGGCCGTCGGCGGTCCACGCCGGATCGCGCGCCGCATGCAGCGCCCGCGCCAGCCATTGGCGCGCGCGGCCAACGTCGCCGGTGTCGCCCTCCTCGATCTCGGCCATCATCAGGGCGACGCGCCGGCTCGGCGCCGCCGCAAGCGCGCTGAGCGCGGCACGCGCGGCCGCGAACTCGCGCGCGTCGATCGCGGCGCGGGCGACCGCCAGCATGCCCTCGGGATTGTCGCCGCTCTGCTTCGCCAGCGCCTGCACGCGGGCGAGACGGTCGCGCGCCGAATCGCCGGGGCGCACATGCGCGTAGGTCTCGGCAATATCCGGATGCGGATTGAGCCGCCACGCCGCCTCGAGCAGGCGGCCGGCCTTGCGCGCCTCACCGGCCTCGGCGAGCAGGCGGCCGGCGAGCGCCGCGGCCGGCACCAGGCCAGGGGACAGCTTCACGGCCTCGATCACGTCGTTGCGGGCGGCGTCGCGCTCGGCGCCCGACAGGGCGCGCGCCGTGAGCAGCACGGCGCGGCTGCGGCGGAACGACGGCTTGTCGAGCAGGCCGCTTTTCATGTTGGAGTCGAGGGCCGCCAGCGCGCCGGCCCAGTCGTGCTCGGCGCAGCGCACGTCGAGCACCGCCTGCGCGGCCCAGCGCACCGCCGGGTTCGCCTTCACGGCGTCTTCCGCGATGGTGCGCGCGACCGCCATGTCGTTCTTGCGCTGCGCCTCGACGAACAGGCCGTGCAGGCCGAGCAGCCGCGTCTCGGCGTGGTCGGCCATCCGGCGGAACGTCACCTCGGCGGCCGGACGGTTGCCGGCAAGCTGGGCGGTCTGCGCGGCGAGCAGCAGCGCGAGCGGCTCGTCGCCGGCGTAGCGCTTTGCCTCGGCGGCGAGCCGGCGCGCCGCCTTGACGTCGCCTGCGCCGATCGCGATCAGGCCGCGCGAGATCGCCCGGTAGCCGCGCGCCGAGCGGCGATGGCGCAGGAAGAACGCGACGCTCGCGGGCGACGACCAGATCGCGCGGATGAGCGCCCACAGCGCCGTCATGGCGACGCCGATCACCGCGATTGCGGCGATCAGCACCATGACGGAGGTCTCGATGTGATAGCCGAGCCACGTGATGATGACGTTGCCGGGCCGGTCGGCGAGCCAAGCGGCGCCGAGCGCCGCCAGGGCGACCGCGCCGAGAAAGAGGACGACGCGGATCATCGGGCGGATGGGCCTTGCGGCGCCGGACCTTGGGCGGCCGGGGCGGTCGGGCGGCGGATCACGTCGAGCGAGCGCAGCGCGAGCGCGGAGGCGGCGGCGAGCGCCGCATTGCGCTCCTGCGCGCGCCTGATCCACGGCTCGAGCGGGGCGCGCACGGTCGCGGTGAGCTTGCCGGCCTCGGCGAGCGCACCGGCGATGTCGCCCTCGGCCGCCTTGGCGTCGAGGCGCGCCAGGATCGCGCCCGCATCGTCGCCCTGCGCCGGGCCGACCGGGCGGATGCGCACCAGCCGCTCCGCGTTGGCCTGCAGGCGATCGAGAAACCCGCTCGGCGGCGGCCCGCTCGCGGCCTCGCGCGCCGCCGGCAGCAGCGCCGCGAGCGCGCGCGCGAGCGCCGGCGGGCTCGGCACGCCGGACTCGGCGAAGGGCTTGAGCGCGGCGAGCGTCGCGGCGCCCGCGACCGCGGGATCGATGGCGGCGAGCTCGCGCGCATAGGGCGCGCCGCGCTCGACCGCGGTGTTGAGCGCGATCGCCAGCACGGCTTGGCGCGTATTGCCCGCGACCGCCGCATTGGCGATGCGCGCGAGCTGCTCGGCGATCGCCTTGGTGGTGGTTTCGAGGCTGGCGAGCCGGCCCGCCAGGGCGTCGAGATCGGCGCGCTCGACCTGCGGCTGGCGGGCGCGCTCGGCGTTGAGCGCGGCGAGCTGCTGCGCCACGTCGGCAAGCGATTTCGCGGCTGCGTCGGCGCGGTCACGCGCGACCTGCGTGGCCGCCATGATCTCGTCGTTGCGGCGGCCGAGGTCGGCGAGCCGGTCGGTGAGCGGCCTGATCTCGCGATCGACGGCGGCGAGCCGGTCGGTCAGCGTCTGCTCGATGCGGCCGAGCCGCTGGGTCAGATCGTCGAGCGCCTTGGCATCGGCCGGTGCGCCGCCCGTGCGGGCGAGCGTGCCGAGCTGGGTCTCGATGCGGGCGAGGCGCGCGTTGCCCTCGCCGCCGTCGCGGGCGAGCGCCCAGAAGACCGTCGCGACAGCGAGCGCGAGGACGGCGCCGATGGCGCCGGCGGCCGCGAGCCGCCAGGCGGACGCCGGGCGCCGGGCGGGCGCGCCGGCGGGAGGCGCCGCCGGTTGGGAGGCGGCCGGACCCGTGGCTGCGCTGTCGGTCATGGTCGGTGCTGCGTCTGGTGATTCGCGGGCCGCATGGGGATCGGCGGCCGGCGCGGCGGGTGCGGACACGTCGGTGGCTTGAAGATCGATCGTCGGCGGCGGCACGCGCCGCCGGCGCTCGCCCGCCCCGGCGGAACTGGGGTTGCGTCTGCCATCGATCGCGTCTCCACCCGAGCCGATCAGCTGCATTATCGCATAATGTGACGCCGATACGGCGGCAACGGGCGTCTGCCATCAGGCTGAATTGATCAACGCGAGCAGGGACGATTCATCCGGCCGGGCGGCGACGATAATCGCCGGCGCGCCCGCCCGGCGGAGCGGCGCCGCGACTGCGGCCGACACGCAATAGTGCTTTGTTGTCAATTGTTTGAGATCAATCAGCGCGGCCAGCGCCAGGGCCGTGAAGGCGTCGGCGCTGCGCGGCGAGTAGTGCAGCACGCCGTCGACTGCGCCGGCCGCCAGCGCCTCCTTCACGTCGGCCGGCAGGCTGGTCGCGACCACGGCGCGATAGACCACCACGGTCCGAGTTGCGACGCCCTGCGCCGCGAGCGCACCGGCGAGGTCGGCGGCGAGGTCCTCGCCCGCGAGATAGAGGAGCGGAAGCCGCACCTGCGGCCTGCCCGGCCGGGCCGCAACCAGCCGCGCCAAGCCGGTGGCGTCGCCGTCGGCCGAGACCACGTCGGTAAATCCGGCCGCCCGCGCCGCCTCGGCGCTGCGCCGGCCGACCGCGTACAGCGGCAGGCCGAGCAGCCCGGCCTTGCGGTCATGCGCCGCGACCGCGCGGACCGCGTTGGCGCTGGTGATCAGCACGCCGTCCCACGGGCCGGGGCCGAGATCGGCCTCGGGCTCCGGCTCGATGTCGAGAAGCGGCGCCAGCATCACGTCATGCCCGCGCGCGCGTAGCGCCGCCGCGGTGCGCTCGCCGTCGGGTGCGGGGCGGGTCACGAGGAGGCGCATGATCACACCGCAAAGAAATCGGCGCCCGCGCGGCGGCGCAGCTCGCGGCCGGCATCCTCGCCGAGCGCCGCGGCATCGCGCGCGGCACCGCGGCGCTCGGTCGCGAACGATTCGCTGCCGTCCGGCTTCACGATCAGGCCGCACAAGTGCAGCGCGGTCCGGTCGAGGCGCGCGTGGCCCGCGATCGGGGTGCGACAGGAGCCGTCGAGCACGGCGAGAAAGGCGCGCTCGGCCGCGAGCGCGGTGGCGGCCGCCGTATCGCCGATCCTGGCGATATCGATCAAGGACCTCCCGTTATGGTTGGTAACCAAAGAGGCACCGCTGCCTTTCCTGAGACGATGGTGCAGTCTTGGGCCAACCACGGCAATCCCCAGGCGCTCCTCAGGCGCCTGCGCAGGGCGAAGACAATCTTTCCAAGTTCCTCACGGGTTTAGTATCAAAGCTGTAGCCTCATCTTACTGCCCCGACACAAACCCTCAATGCCCAGCCTCACGAACTTCTACAAGCTGTGGGTAATGCGAACGACAACACAGAGTTTCAAGCGAGTCCAGTCCACTATGGAAGACCAGGAGCACGCAGCGGCAGACCAGAGCCAGGGCCGCGGGACAATACAATACGATTGGGCAAGAGATGGCGATTCATTGGGGCAACTGTTACGACAACTATTTTTTGAAGCCGATGAGGGACGCTGCATCGTCTAATACATCCAAAGTTTACGACTTGTTTGGCATGGCGCTCCCGCGATGAGACGGGCGCTCCCGCAAGGAAATTTATCGAGGAGAACCTTTCTCGGGCATATTCTACCAAGAGGAAGTCCCAGGCAGCCAAGCGGAAGATGGATACCATTAATCCACCTGACGTAAGCATAATCTCGTGAATAGAACTGCTTCTACTGCGACCACGGCAAAGGCCGGTTTCATCGAATACGATCCGGCTGTCCAGCAATCTCATGACTCTGCTGCGGCTCCACATCTGGTCGAGCTCGAGAACATTTCTTCGCCAACTTCTATACTACAGCTCAGATTGGCCAGGACACCAGTTATGCCATTGCGAATGTGCTTCCAGTCTCTGGAAGCTGGCTGGAGATCTATGTATCAACGACGACGGGGCTTTCTTCACCTCTGACATGATCTTCCAAACCACGACGGTGCTTCGTGCTGTTGATCCTATAGGGAACACTCAAGCCAATCCCTGGCTCACTGTCAGCTCGACTCGGGACACGTTCTACTCCGGCAGACGGCTCGTCTTACGACTTCATCACGGTCGAATATATTGATATCTCCTTCGTAAGCGGCGAGCATCGGATGTTCAAGTTGACCATCGCCGATAAGTTCCACGGCTACCACGCCAATGGCTATCTCGATGTACGACAGCCGACCTCAGATGAGATCTCCAAAACAGCCCAGGCGATGGAAAAGCTCCCATTGGAAACGCAGAAACAGATGCTCTTGGGCTGTGGCGAGTCGACATTCTTTTTGAGCGCTCATGGACCGGCTTCAACTATGGAAGATCTTTCGACGACAGATTTCATCGACACCTCCCGTACGACAGCTCCATCCTTCAACGCTGCGTCTGATCACCCCGGTCGGCCCAGTCTACTCCGCACCACTCGGCATCTGAATGTGAATAGTGCAGAATGCTTCGTCGTCCGCAGGCTCTGAGCACGACAGGCTCCCGGAGCTGTCTGTTTATCAAGGTGTCCTCTTTGTGGATGGGAGCGCACTGCCCGCGGCTACAGTCTACTGTTACTCGAAGCACCACACACTGGCGTGGACTCGCAAGCTTGGCGACGATCAATTTGGAACATGGATTTTGCTCCCTTGACGACATGTTGTACACTGGTGAAGGATTCACATTTACCTCAACGCACGAGGATCCACCTCACCCACCAGAAAGTGAAAGTCGGTCATGGTTTCGTGTTACGCCTAAACCGAAACCGCGAAAGTCGACAGTCCACTCGGCCCTGATTTCAGCCAAGTGCAATCAGTCCAAGCTGCTGTGCAATACCAAGCACACGATGAATGCAGAAATAGCTGAGCCGGAGCCCACCCATGCAGTTTCATCACCTGCAAAAGACGACAGCCTTGGTGGCCAACTCTCCGAAATTGAAGCCTTTCTTCGGCAGTCTCATAAACTCGCCCTACGCGTGATTTTGAGGATATCTGATCTGATCAAGTCTAGGTACGATACGGACAAAGTGTGCCTTCCCCAGGGTGAGGTAGTCTCAAGTCCGGGGCCCCAAATCCAACAGACGCAAGCCTCTTTTCAGCTTCAGTCGATAGCAAGACCGGATAGAATAAAAGCCATCCTAGATCATTCCAGTCTGAGAGGATGTCCGTGTGCTGCACTTGACAAAAAATCCCAGACCTGAGCTCGGCTCTTCCCCTGGTTCCATTCCTCAGCTGTACACTGTCACCGTTGGCGGCAATGCACTCGCCGAAGGCGTTTCTGTAAACATTAGGATTGTGTCTGCAGATCTCATTGCATCTGCTGCAGACAGCTTCGAGTCCATCTCAGCACAGATCTACAGCGCCGCTCATTAACAAGGACCGCAACTTTCAAGAATCTTGGCGTTGAAGGCTCCCTGCCGCATCTGTTCGAACCTCAGTCTGACTATGGGACACAAGACTCATATTACAGCTGGTGTGATTCGCGTTTTTGATCCAGCAATTCAAGAATTGCGTTGGTGCCGGACACGGATTTCTAGCTAACATGCAGAGACTAACAGTGCAGCCCAGTAATTTGAGACGAGAAATTGTTCGTCAGACAACTCCTGATAACATTCTCGCCAGCGCTACTCAGGAACAAACTGCAGATTACATTCTCACAAGCCTTTGAGAGCCACCAGTGCGCATGTGGAACCGGCTCCAGCAGTGAAACTGATGAACAGAAGGGCTGTTACCGACAGCAGTAACGATTTGCTAGTCGCTGATCTTGACAATGTGAAAGCCGACAACGCCGCCATTCGCGAGACTGCACAGGAGTTCATTCACCAAGCAATGCTCTACCATTTGGATTCCATGGCACTGGAAAAGGTGCTTAACCGAGACAAAGCCCAATGTCGCAAGCATCTCTACAATGACAGTCGCCTCCGCCGCGCCCACCGAGATGGGTGACAATTTGCAGAGCTCTCTGAAAACGTGGCTCAAGAGAGATGGCTGGGCGCATGCTTGGATGGATGCTGTACTATGCCGATTTGGATATCAAGAATCAACTGAAGAAGAAGCTCAAATCACCGAGGAGGAAGGCAAGAAACTACGACACTGGTGGGAGGGCAGTGGCAAGGATTCTCGGCTGCCAGCGTCGAATACACGAGGCTGAATGAGATCGCGACAAAATGCGCTATGCTCCTTGCCAGAGGACAACACGACTGGCAACGTTTCATCGATGCGGATGCCAGTTTGCGTGCCTCGAACAATCCCAAAGAGCAGAAGTCTTGGGCCCTGGCAGTACTTCTATTCCTTGAATACGTCTCCTCAGCTACTGGAAGAAGCCGGGTTTATTAGCGAACAACAGGCTGGCATGGGAAATACGGAGCAATGGCAGAGTTCTTGTGGGAACAATTGTTGACTGGATGTCTGCTGGAACTCTCGGGTAGACGACCTCAGGAAGTACTGAGACACAGAGGATT
>CAVPGG010000036.1:0-9361 GCA_963703755.1 uncultured Pseudomonadota bacterium
AGCGCGAGCGCGAAGAACAGCGACTTGAAGGCCGTGTTGGTGCGCTCGTTCACCCACGCGAGAAAAGTGCCGACCGTGAAGGCAAGCGTTGCCGACCCGATGGCGAACGCGACCGAGTTGCCGAAGAGGTGCAGCGTCTCGGCGCTCGCGTAGGCAAGGCGGTAGTTCTCGAATGTGAACTGCGCCGGCGCGGATGCGGTCTCCGCGGTCAGGAAGCTCTGCCGGAGCAAGAAAACGACCGGCACGAGCGTGATCCAGGCAACCAGCGCGACCGCCCCGCCGATCGCCAGCGTCTTGCCCTCGATCGGACGCGGTCGGTCGCTCGCCTCGATCTGCGTGGCTCCCCAGGTCATTTCCCCTCGATTGAATGAGCACCGTCGACCGGCGCGAGGCGCAACAGATGCGTGGGCCCGGGACGGGACTTTTCGTCAGCTTCACGCACCATGCCGGCCGCGACCACAGTAAGTCAATATGCGGAACGGCGTTCCGCATACAAGAACAACGGGCTGGCGGAAGCGCAATCGGCGCGAACATCGTGACGCCGTCCCTGTTGGGATGCGAGGTCGGGAACCCCGCTATGCCGGACGCTTGCCCCGCGGCGCCATGACCGGATCGGCAGATTTCCGCCTCAAGAAAACAGCAGCGACTTGATCACCACCGGAACGACACCCGGAGGCTCGATGAATTCGCCAATGTCGACAAAATCGAGCTGCTGCAATCGAATCCCGTCGATCGAAATCAACGCCCCGCCAAAACCGAATTCCTTGTGAATGATACGACCCAGACCACGGCCGATATCGCCTTCGATCATCAACACGAGCAGCTCGCCGCAACGCGGGGCGGCAAATCGCATGATCGCGCGCGCGATGGTCGCGAGTCGCTCATAGTTCGGCTCGTCGGAGAAAGTGAACGCCAGCGCCATCTTCGCATCCGGGGCGAGATCGAGAAGGTCCGCGCTTTTGCTAAAACCGTCGACGATTGCGTCTTCGTCAATCTCGTTGCAGAGAGCCAATCCAAGGTGAACTACCGGAATGTTGTTCACCGGCAATACATTCGCATCGGACACGTAGATGGTCTTGCCGCTTACCTGAACGGTGAACTGAGAGGCGCCGATAACGGTCGCACGAATGCGCTCCGTCGGCTCGATGATGGGTACGCTGCAGCGATCCGTCATCTGTTGGACGATCTCGCCGGCAAGAAGCTTTGCAATATCTCCGTAATCTGCCGTTTCACGGTGGAATATGTACTCCGCCACCCCGCCCGAAAAGGATATGAATTCCGGCTGCACGGATCGCTCCAGCGGCTCGGTCAACTCCAGTGCACGGCCAAGATCATCGAGCGGTGCGCCGACAATTTGATCGACGACGAGCCTGGCCAATCGCCCGGCGATGGCACGACGCGCACTCTCGTCCGCCATCCGATCCGGCGCCGCCGCGATGCCTAGGTCGCGCGCGACCAGTCGTGCCGAATTGTCGATCCGGGTCCATGCCCCGGTTTCATTCGCAGCCACCAGCCGCCCGCCGACGGCGAGCGCGGCGACACTCTTGATTTCGCCTTTGTCGATCAGCGCGAGCTTGGTCGTGCCGCCGCCGATGTCCACATGCAGTGCCGACGAGCCGCGCCGCCTCGACAATGCGGCCGCGCCCGACCCGTGCGCAGCCAGAATACATTCCAGTCTGTGCCCGGCCGTCGCGCATACGAACTTTCCGGACTCCTTGGCGAAGATCTCGTCGATGGCGCGCGCATTCTTACGCTTGATCGCCTCGCCGGTGAGGATCACGGCCCCGCTGTCGACATCACCTCGCCGCAAGCCCGCGTCGTGATAGGCGCGTTGAATGAAGTGCGCCAGCACGTGAGCGTCGATGGTGCCATCGATACGAAAGGGCGTCAAAAGAATTGGCGAGTGCCAAATGATCTGTCGTTCAACGACGACAAATCGGCTCGACAAATCCTGAGACTGACGCTTGAGAACGACACGGGCAAACAGCAGGTGCGACGTTGAACTGCCGATATCGATGCCGACTGTGCGCAGCGTGATCGTTTCCTGTTCCAGGATCGATCGCGCAATCGCCTCCTGTTCGGCGTCGCTCAGATCGTCATGTTCATGCTCCAGCTCGAACTCATGCATCGTTTGACTTACGTCGCCGGTCCGATGGAATGCGGCGTCTGGATTACGCCGGTGAACGACTCCGGCGGCAGGGCGAGAATCGCCGCCTCATCGAATATATCGCCCATCTGCGATTGGACCCCGGACGCGCGGATCGCGTCGAGCCATTTCCGGTGGATACGAGGGTCCTGGTCCTCGTACTCGATTTGACGGCCGCCTTGCTGCACCGAAACGGAACCACCGCCTTCCGAACTTTTCCGCCGAAGCGCTATGAACGGGTAGCGCCGGCTGCCAAGGCTGCACGCGAGGTAGCGCGCCGGCTTGCCGCAAGTGTTGAAGTGCTGATGAAACATCCAGAAGGGCGGCGTGTACATGAAGCCATGACGCCAGGGAAATTCCTTGAACTCGGAGTCGCCCTCGTACCACAGCAACGAATAACCCTCTCCATCGACGGCGTGGACATGCGTGCCGGCAGCGTGTCGATGTGCCTTCTTGTAACGGCCGGTCGGAATCTGCGAGCAATGAGCATGCATGGTGCCGTCAGCCAGAATAAAGCTGATGTTTGACGACCCTTTGCCACGGGCCTCCAGCTCGTAAAGCTGGAAGCTCGTCAGATCGTGGACGAAATTCGTCTCCCACACATTGCGCGCACCCTTTGCAAGGCTCGCGGTGTAGGTGCGGTGATCGCCCTCGCCGTTGAAATGCTTCGACAAGCCGCAACGGTCGGGGAATCGCGACGGATTGTCGAAGACAAAATCGATGTTGTGGTAGAGATTTATCGTGATCGGCGCGTCATTGGTGCAGGAGATACGAGTTCAACTCGAAACCTGAATTGTTGAAGATCTGATACTCGCAGTTCAAGGGGATTGCGAACAAGGCGCGCGGGCCCCATTCAAAACTGCGCTTCTCGCCGTTGGGCAGCCACACCGTCGTCGAGCCGTTTCCGGCGAGGACATAACAGAAGGCTTCGTAGAGATGCTTGACCGGACGCGTCTTCTTGCCGGCCGGGATACTCGATCACGTAGTTGCTCATGAAGTCGCCGGCGCCATGGGTGAACGCAAAGCAGCCGCGCGCATCGTAGCGATCCCACCGTCCGGTCTCGAGCGCAAGCAGATCGTGGCCAAAATCCAGATGGATAGGAATTCCTTCGCCAGCGGCCCAGTCGCGATAAGGATCCAAAAGAAAATTCTTCGGCTCGTTGGCGTCGGAAACGGGCGCTTCGTTCACTGTCATCAGGCGGCATTCCTTCGCTTCGCAGCCGGCAGGTCGCAACGCGAAATTCGGCGGCAAACGTCGTCGTATATGCGGCCGCCGAACGGTGTCAACGGTGACCCAACTGGCTGGCTCCACAGATGCCGCGCGGGCTTACTCGACCGTGACCGTGATGGTCGCATCGATCCCCGTGTTCGTGTGGTAGCCCATCACGTCGGTTCCGTGGAAACCGGCGTTGGATTTGTACATGATCTGGTTGCTGTCGATCTTGGCGCCGGCGCAGCCGGTCGGGCCGGAGCCCGGCGTGCTTTGCGGCAAGGTCTGCACGCCCGGGCTGATCGAGGCTGTCCCGTGCGATGGCTGCTTGCTGATGGTCACGGTCATCGGCAGCGCCTTGCAGGTCTTGGTGTCCCAGTGGCTCGAGAAGGCCACACGCGTTTCGACGCCGGATTTGACCGTGCGCGCGAGCTTGATCTCCTTGGCCGGTGCCGGGTCCGCGACAAGCAGCATCCCCGCACAGGAAGCGAGCGTGATGATCGCCACCTGACGCCGCAGGCTGGCACGACGAGACCGTCGAATTGCTTTCATTGTTGACTCTCCCCTTGGAATGAAAAGACGAATTGCACCAGATAGCTAAGCCCTATGGCGGGAGACATTCAATCGTCCGCAAGAGGATCTGCGGCGCGCCGCGGGGCACAGCGAACGAACGGCGGCAAAACGGCAGATTGAACCCAACTGGGATAACAGCAGCAAATTCAACGCGCTGCCAGGCTGTGCGGCAAGGCGGCCGCGGACATGGCGCGGGTTGACCGAACGAACCCGACGCCGGTGCCGCCGACCGCAAGAACATTCGTGCGGGGCGACGAGACGCCGCCGTCCCGGCCGCAACGCCGAACGCAAGAGGCCGGCCCTTGGGGGCCGGCCTCCAGCGACGACCTGAGCGTGGAAGGGGGGCTAGTTCACGCTCTTATGCGCGGCGGGGGAACTGGAGTGCGCATAGGTCGTCGACTTGCGGGTGAGGTGGCGCACCGGCTTCACGGTGTGCTTGGCGCTGTGCTTGGCGCCGTATTTGGCCTTGGCGTGCGCGATGTGCTTCACCGGCTTGAGGTGCTTCACCTTGGCGAGCGTGACGTGCGCGTCGTGCCGCGCCTTGACGATCTTGACGTGCTTGCGGTGCTTCACGTGCGCGCGCCGCACGTGCTTGCGATGCTTGTGCGCGACGTGGCGCACGAGCGGCTTGCCCGGCTTGACCTTGGCGCTCGCGAGGTCCGGCTTGGCGGGGACGATCTTGGGGGTCGGGGCGACCGCGGCCGGCGTGTCGGCCTTCGGCTGGGTGGCCGCGGTGCCCTGCGCCAGCACCGGGGCGGCGAATATGCTCGCCGCAACGAACGCGACGGCAAGTTTCCTCAACATGGTCTTGTCCTTTTCGGCTGCGCGGAGGGTCCGCGCTGGAAGCTCTCGACCGGCTGACCACCGATCTTGCGCGCGAATATGCGACCAGCGCGCTGAACCGCCCCTGAAGCGAGGTTTCACCCGATCTTCAGCTAGATGAAGCGCGGCCGGCGGCGCCGTTGTGAATTGTTCAGGTGGCGGGCACGCGCAGGTTCCATCGCTTCCCGTCGCTGCCGAGCTCGATCATCGCGAGTGGCGCAACGTCGACGCGCCAGAATGCGCGCGCGGGCGCATCGAGCGCGGCGAGCACGGCGGCGCGGACCACCGACGCGTGGGTCACCGCGACCGCGTGGCCGCGGTCCGCCGCATGGGCGTGCAGCCAGGCCGCCACGCGGCCGAGCACCGCGGCGAGCGGCTCGCCGCCGTGCGGCGCCGCTTCGACATCGGTGAGCCAGGCCGCGATTGCGCGCGGGTCCTCCGCCTCGACCTCGGCGAGTTTGCGACCGGTCCAGCGCCCATAGTCACACTCGCGCAACGCGGGCTCCTCCCGCGCGTCGAGGCCGAGCGCGGCCGCCGTCTGACGCGCGGCAAGCGCCGGGCTCGCCCAGGCCCGGGCGACGCCGCCGAGGCAGGGGCGCAAAGCGGCCGCGCGCGCCTGCCCGACAGGCTCGATCCCTTGGTCGGACGCAAAGGCCGCCGCCCGGGTCGCGGCGGTCGCGGCATGGCAGATCAGCGTGAGACGTCGGGTCATCGACATTCGCTTTCGCGCACCCCTTTTTGGCGCACGTTCTTGTCCACGAACGGCTGTCCACGAACGGCTTCCACTTCGCCGGAACATGCGCTAGCCTTGCGGCATTGCGGGCGTGGAAGCCGGTGCAAGTCCGGCGCGGTCGCGCCACTGTAACGGCTGGCGTCGCAGGGCGCAGGCCGGAAGCCAGACCCTCCCCGCAGCTTGCTGCGTTTCGTCCACGGGACGCGTCTTCCCAGGAGACCTCGACATGTCCGCAATCGCCCTCAATCCCGCCCTCGCCCCCGCGGTCCGGCCGATTCCGCTCGCCGAGCTGCTGCCCTGGGCCGTCTTCGCCGGGCTGATGCTGCTGCTGGCGCTCTACTTCGTCGGCGCCGAGCAGGGAGCGACATCGCTCCTTCCCGGCATGTATGTCCATGACTTCCTGCACGACGGCCGCCACCTGCTCGGCTTCCCCTGCCACTAGCGTTGCACGCCACGATGATGGGGCACCTGCTCGTGCGCGGCATGCTGGTCGGCGTCGTCGCGGGACTGCTGGCCTTCGGCTTCGCCCGGTTGTTCGGCGAGCCGCAGGTCGACCGCGCGATCGCGTTCGAAGAGCAGCTCGCGCGTGCCGGCCATGCGCACCAGCATGGCGACCTCACGGATCACAGCGGTCATCACCATGATCATGCGGACAACGTCGCGGGCGCGCCGGCCGACACCGACCTCGTCAGCCGCGCGACGCAGGCCGGCTTCGGCCTGCTGACCGGCGTGGTGGTGTACGGCGCCGCCATGGGCGGCCTCTTCGCGCTCGCCTTCGCCTTCGCCAACGGCCGCGTCGGACCGATCGGCCCGCGTGCCACCGCGGCCCTGCTGGCGCTCGGCGCATTCGTCGCGATCGTGCTCGTTCCGGCGCTCAAGTATCCGCCCAATCCGCCGGCGGTCGGCGCCGCCGACACGATCGGCCCCCGTACCGCGCTCTTCTTCACGATGCTGGCGCTATCGATCGCCGCGCTCGTTGCGGCAGTCGTGCTGGCGCGGCGGCTGCAGGCGCGCCTGGGCGGGTGGAACGCGGCGCTCATCGCGGGCGGTGCCTTCGTCGTCGCGATCGCGATCGCGCAGGCCGTGCTGCCCGCGATCGACGAAGTGCCGAAGGCATTCTCCGCCGTCCTGCTGTGGCGCTTCCGCGTCGCCTCGCTCGGCATGCAGCTCGTGCTGTGGGCGACGATCGGCCTCTTGTTCGGCGCACTGACCGAGCGCGCGCCGGCACCGCGAGCTAGACCGGCTTCCGATCAAGTGTGATCGGAAGCCGCTCTAGATTCGATATTTGGTCGCATTTTCTACGGAAAACCGGTGGCCACTTTTCCTGAAAATGCTCTAGCTCTCGCCCTTCTCGGTCTCCGACATCATCCAGGCGAGGTATTCGGCGTCCACGCTCTCGAGCGGGATCACCAAGATGGCGGGCGTCGCGTAGGAGTGCATCTCCTTGACGGCGGCGCGCACGGGTTCGGCGAGCGAGGCGCGCGTCTTGATGATCATCACCACCTCCTCGCCGCGCTCGATCGCGCCCTCCCAGCGGTAGAGCGAGATCATGCCGGGCAGGATGTTGACGCAGGCCGCGAGCGCCCGCTCGATCAGCGCGCGGCCCGCCTTCTCGGCCTCGACAGCCGAGGGGAAGGTCGTATAGACGAAGACCGCGCGTTCCATGCTTTCCTCCGCCGCCGCACGCTTGCGGACATCGCGCGCCGGCGCACCGCATCAGCGCGAGCTCGTAAACCGATGACCCCTCCCCCCGCCCGCTTCGAGCGGATCGCCTTCACGGCCAGCCGCGCGCCCGAGGCGGAGGCCGCCTGCACGGCGCTGATCCAGCGCTACGGCGATGCCGATCCGGCGACCGCCGACGTGATCGTCGCGCTCGGCGGCGACGGCTTCATGCTGCAGACCCTGCACCGGTTCATGACCGCCAGCAAGCCGATCTACGGCATGCACCGCGGCACCGTCGGCTTCCTGATGAACGAGTACCACGAGGAGAGCCTGCGCGAACGCCTCGCGGCCGCCAAGACCACGTTGATCCGTCCGCTGGTGATGCAGGCGCGCGCCGCCGACAACAAGCCGCACGAGTTTCGCGCCATCAACGAGGTATCGCTGTTTCGCCAGATCTACCAGGCGGCGCGGCTGCGCATTCTCATCGATGGCCGCGAGCGGCTCGGCGAGCTCATCGCCGACGGCGTGCTGGTGGCGACGCCGGCGGGCTCGACCGCCTACAATCTTTCCGTACAGGGGCCGATCATCCCGATCGGCGCGCCGCTGCTCGCGCTCACGCCGATCAGCCCGTTCCGGCCGCGCCGCTGGCGCGGCGCGCTGCTACCCGACACCGCGACCGTGACGATCGAGGTGCTGGAGGCCGACAAGCGGCCGGTCGCGGCCGTCGCCGACCACGACGAGGTGCGCGACGTGCGCCGCGTCGACATCCGCCGCGACCCGGACATCGCCATGCACATGATGTTCGACCCGGGCCACAGCCTCGACGAGCGCATCCTGCGCGAGCAGTTCGTGCATTGACCCCCTCGCGTCATTGCGCGCCCTCGGGTCTCGCCTTCGGCGAGCCCAAGGATAAATTCAGCGAAGCAATCTCGTTCGGCATACTCTGCCGATCGAGATTGCTTCGGCGCGCTTTGCGCGCCTCGCAATGACGCCTTCGGCGTCAGTTCGCCGCCGCGACGATCTTCTCCAGCTCCGCCTGCTTGGCGTTGCTGCCGTGGCCGCCCGCGAAGGTCGCGTCCTTGATGCCGAGCTTCTGCACGGCGTCGTGCACGGCGAGCACGCCGGCGGTCCTGCCGGCATTGCGGCCGGGCGACCAGATGTCGGTCACCCACACGACGTTCGCCTGCACGACGTGGCCGATCAGCATGCCGTCGACATGCGGGTTGGCGATCTTGTGCAGACGGATCTCGATCGTGTCGTCCTTGAGCGTCATGGTGTCGGCGACGCCCTCGACGCGCAGCGGCTTGGCGGCCTTCTCCTGCGCGTCGGCGACGACGGTATGCGGCCGCGCGAAATTCGCCGCGAAATAGTCGCGCGCGGTGTCCGGTACGATCACGGTCGCGCCCTCGGCTATGAACGTGCGGGTGCCGCCGGTATGGTCCATGTGGTGATGCGTCAGCACGACGTACTTGATCGGCTTGCCCGGGAACTTGGCCTTGGCGGCCGCGATCACGGCGCGCGACTGCTCGGCGCAGCACGGCGCGTCGAAGATCACGAGGCCGTCCTTCATCTCCACCACGAGATTGTTGGCGGTGCCGCCCATGACCTGCAGCACGTGGGGGCCAAGCTCGGCCTGGCGGAAGGCGCCGTTGGCCGGGATCACGACCTTGTCGCTGTCGAGGAAGCGGCCGAGCAGCAGGCGGCGGATCACCCACTGATACGGCACGCTCGCCGGCGCCTCGGTGCTGGCGATCTTGAACTGCTCCGCGACCGAGAACGTGTCGGGCACGATCGGCGGATTGGCCGCAACGTCGTCATAGCCGACCTTGTTCACCGGCGTGCCGTTGAGCCGGTACGACTGCGCGTACGCGACCTTGACGCCGGCGACGGCGCGCCAGTCGTCGAGCACCAGGTCGAAGTCGGAATCGCCGTAGACGTTGTCGTCGTCGCGCGTGCGCACCGCCTTGGGCAGATGCGTCGCGGGATCGAACATGATGACGAAGCGCGTGCCACGGTCGGTGAACGCGACCGCGGGCAGCGTCGCGTCGCCGAGCTTCTGCTCCGGCAGGGCCGCGACGTTCTGCGGCGCATCGAGCGCGTCGAGCAGCAGGCGCGGCGAGGCGCGCTCCGCCTCGCGCAGCGTCGCGGCGACGCGGATCGAGGACATCGGCTGGGTGCCCTTGTCGGTCACGACCGCGCCGATGTTGGGCACGAC
>CAVPGG010000037.1:0-22128 GCA_963703755.1 uncultured Pseudomonadota bacterium
CGACCTAGCCAGACCCGCTGTTGAAACGAAGTTCCTCCAGTATCGACCGCCAGAGAGTTGAGCGCGTTCACATCACCGGCGAAATACCGATCGAGAGGCTCGGAGATCGCCCGGGGCACCGGACCGTCCTTGAGCATATAGGGGCGTGTGGCGGAGATCTAAAAGCCTCCGCATACGCTTTTCGTAATCAGCGAAATCGAGAGCGAGCAATTGGTCGCCTCGCGAGACGAGCAGAATGTCTCCAACGGGAGAAGTATAGGTGCTGTAAGAAAGGATCATAGAGAACTCCAAAGATGTAAGGTCGCGTAGGCGCGCCAGGGCCGCCACGCTTCGGACTTTTTCAGCAATTCTTTTGCGCTGATTCGGGATGCCTTGCTTCGAGAAGGCCCTGAGCAGTCCGGCATCCTGGGCCGGGAATGCGTCGGGCTGGCGTAAACTGCGCATCGCAATGTAATGCGCGGTCCATGTCGCCGATTCCAGGAATGGTGCGCATTTGTTCGACAGCGGAATCGAGCGGCTGCACCGGATCAAAGAATGCCGGATTGCGCCGATAGCTTCGGGTAGGGCGCGAATGGTGCGCTTGCGCGCCTCGGGCATACCGAGAAAAGCGAGATTGGACTCGGATACGACGACGGCGCTCGGGAATGCGAAACGCGGAATCCTTCAAGGGACGGCCCAAAGCCGCCACCAGAGTGCCGGCCAGCTTGGTGGCAGCCGAAACGCTGATTTGTTGGCCCAGAATGGCTCGGACAGCCATTTCGAAGCCGTCCCAAGCGCCGGGAACACGCAGACCGGGACGCTGCGCAACGGACGGGAAAGCAGAGGGTCTGTTGCCAAATGGGCCGAAATGCTGGCGGGATGAGCGCCGAGGTCGAAGAGTGCATTTACGCGGCGCACAATTTCTGGGAGCGCCCGAACATCGGGAAACTGAATCGAGACCGCGAGAGCATCGGGCGCGGGTGTGACTTCGATCAGGCCATGTTTGCCGTTTAGCTCGATAGTCCGGGAGTAGCGCCCCTCTGTCGACGGTCTCCACGCCGGGGATGGCCCGGTGGGCCAGAAACGTGGAGATTGCCGGCCAGTCGTAGGGCGGGCTGTAGGGCAGTATCAAACGTATGGTGTGAGGATCTGCCGCCACCCGACCCGGCGGAATTCACTTGGCGGCCGGCCATAGAGCAAACGCATGCTGTGATTGAACGTGCGCAGGCTGGCGAAACCGGAGGCGAGCGCGACGTCCGTCAAGGGCATTGCCGTGTCGGTGATCAGCTGCTTTGCGAACAGAACGCGGCGCGTTTGGAGAACCGATTTGGGCGAGATGCCCACGTGCTCTGAAACACCGACGTAGATGGCGCTCTCCGACGCCCAACCGGCCGGCGAGCGCCTCCAAATCCTGGTCGTTCGCCGCACCGCACTCGATGAGTTGCAAGGCGCGCGTGACGGTGTTTGACGTCCCATTGGCGGCGGCGAGCCGGGGCGATACTTCCGGCCGACAGCGCAGACAAGGGCGGAATCCTGCGCCTTGCGCGGCTGCAGCGCTGGCAAAAAAGAGGCAGTTCTCCAGCTTCGGCGGGCGTGCCGGGCAGACGGGACGGCAATAGATTCCGGTGGTCTTCACCGCCGTGAACATGCGGCCATCAAACCGGTTGTCACGGGTCAGCAGCGCGCGGTAACAGATGTCCCGGTCCAGTCCATCTGTTCCCTGACTTAATTATGGGCTTGGCGCGCCGGTTTGACTGGCAATTTTCGGCGTTAGGCGCAGCCACTCGGGGTATACGCAAGCGACGTATGCTGAATTGATGAATCAAACCTCTGAAGTCAGAGAGAGAATCCGTCAGGTTCTGCAAGGAAAAACCTCCGCGGCGCCAGAGGTGATTGATCGCGCACTGGACCGGATTATGGAGGTGCTTGACCCGGTTCGAGAGCTAGCTCGGGTTGAACTTGAACGGTTTCAGGCCACGTTTGCTGAATTGGCAAAGTGATCGAGCCGCGCTGGTTGTCGGTAGAGGATGTCATCGTTCTGCACGAGATGCAGATCAGCGATCTGGCGAATCCAGTGGCATCCGCGACTACGGTTTGCTGGAAGCGGCCGTAATACGGCCGCGGCAGCGATACCACTATGGCGAGTTGCGAACCATCGTCGATTTGGCGGCAGCGTACACAGTGGCGTTGAGTTCGAATCATCCCTTTATCGACGGAAATAAGCGAGTCGGCTTTCACTCTTTGCTCGTTTTCCTTCGGCTGCACGGCCTAATCCTCAAGGCACCACCTCCGGAAGCAACGGATATCATACTCGCACTCCCCCGGCCGAGCTGTCGAGGCAGACCTCATAGCTTGGGTCCGAAAGTGAGTGTCTGTCGACACTTCCGACTGATGGTTGTAAATCCGCGAGATCGAAGCCAATTCTCTCCTCTGACGCCGAATGTTTTGTCAAAAAAGTCGCTTATAATCCAACAGTTGGGATCCAGCAAATTCGGAGAGACATATGGCTATAACTCTGCTCGGTGTCGACGCAGAAGAGATACGGTCCCTAAACAAGGGTTTCGGCGGAACTAGACAAATGAACAGCACCGTCGAAGCTGTATTCCAATCGGCATCGTACGTACCGAGCTTCTGGGAGAAGGTAGCGATTGTTGTACGCAGCGTAGCTGGCGGGCACTTATTTGACAATGGAAACAAGAGAACTGCCTTTGAGGCAGTCAAGCTGTTCCGGAAAGAAACAATGTGGTGACGGGAAACGCTGATCCTCAATTACGCGAGACGGTACGTCTTGTCGCGATTCACGTGTTAGAGGATGTTCAGCAGATCGCGAAACACCTTAAGGGTTTTTGAAAATGCATACAGAACTTGAGCGTCTGTCTCGGGCATTGCGATCGGGAAAGAGTTGGGAATTTGCTCAACTTCCGGAAGGGACGGTGGTGGCGCGCTGGTTGTCGGCTATGGCTCTTCAGCCCAGACACGCTCCGAAGAGGAGCGCATTGCCATGTTCTCGACGTTATTTAAGGTTTTCTCTGGCGCGGTCGGTCTCTTGGCGTCAAAGTTCTTGTCAATAAACGCGCCGGTGACGCTGGCATCGACGGCGTTGCAGGTTGGATGCGCGCCAGCCCACGCCACTGCAATGTCAAGCCCAATGGTATAAGTGCATTCTCGAAGCAGGCGCTGGTGAGCTCCATTCGCAGTTCGGCGAATGAGCCAAATGGTGAATGTCTGGCGGCGGCTCAGGTTTGTCATTGACGTGTCCACCGGGGCTATGGCGGAAGGTATCACCACCCGAAGCGAGGCGGGCAGCCCGTTCCAATTAAAAAAGTCGTTCACCTCGTAGTGGCGCGACTGATCGAATATTCCTTCCAGTTTCTCCCAGCATGTATTTGTACATTGAAAACTCGTTCCCCGGTAATAAAAAGGGTAATCCGTGTCTTGACTACAGTCACCGATCGGAAAGCCTAGAGCACCCGGTGGCACGTCCTCTAGGCATTGACGGTAGGCCGTGCCGTTTGCATAGGTTGCCGAATGGTCCTTGTCTATACAGTATTGGCCGAAACCGAGTTCCACTGTACTGGACGTCCCCGCAATGACGTAGACCTGCGCTTTGGCTTCAAACTTGGAGCTGGTGTATTTGATCCAAGTATTGTTGAGGCCGTGGGCAGTCAAGGTGGCAGGCAATATGGCGCCGGTGCAGGACTCGACGTGTGTGTATGCCACTTGAGGCATCTCGGTGCACAGGTATTTGAGCGGTTCGCGATACTGCTTGGCCGTGATGAGCGGAACGAGGTCGAGCTTGCGCTGCACAGCATTGATGGCTCCGGCATTGGGAATCCCGGAGAGGTTTTCCGGCGAATCGTTGAGAACGGACTGGATTTGCGGCGGAAGAGGCACCTGAGCACCTCCGGCGATGGCGCTTAGCTTACTCTTGAACGCAGCTTTGTTGAACATACCGACCAAGTGTAACGTAAGTAGGTACTCTTGGGGCGCAAAATGGGGCATTTGGCGCACCTCACGCACAGCCGTAACACGAGAAGGAAGCGCTGAAAGGTGCCACTTGTCCGAAACTTAACCGCGCGCCAACAACTCGGCATCGGGGCGCCGCACGTAGTTGGCATCGAGCGCAGCAGGGTCCCCAATAAAGGCCGTCCTGAGTGTCTCGCCGCACAGAGCCCAACGGCGTTAGCCAGGTTTCGCGGTGCTTCCGTGCAACGATGCCCTTGCAAAGCACTGGCGAATGGAGATCCGGCGAAGATCACAAATTCATCGACGGAAGCCGATAAGCTAGCTAGCCACGGAGGCAACGGGCCGACCATCTCCGGGACGACGGCGTGCAGATTGCGATTGTAGATGCCGGCAAAGACCTCGCCCCGACGAGCATCGAGAATAGCGGCCCGATCGTCTCCAGTAGCGAAGCAACAGAGAGCACGCAAAGTGGAGATGCCATAGGCACGCTTGCCTTCGGCTGCGGCCAGACCTTTCACAGCCGCGAGGCCGATGCGGACTCCGGTGAATGAGCCAGGACCGCTCGCAGCGGCGAAAATGTCGATCTCTTCACGTTCGACACCTGCGGTACGCAACAACTCCGAAATAGCTTGAAACAAGATGTGAGCAAAGCCGTCAGGCGAGTGCAGAACACGTTCCGAAACTATTTGGTCGCCGCGTAGCGCGACGCCGCCAAACTCCGAGGTCGTATCGAGAGCGAGTATCGTCAATGGGTGAGCTGTAGACCTCATCCATTTCGTAAGCCTTCCCGTTTGCGTTGATCGCCATCAGGCGCAGCGTCAGGTTGGCGGGGAAAATTCTAATCAGGTTCATCGGAAACGGAACGTGCCATCGTCGCCAATGGCCAGCACGCGCGGACCTTGCCCGTCAGCCACAACTTCGCCGGACCAGACATACTGCATGACTCGGGTGGCGCGATTAGGGCGCGTTAGCTTGATCGCGAACGGAACTCCTTTACTCACGTCGATAACGTCTCCGGTCGGTTCTAGTATTTCAAAAGGCGTCTTTTCACCATTGATCTCCACTTCCTGGACCGGAGGCGCTTGCGATTCGAAGTAATAGGATTTAGCATTCCTCTCGTGCCCCTCCCGCGGGACCTGAAGCACCCAGTCGTGCGAAGCATCGGGTACCGAACGGCTGAGACTCGCCCTTGTAGTCCTTCTGCGGATCTTCTTCCCCGGTGATTGGATTGACCCAAACAGGATTATATTTGTGCTTCGGTAAGCTGACTTCCACGATGCCGGGTTTATCGGCATAGGCCAGATACTCCACTTCATCTAGGCCGAGAGCGCGGGCGTTATCGACGTCGAAGTAGGGCTCCAGTTCCCAATGACGCGTGTCGGACATCACGTGAAACCAGACCTGTACCGCTTTGACATTTGCCGGGTCCTGTAAAGCTTGGTAGGAGACCGAAGGATATTGCGATTGGTGGTGCTGCTCCGAGAGCTCATGACGGAAAGCAGCAGGTTCTACGGAAGTGACGATATGCACCTGCGGTTGTTCTGGTCAACTGGCGCTGACCGCGCCCAATTGGGGATTGGGAGAGGCCTCGACAAGGAAGTCCATCCACCCGTCGTTTAGCATCGGCGTGGTGGTGACACGGGCGTCTGATGAACGAGGATGGTGATAGGCATCGAGGCTCTTCAGCTGATCGCCGATGTTCTTCAACAAGGCGCGCGAGTTTTGCGTATCCTCGAATCGCTCGATGCCCTGCCAGTCGCAATTGAGCGCTCCATAACGCGCAACGAGATAACGCAGAAGCGGTTGCAGCTGTTCCCATGTTGCGATCGTTTCGCTTTTTGCAAACGCTTCGTCGGCAATCATCAGGTCCGCTGTTTAACCCCCGATCGTCAATATCGAGCAAGCGCTTGTCGAGAGCCGCGAAATACGCGAAGTTGGGCTCAAACGGTGCGTTGAACGGCTTCAGCTTAAGCATCCGACATGATGAGCGTGAAGCGTATATGTGTGAACCCGTCATGCTTACGAGCATCTAGCCAGGAATCGAACGCCGTTTGGTCTACGCTCAACGGCGGGGCGCCGGCGCCCAACCAGAGATGCGGCTGCTTGTTGGTCGTCCACCAATGGCGCACATTGGCGACGCTCACGAACCCCGGGCGACCGCTATCAGCGGCGTTGAAGGTGGCTTCCGGACTATCAAGCCGCTTGATTTGCGAGGTGATCCGATAGGTCCAAGTTCCGGCTTGCAGGGGCGAGAAGCGTACCCGCAGCGTGTGGCCGCCATCCCAGAAGGCCCGGATCAGGTACGTATCGGCGTGTGGCGAACGGAACTCTACGGTCAATATTTCGTCTTTATATGGTGAGAGGCCTGCAGGAAGTTCGCTATCCCGCCAATCGAAATCGAGTTCACACAACGAGAACGTACGGGCTGACGACGAACAGGAGGGGAGCGGCGCAGCGAGAGACGGCAGTGACGCTATAAGTAGGATCAGCAAGGGCCGCCATCTCACCCACCGGAACGGCCGGTCCGGGTAGAACATAAGCCCAGCATACACGCGGTGAGCGGAGCTGCGGCTGGTTTGCTGGCACCAGTGGTAGGAGCGCTGCTAATTAAATTCTGAAAAACGAACATTTCTTCATAAAATGTTCACATAGTACTAGCAAGTGTGGTAGCAACTGGAGATAGAGGTTTATACGTCTTAGAATAAGGAGACTCTAAGGGTCGACTTAGTCGTCGATAAGAATAACGAGGCGGCTTATGGACATTGTGGGAGATCGGAGATATGTCGAAGTGCCTGGCGGGAAGACGCATGAGCTTCCGCCGCTGCTGGTAAAGAGCACACCGCGGGTGAAGCGGATGGACAAGTTGATCGGGATCGCCAGCGACATCATCGACCAGGAGGATATGGTCTCTTCCATCTCGGCAGACGATCTGGCGGGTGAAGAGTTGATGGAGCGGCGCAAGATGGACCTGGCGCTGAATCTGGTAGACCAATACATGGGCCTGCTGGAGCATTGGCACTGGGGCGACTCAGTGGTCGAATGGATTCGGCAATGCGAGATCACGTTCGGAGCGCGGCTGGAATTGCGGGATCTGCTGCGGTGCGATCTGCGGCCGCACGCGGGTCGAAGCAGTTTTGTGACGCTGTTGAGCGACAAGGCCGTGAAAACGGACCGAATCGATCTCGAAAAGGCGGTTGGGCTACGACTGGCGTTTCGGCAGATGCCGCCCATCCGGTGCTGTTCCGACCAGTTTCTGTTCTATTTGAACAACTCCGTCGCGACAACGGCTTATCAGACCTGGCTGCACATGACTCCCAGCCCGATTGCTTCCTTCCCGCCGGAACGGTTTGCGTTTCAGGTGGTGAACATGGCGCTTGGCGAGCATTAAACGCTACGGGCGTTTTTGGGTCGTCATCAACTGCGATAACGCTTCGTATTGATCGGTGGCGATCAGGTTCACGCCGGCCTCTAATGCGGCTTGCCATCGTAACGCAACGGCTTGCCTGCTGCCGAAGTTGTAGCCGGCGAACCAGCCATTCTTGCGCCCCCTGTTCGGAAAATATCGAATCCGTCGAGGGTGTAGAACCGAATCCAATAACCCAGGCGGTGCGCATGGTCCACGAGAGCTCGTAAACGCGCCATATCCGCCGCTGTCCAGGCGCCTGCTTTAGGCTGTCCGCCCTTCTTCCACCTCATACCACGAGTTGTTCCACCATCGGCGATAGGTTGTTGGCTGATCGGTCAGAAGCTGATCGGGCCTTGGCGACAGCCCGCTTGCCCGTTGCGAGCGCGGCAGCAACGCGCGACGGTACCCGCGGCCGGCGGGGCGATACGCGGGGCTTCGGGGCGGCGAGCCGCTGGAGCTCGCGGTTGCTCAGAATGGTCAGCAGCGCATCCGCGACATCGCCAACCTGGACGTTGCGGGCGACCGGAATGCAGCGGTCGTATTCTTCCAGCTCCTCGAACAGGCATTGCAGCACGAAGCGCGCTGTCGCAAGATTCGGAATGGTCATCGCAGGTACTCCTTCGGACGCATACTCAAAGAACAAGCATCGATTACAATTGTTGCAACAAGCTGGAAGAATCAAGTCCTGGATAACTCTGGGGATAACTCGCCGAATGGCTTGATTTCTGCGTCGACTTGGCGGGTGGTTGGGCGTCCCCATGATGTCGTCGGCGAAGCTTGCGGAATACTTTTCGCTCTACTTGAACCGCTTCGCCAGCGCATCCGCGCCGCGCGTCAGCAGGCCGAGATCGGCGCCGACCGCGACGAACGTGTAGCCCCACGCGATGAAGCGCTTGGCCTCCTCTTCGTTGGGCGTGAGGATGCCGGCGGGCTTGCCGATCTTCTTGAGCCGCCGCACCGCATCCTCGAGCGCGGCCTGCACCTCGGGATGGGCCCAGTTGCCGATATGGCCGAAGGAGGCGGCGAGGTCGTTCGGACCGATGAAGACGCCATCGATGCCGTCGACCGCGGCGATCGCCTCGATCTGGTCGAGCGCCGACTTGGTCTCGACCTGCACCAGCACGCAGATCTCCCGGCTCGCGTTCTTGAGATAATCCTTCACGCGGCCGTAGCGGCTCGCGCGGCCGCTGCCGGTGATGCCGCGGATGCCGCCGGGCGGATAGCGCGTCGCCTCGACGGCGCGGCGCGCCTCGTCCGGGGTCTGCACGAACGGGATGAGCAGGCTCTGCGCGCCGATGTCGAGGAGGCGCTTGATCAGCACGATATCGTTCCACGCCGGCCGCACGATCGCGGACGCGGTGCCGGCCTGGGATGCCTGCAACTGCGCGAGCACGTCCGGCACCTCGTTGGGCGAATGCTCGGTGTCGATCAGCAGCCAGTCGAAGCCCGAGTGCGACACGATCTCGGCCGCGATCGGGTTGCACAGGCTGCACCACAGGCCGATCTGCAGCTCGCCCTTGGCGATCGCGTGCTTGAATGAATTGCGTGGCATGTCCATTGGCTTCAACCCTTGATCAATGCGACCAGCGAATGGCATAGCGAGTAGGCGCTATTCAATTCGCCATTCGCTACTCGCTATTCGCCCTTACACAAATTGCACCGCGATGCCGCCGAGCGGCCCGAAATCCGCATGCAGCGTGTCGCCCTTGCCGGCGAACACCACGCGGGTGAACGAGCCGGCGAGGACGAGATGGCCGGGCTCGAGGGCCACGCCGTGCTGGCCGAGCTTGTTGGCGAGCCAGGCGACGCCCAGTGCCGGATGGCCGAGCACGCCGGCCGCGACGCCGGTCTCCTCGATCTCGGAGTTCTTGTATATGATGCCGCCGACCCAGCGCAGGTCGACCTCGAGCGGCCCGACCGGCCGGCCGCCGATGACGATGCCGGCGGCGGCGCCGTTGTCAGCGACGGTGTCGAAGATCTTGCGCTGGTCCTGGATGCGCGCGTCGACGATCTCGATCGCCGGCACCACGTAGTCGGTCGCCCGCAGCACATCGGGCAGCGTGATGCCCGGTCCTTTGAGCGGCTTGCCGAGGATGAAGGCGAGCTCGATCTCGACCCGCGGGCGGCAGAAACTGGCATGCGGAATGCGCGCGCCGTCGGCAATCATCATGCCGTCGAGCAGGTGGCCGTAGTCGGGCTCGTCGATCATCGAGGAACGCTGCATCGCCTTGGAGGTGAGGCCGACTTTGTGGCCGATCAGCTTGGCGCCGGCCGCGATCTTGCGGCGCGCGACCTCGCTCGAGATCGCGTAGGAGTCCTCGATCGCGATGTTCGGCCAGGTGGTCGAAAGCTGCACCGCCTGTTTGCGCGTCTTCTCGGCCTCCATCAGGATGTCGGCGGCCTTCTTGCGGTCGGCGTCGGAGAGCATGGGGTCGGGTCCTTCCGGCTGATCGGGGGCCGGACCATAGCGCATGTCCCGGCGAAAGCCTGCCCCCGGCTTGATCGGGGGTGGACACCGGTTCGCCGATAAGGACATGCGCAAATGCGTCAATCTAGGTTCCGCGCCGACGACGAGGTCGTTGCGGGGCGGCGGAAAATGACGCAGATAGCGCCGATGACCGATCACTCGTCGTGGTCATTGCCGGCGCAAGCTGGCAATCCAGCAGTCACGGAGCCGACTGTGGTTACCGGATGCCCCGCTTGCGCGGGGCGTGGTCGGTAGTTGCGGCGGGATCAAGTCGCATGTCCGAACAATCCGCGCCCGTCACGATGGCCCGCAAGATCGCCGCGCTGGCAATCGTTGTCGTGGCGATCGGGCTGCCGATCAACGATCGCTTCGACTACTTCGTCCTGCTTGCGGCGACGGTCGTGGTCTGCGTCGGCGTGATCAAGGCGATGCCGTCGCGCTGGATCGCAGCGGCGGCGCTCGCCGCCGCGGTCGCGGCCGGACACGTGCTGCTGCCGGCGCCGCGCATCGAGGAGGGACACAACGTGTTCCTGCCCGGGCCGGACGCGGCCAAGTCCTCGGGCCTGCCGCGCGAGGTGTTCGACTTCGTCGACAAGCAATTCGCCGAGCAATATCCGCCGGAGAAACGCTGCGACGACCAGAGCCGCGGCTGCTGGCGGCGCGAGCGCAGCACCGCGCAGGCCGGCTTCGCGTTCTCCAGCGACGGCTTCTTCGATCGGGGCGACTATTCGCGGAGCGTCACAGGGATCAATTTCTCCGACCCCGTGCACGCGCATCTCGGCGTCGTCAACGAGCTCATCTACAACTGGTCGCCGAGCGCGAGCGACATCGAGCGCTTCAGCCGCGACCGCCATTCACTCAACCTGTTCGACCGCTTCCACATGACGTTCCCGCTCTACGTCATGTATCGCTTCCCGGCGGCATTTGCGGGGAGCACGCTGTGCTGGCGCGGCGACGTGCTGTGGGAAGGCGCCGACCAGCATTTCGAGGTGTTGCGCCACCGTGACACCGCGTGCCGCCAGATTGCGCCGGCCGATGCCGGCCGCCGCATCTACGCGGTCGCGATCAGGCTCGACCATCCGCTGGCGATGCGTCTGCGGCCGAGCTGGACCGTATGGTTGCGCGACGCCTTCGCGGGAGCGCTGACGCTGCTCGGCGTGATCGGCATCCTCGGCCTGCTGGTGCGCGTCGCCCCGCGCAAGCTCGTGTGGCCGGCGGTGCTGATCGGCCTGAGTTTACTTGTGATGGTGATCGACGACATCAACTTCATCGGAGGCTTGCGTCCGCTCGACGGCGGCGACGACGGCATGACCTACGAGGGCTATGCCCGCATCATGCTGCGCGACCTGCTCGCCGGGGACGTCGCCGGCATGCTGCGCGGCGCCGAGCCGGTCTACTACTTCACGCCCGGCTTCCGCTATTTCGCGATGCTCGAGCACATCGCGTTCGGCGAGACCTATCTCGGCTACCTCTCGCTCGTGCTGGCGCTGCCGTTCCTGGTGTTCGCGCTGTTTCGCCGCTTCCTGTCGCAGAAATGGGCGACCGTCATCGTGCTCGGCTTCGTCGCGACGCCGGTCGGCGCGCTGTTCGGGTCGGCCTTCCTCTACTACGTCAAATGGGCGGCGCGCGGGTTTGCGGACTCGTGCGGCTACATCCTGCTGCTCGCCGGCATGGTGGCGCTGATCCCGCGCGCGGAGGAAACGAAGGCGCCGCCGGCCGCCGCGGGCTTCTTCGGCGCGCTGCTGATCGCGGCCGGCACCTTCGTGCGGCCCAACGTAGCGCTCGTCGCCGGCGTGATGATCGCGGGCGCGGTCCTGTTCGCGCTGTGGCAGGGGAAGCTGGCGCGCGCCGGCGCGATCATCCTCGGCTTCGCGGCGCTGATCGTCTCGCCGCTGCACAACTGGGTGTTCGGCCACTCGACGGTGCTGTTCTCCGACAATGTCAGCCAGCCGCAGACGCTGGTGATGCCGCCCTCGGAATATTTCAAGGCGGCGTCCGATCTGCTGCACCTGCATTTCGCCAGCGACCACGTGATCGCGGCGATCAAGAAGCTCGCCTGGTGGCTGTCGGGGCCCGGCAACATCTACGCCATGATCCCGCTCAACTCGGCCGCGGTCGCCACGCTGGTGCGGGTCGGCTGTGCACGGCGCTTCGATCCATGGCTGCGGCTGGTCGCGGTCGCGACGCTGCTCGAGCACGGCACCGGCATCTGCTACGCGGATTGGGACCGCTATCATCTGGTGACGTGGCTGCTCACCGCGCTGGTCGCGACCGTGTGGCTGCACGAGGAGGGACTGGCCTGGTTCGACCGCGTCTTCCCCGGCGTGCGCGAGCAGATCGCGGCGCGCCTGGCGATCAGGCGGCGGCCGGCAGTTGTGCCTGCGCCGCCGCGGTGAGCGCGGCTTTCGTGTCGGTCGCCGGCGCCCAGCCGGCGGCGATCAGCTTGCCGGGATCGACCACGAGCTCGCCGCCGAGCCGCTCCCACAGGTCGGCGCCGCCGGCGAGGCGCGCCGCCATCTCGAGCATGCGCGGCGGAAAGCGGAAGAGCCCGGCCGGGCGGCCGCGTGCGGCCCGGAACGCCGCAACGATGTCGGCGAGCGCGACCGGCTGCGGATCGGCGACCAGGTAGGTTTCGCCACGCGTCGTGGGATTCTTCAGCACGAACAGGATTGCGCCGACGAGATTGTCGACACCGAGCAATGAGCGGCGGTTGGTGAGCCCGCCGAGCGGCAATGGAAGCGGGACGGCGGCGAGCCGGGCGAGCGCCGCGAGGTTGCCTTTCAGGCCCGGCCCGTAGATCAGCACCGGGCGCAGGATCGTGCAGGGCACGCCCGCGGCCGCGACCGCGGCCTCGGCCGCGAGCTTGGAGCGGCCATAGGCGTCGGTCGGTCGCGGCGCGTCGCGCTCGGTGAGCGCGTGATCGGCGGCGGAGCCGCTCTGTGCCCGCACCGAGGAGACAAAGACGACGTGCTGCACGCCGGCGGCGCGCGCCGCCTGCGCGAGCGCGGCAGTCGCCCGATGGTTGATCGCATCGTAGCGCTCGTCCGGAATGCGGGCGCGCGCATGCGCGATGCCGGCGAGGTGCACGACGGCGTTGACGCCGGCGAGCAGCGGTGCCCAATCGACTGGTGCGGCGAGATCCGCTTGCACGATGTCGACCGCGCGGGCGAACGGCGGCGACGGCGCGCCGCGGACGGCTGCGCGCACCGCGTCGCCCGCATCGACGAGCGCTGCGACCAGGGGCCGGCCGCAGAATCCTGTGGCGCCGGTCACGAGGACGCGAGTCATTGCCTGCCTCGGGCGAAGCGGACCAGCGCAGTGAGCACCGTCGCGCCGGCGAGCGCCAGCGCGAGCGCGTGCGCCTCGAGCGACTGCCGGTCGATGGTGATGACCGCGAGGAACGCGAGCGCCACGTTGGTGAGAAAGACGCTCGTCACCACCGCGGCGACCGAACAGCCGCGTTCGGTGGCGCGCTGATAGAAGTGCGTGCGGTGCGCGCGCAGCACGTTCTCGCGGCGGACGAAGTCGCAGCGCCAGCGTCACGGTCGCGTCCGCCACATAGTAGAGCGGCAGCTCGATCGCGGCGGCGAGATGACCGTTGGCGGCAAGCCGCAGCAGCAGCCAGAAGAGCATGAGCCCGATCGGCAGGCTGCCGACGTCGCCAAGAAAGAGTTTTGCGACCGGCCGGTTGAACGGCGCAAAGCCGATCATCGCGCCGAGCAGCGCGACCGCGACGGCCGCATCGGCCGGCGGCAGCGCGCCGTCGAGCGACAGGATCCATAGCGCGGCCGTCACCGGCACGACCTCGGCGACCGTCATCCAGTCGAGGCCGTCCATGAAGTTCGTCACGTTGACGGCGTACACGCCGGCAAGTAAGAGCGCGGCGCGCTCGACCCACCAGGGCATGAGCGGGACCAGGCGCGTCTCAGGCGGCAACGCCGCAAGCACGAGGCCGACGGCGACGAACTGCGCGAGGAGGCGCGGCGTGACCGGCAGGTGGAAGACGTTGTCGCATGCGCCCGTCAGAGCGAGCAGGAGCACGGCGCCAACCAGCGGCCACAAGTCGGGGGATGCGGTCGCGCCCGGCAGCGCGGCCCCGGCGAGCACCGCCAGGATGGTCGCGGCGACGACCGCGATACCGCCGCCCTGCGGCGTCGGCGTGAGATGCGAGGAGCGCGCATTGGGCTGTGCGACCGCATAGCGGGCAAGGACGGGCCGCAGGACGAGGATCAGCGCGGCGCTGGCGGCGGCGGCGATGACGAGGATCAGCAGGGAATTGACGGCCACCCGCGCCACCACTCGGCTGAAGAAGTTCGGCTCGTGTTTTAAGCTAACCGGAGGTGCGGACAAGCCGCAAATAGAGCTGCGTGATGGCGCGGCCGATGGCGCCTTCGGAGAAGCGCTCCTCGGCGAGTGCCCGCGCGGCGCCGCCATAGCGCGCGCGCAGGTCGGCCTCCTGGGCGAGCTTTTCGATGGCTGCCGCGAGCGCGGCCGGGTCGTCGGTCGGCACGAGCAGGCCGGTCACGCCCGGGATCGCGACCTCGCGGGACCCCGGCACGTCGGTCGCGACCATCGGCCGGCCGCAGGCGGCGGCCTCGAGCAGGCTCTTGGGCAGCCCTTCGCGGCGCGAGGGCAGCACCGCGATGTGCGCGCGCGCCCACACGGTCGCGATGTCGTCGACGTGGCCGAGCCACGTGATGCCCGGCTCGCGTCCCCATGCCTGCGCCTCGGCCTGCGGCACCGAGGCCGGATTGGCGGGGTCGGGCGTGCCGGCGATCAGCAGCTCGAGCGGCAGCCCTTTCGCGCGCACCAGCCGGTGCGCAGCGACGAGAACGCGGATGCCCTTGTCGTCGAGCAGCCGGCCGACGAAGCCGATGGTGATCGGTCCGGTCGGCTCGGGCATGGCCTTGAGCTGGATCACATCGACGCCGGAGCCGGGAATGAGCACGATGCGCTCGGCCGCAATGCCGAGGCGCAGCAGCACGTCGCGGTCGTCCGGGTTCTGCACTAGCGCGACGCTGCGCGGGCGGTTGATCAGCAGGCGCAGCAAGGTGCCGATGACCGCGCGCACCGCGCGCGCCTTGAGCGAGTTGGAGATGAATGAATAGCCGAGGCCCGTGATGGCATTGATGCGCGCAACGCGACGCCCGAGCGCCGCGAGCGAGCCCAAGATGGTTGCTTGCAGCGACACGTGATGGACGAGGTCGGGTGCAATCGCGTGATGGAGCCGCCGCAATGCGCCGATGGTCGCGAGCGTCGCGAACGGCGATAGCTTGCCGCGCGCGAAGCGCACGGGGTGGAGAATGAAGCCCTCGCGCGCGATGGCGGCGGCGCCGTCGGCGACATTGGTGGCGACGTGCACCTCGAAGCCGGCAGCCTTGGCGGCGCGCGCCATCGGCAGGCGATGGGAGAGGAAAAACCAGTCCTCGGTCACGACATAGAGCAGGCGCGGCGATGCGTCAGCCATCCGCCAGCCCCGCGAGATGGCGGCCGATGCGGTCGGCATTGGCCATGACGGTGAGGGTGGTGAATTTCGACGGGATGCCGGGCAGCACCGCGCCGTCGACCACATGCAGGCCGGGCGCGGCATTGAGCTCGCCGAAGCGGCTGGTGCCGTGCGGCTGTGCGGCGCCCATGGGAAAGACCCCCCCGAGGTGGGCGTCTGTGCCGGCAGTCGCGAGCGCGGCGCCGAGCAGCGGAAAGGCGCCAAGCCTGCGCCAAATCTTCGCCAGCCGCCGATGTACGGTTCGCGCCACCATGCCGAAGCCGTCGGCGACGCCGCCGTGAATGTGGATGCGCGGGCCGCCGGGAGCGTCCTGCAGCGCGACCTTGTTCGCGCTGTAGCGGCCGGGAAAATAGATCGTTGCGACCGCAAGCGCGGGCGCAAGCGCGCGGAAGATCTCGGTGGCGGCGCGGCGGCCGAACGGCATGCGCGCCGCGAAGGAGGATGGCGGCAAGCCGACGACCTCGTAGACGGCGCCGCTCACCTGGTCGCGGGGCGCCGGCGAGCACGTGAGCCGGAAGCCGAGCTGGGCGAGCGAATGACCTTGCGTTGGCAGCGCGCCGCCAAGTCGCCGCGGCACTAGCAGCGGCATCACCATAACGGGGCTGTTGAGCAGCGGCAGGGCGGCCGGCGCCGGATCGATCAGCGGTGCGACGAGGCGCAGCGAGCCGAGCGTGCCGGCCGCGACGATGAGACGGGGGGCGCGCAGGAGATGGTTGCCGCTCGTCACGACCTCCCAGCCGCCGTCGTGTCGGACAAGTCGCAGCGCCGTGGTGCGATCGCGCAGCTCGAAATTCGCGTGCTGCCGCAGCAGCCCCACGTCCTGGCGCGCATCGTAGATGGCGCCACGCTCGCAGCCCCACAGACAGGCGAGCCGCAGGTCGCAGGCGGCGCGGGCGCCGCGATCGGCGGTGATCAGGGCGTTGCGGGCAAGCCCCAGGGCGAAATTCGGATCGGGCCGTCCGGCGTGGTAGCGCGCGAGGATCATTGCCGCGGTCGGGCCAAGGGGCGGCGGCGCGAGCAACGCGCCCGAGCGGCCGTAGAACGGCGCAATGTCGTCGTCGGGCGCGCCGCTGACGCCGATGCGGTCGACGACGGCCGCGTAGGACGGCCGCAACTCCTCGGCCGTGATCGGCCAGCCGTGCAGGTCGTCATCGTCGAACTCGCTGACGAAAGCGCCCCAGATGCGCGCCAGGCCGCCGCGCGCGAGCGCGCCGACGGCGAGGAAATCGTATTCGTCGAAGCCGCCCTGCCGCTTGAACGCGCCGATGGTGCGCCGCGCCTCGGGCGTGCGCCACTTCGGCGACAGGCCGTCGTCGGGCTGCAGCAATTCGAGATCGTCGCCCAGCATGCGCCGCCACGGCGTTTCCGCCGGCACGGCGCCATCGTCGGCGCCGTCGATCATCAGCACGCGGCGGCCCGCTTCGACCAGCGGGAATGCGGCCGATACGCCGGCCGGGCCGCTGCCGATGACGATGAAATCGGCGCTTGTGTCGCTCATGCGGCAAGGCTGCCGAGGACGAGGCGGAACGGCAGTGCGACGGTTTCGAGCGCACCCTGCACCAGGATGGTGAGCCACCATGGCGCGCGCGACTGCGGCCGCGCCGGAAGCGTCTCGGCCACCATGGCGGCGAGATGCAGGCGGCGCGACAGCGCATGGTGCATGCCGAAGCGGACCGGCTCGAGCAGGCGAAGGAGCGCGGGCCGGCGCACGGCGAGCCAGGGCAGGGCACGCGTGAGTGCCGGATCGCGGCGCAGCGCGCGCGCAAGGCGGATGACCGCGCCGGGCGAGCGCACGCGGGTGCCGGTCACGTAACGCAGCAGGGCGGCAGACTCGGCGAGCAGGCGGCGGCGCGCCGGGCGCGAGTCCATCAGCGCGCGGGCGGGATCGCGCAGCGACAGGTGGAGCGCCGCGAGATCGGCCGCGCTCGGCATCGGCGCGGCGCCGGCGAGGCCGAGCACGCGCTCGCGGTCGACGGTCGGCACAAGCGGGAGCGCCTTGCTCCAGTCGCAGGCCTTGAGCGCGAACGCGATCGGCACCGGAATGAGCAAAAGGCGGCGCCCGTGACGCGCGCGGCGCAGCGTGCGCAGCCAGTTGCCGAACGTCACCGGCGTGGGGCCGGCAAGCACCACGGTCGGCCGCCCGGCGGGCGGATCGAGGGCGAGCGCCAGCAGGCCGTCGCACACCTCGTCGAGATGGATCGGCTGCACCTCGCGATCGAGCCCGATCATCGGCAGGATCGGCAACGTCGCGAGCCGACACATGAGGCCGTACTGCGCCCGCTCTGGACCGCCATAGACGAGACCGATGCGGGCGAAAAAAATGCGGCCCTCGCTGCGCGGCAGCGCTCTGAGCCGCTCTTCTGTTGCGAACTTGATCTGGCCATAGGCATTGAGCGCCTCGGGTCGCGCCGAGTTGGTGGAAGCGAACACGACGCGCGACACGCCGGCCTCGCGCGCGGTGCGTGCCAGCAACTCGGCGCCCGCCAGGTTGACATTGCCGAGGCCCGTGCCGTTGCGGCGGTCGCTCGCCCAGTCATGGGCGAGGTGCACCACGCAGGTCGCGCCCACGAAGGCGGTCAGCCGCGGCGCCTCGCCGAGTCGCCATGGGATCGCCGTGATGTTCGTTCCGGCCGGCCGCGAACCGAGCGTCACGACCTCGACGCCGCGCCGCAGCGCGCGCTCGACCAGCCGTGCCCCGATGTAGCCCGATGCACCGGTCACCACGAGGCGCTGCGGCATCGGTCGATCCTCATTGCGCGAACGCGATGCGCGCGCCGCCCCAATCGAGCCGGAAGTCGAGCGACTGCAGGTCGCCGAGCGCCTCGCGCACGCGCGCCTGCGCGGGCTTGGGGCAGTAGAGCAGCAGAAATCCGCCGCCGCCGGCGCCCGCGATCTTGCCGCCGAGCGCGCCGGCCGCGCGTGCGCGCTCGTAGAGCTGGTCGATCGCCGCATTGCTGATCTTGTTGGAGACGGCGCGCTTCATCTGCCAGCCGCGGTCGAGGGCGCGGCCGAAGGCGGCGAGATCGCCGGCGATCAGCAGGTCACGCATCTCGTAGGCGAGCTCGACCATGCGCTCGATGCGCCCGAACGTGCCGGCGTCCTCGCCGACCGCCTTGTTCTGGTGCGCGAGTACGCTCTTGGCATCGCGCTGGCTGCCGGTGAAGAACAGGAGCAGGTTGCCTTCGAGCTCGGCGAGCAGGTCGGTCGGCAGCGCCAGCGGCTGCACCGTGACGCCGCCATGCGGCTCGAACTCGATGAAGTTCACGCCGCCGAAGGCGGCCGCATACTGGTCCTGTTTGCCGATCGGCTCGCCGAGCCGTTCGATCTCCAGCATGCAGGCCTCGCGCGCGAGCTGCTCCTTGGGAGCGAAGACGCGCTGGTGGGCGTAGAGCGCGTTGAGCAGCGCGACCGAGAACGAGCTCGACGAGCCGAGCCCGGTGCCGGACGGCACGTCGGCGATCGACACGACCTCGACGCCGGGCTCGATCTTCATCATGCGTAGCGCCTCGCGCAGCAGCGGATGCTCGATCTGGTCGATGCGGTCGACCAGCTCGGTGCGGGCGTATTTGAGGTGATACTTGGCGGCGTTGAAATAGGGATGCACCACCACGAACGCATACTTCGCGATCGCGCACGAGAGCACGGCGCCGCGCTTGCGGCGGTAGAACTGCGCCACGTCCGAGCCGCCGCCCGCGAAGCTCACGCGGAAGGGTGCGCAAGAGACGATCATGAGACGATCATTGCGACAATTTTTGAGACGATCTTCGGGACAATCATGGTCCACTCGCCGGGATGCTGAGGATCATGTTGCAGTGCTCGCGCTGCGCGTCGACGGCCGCCCATTCCTCGACGATTCGCGCCCGCCACAGCTCCTCCATAGCGGCATCGTCGAGCCCCTTCCAGCGATAGAGCGTCGCGAAACGGCGGCGCAGATCGTCCTGCGGGCTTTCGACGAAGATCGTCAGGTCGAGCTGGTCGAGCACCGAGGCGTGCGCCGCGAACACGCCGTCGAGCACGATGATGACATGGCCGGCCGGATCGTAGGTGACGGGCGGGCCGGCGACCCGCGTCGCCGCGTCGTAGCCGGGCGCCGTGACGGCTTCGCCACGGCGGAGCGCGGCAACCATACCCGGCAGCCGGTCGGCCCCGTTGCGGATCTCGGCGGTGTCGCCCGGCCCGCGCTCGGCGGCGGGCATGATCCAATCGTCGAGCCGCACGTGCAGCGCGGTCTCGCGGTCCTCAGCGAGCGTCCGGGCAAGCGCGTGCGCGATGACGCTCTTGCCCGCGCGCGAACGGCCGCAGATGCCGACGACGACCGGGCCTTCGGCCTGGCGCGCCCGGATCGCCGCGATGATCGGCTCCGCGAGCGAGCGATATGACACCGCAAAGCCGACCGCATCGTGCACGTCGTCGAACATGAAGTCGGGCACGGGCGCCGCCGCGGCGCCGCCCGGGTAGCGCGCGACATCCCGGCAGCCATAGCCGGTGCGCACGCCGTAGGCCCACACGCCGGCGGCGCGGGCGGCGCCGATGTCGCGCAGGCTGTCGCCGATCGCCATCGAGCGGGCGCGCTCGATCGGCAATTCCTCCATGGCGCGGCGAAACAGCAGGGCGCCGGGCTTGCGGCACTCGCATTTGATCTTGAGCGCCGCGACCTCGCCCGGAAAGCCGCTGTCCGGATGATGCGGGCACACGTAGATGCGGTCGAGCACGCCGCGCTCCTCGGCGAGCAGGGCTTCCAGACGTTCGAGGATGCCGTCGAGGTCGTCGAACGTGATGGCGCCGCGCGCGACCTGCGGGCGGTTGGTGATCGCGACCGCGAGGAAGCCGGCCTTGCGCGCTTCCGCCACCGCAGCACCGGCACCCGGCACGAGCACCACGTCGTCCGGCTTGAGCGCGCCCTGGGTGCCCGGTTCCTCGTTGAGCACGCCGTCGACGTTGAAGAAGATCGCCGGCCGCTTGTTGGCGAGGTGGAGCTTCTCGACCGTCCCGCTCAGCAGATCATCCCGGGCGACGGCGTAGCGCTCCGGCGTGCCGATGTCGCGCAGATATTCCGACGTGTTGTAGGCGGCGACCCGTTCGCCCGCCGAGACGAGGCGCGGCAGCACGTCGTGGATCATGTCGAGCTTCTGGCCGGCCGGAATGCGGGTGAAGAAATCAGGCGAGGCGACATAGAGGCCGGCGGGCACGAGGTTGCGTTCGTCGCGGGCACGCGCCTGGTCGCGCGGCAGCAGCGCGGTGACCAGGCCGTCGCGCTCGCGAATGAGATCGGACGTGCGTGGGTGATCGTTGGGATGCGCCACGATGGTGATGAGCGCCTGCCGCCGGCGATGCGTCTCGAACAGCGGCGCGAGCGCGATGTCGAACAGCATGTCGCCGTAGACGAGCAGCGTATCTTGGTTGGGCGCAGGCAGCGTCGCGAGGCAGCCGGCGGTGCCGAGCTGCTCCTTCTCGATCAGGAACGTCGACCGCAAGGCCAAGCGCTTCCGCCTCGACCATCACGGTGGCTTCGAGCTGCTCGCCGAGCCAGCCGGCCAGCACCGACAGGTGCGTCACCCCCTCTCGCCGCAGCACGCGCATCTGGCGGAAGATGATCGGCACGTCGGCGATCGGCAGCAGCGCCTTGGGGAAATAGACGCCCGTCATCGTGCGGGCGCGCATCCCGAGGCCGCCCGCGATGATGACGGCATGCATGAGGGTCAGAACCCGTTCGCCCGGATGCGCTCGACGGCGTGGCGCACGGCGTCGGTCGAGTGCCGCCGCGGCTGCCAGCCGAGCGCCTGCAGGCGCGAGATGTCGTAACGGAAGCGCGGGACGTCGCCGGGCCAGCCGCGGTCGCCGCCGGTGTAGCGGATATGCGTATCGGGCCGGCCCGCGGCCGCGCACACGATCTCGGCAATCTCACGCACGGAGGTCTCGCCGATGCCGGCCGCATGATAGACCGAGAGGGGCCCTGAGGATTTCTCCCAGGCGAGCAGGATCGCGTCTACGAGATCGGCGACGTAGAGATAGGGTTTGGTCTGGTGTCCGTCGCCGAGTACTTCGAGCTCGCGCGGGTTCTTCTCCAGCTTGCGCATAAAATCATAAATTACGCCGTGGGTCGCGCGCTCGCCGACCACGTTGGGAAAGCGCAGCACCACGGCGCGCAGATCGAAGCGATGCGCGTAGGTCGACACGTACGCCTCCGCCGCGAGCTTGCTCGCGCCGTAGAACGAGATCGGCACAAGCGGACCGTGGTCTTCGTTGAGCGCGGCATCCACTTCGCCGAAGATCGCCGAGGTGCTGGCGAAGAAGAGGCGTCGCGCGCCGTGCCGGCGCATGGCTTCGAGCACCGCGGTCGTCGTCAGCTCGTTGAGGCGGAAGTCGAGCTCGGTGTCGGCGTTGCCGGCCGCGATGTCCGAATTGGCGGCGAGGTGGAAGACGGCGTCGAACTTCACGTCGGCGAACAGGGCACTGAGCTCGTCGCGCGCATTCACGTCCTGCTCGAGGAAATGGAAGCCGTTGGACTTTTCCAGATGCGCGATGTTGCGGCGGCGGCCGAGATGCAGGTTGTCGACGCACCACACCTCATCGCCTTGCTGGCGCAGGCGGTCGCACAGATGACTGCCGATAAAGCCGGCGCCGCCGGTCACGAGGGCGCGCATGGCTCGGATGCGATCATTGCGGACGGCTGGGTGCCGGCAATCCGCACAGGAAGTCGAGCACGGCGTGGCAGATCGTGAGGTGGCCGATCTCGACGAAGCCGTAGCGGTCGGATGCCACGTAGAAGTTCCACTTGCCCTTGCGGCGCAGCGGGTTGTATCT
>CAVPGG010000038.1:0-13345 GCA_963703755.1 uncultured Pseudomonadota bacterium
GAGCGGCCGCTCCAGCGTCGATGAAGCAATGCTGACCGGCGAAAGCATGCCCGTCACGAAATCCGTGGGCGATGCGGTGTTTGGTGCCACCGTCAATCTTACGGGCGCGTTTCGCATGGTGGCGACCAAAGTGGGCGCGGACACGACGCTCGCGCAGATCGTGAAGATGGTCGCCGATGCCCAAGGGCACAAAGCGCCGATCCAGAAACTCGCCGACCGGGTGTCGGCGGTGTTCGTCCCGATCGTCCTCGGCCTTGCCGCGCTCACCGCGCTTGTCTGGTATTGGCTGACGGGAGACCTGACCCAGAGCATCGTCCCGGCCGTCGCGGTGCTGGTGATTGCTTGCCCATGTTCGCTCGGCCTCGCGACGCCGACCGCGATAATGGTCGGCACCGGCCTCGGCGCGCGGCGTGGCATTCTGATCAAGAACGGCGAGGCGCTCGAGCGCGGCCGCCACATCGACGTCGTGATGTTCGACAAGACCGGCACGCTCACCGAGGGCCGCCCGCGCGTGGTGGAGGTGATCCCCTGTACACAGACGGGTGGGGATACCGTTCTTCGTCTCGCGGCCAGCGTCGAGCGTCTTTCCGAACATCCGCTCGCGCAAGCCGTGGTGACGGCGGCAGGGGCGAAGAATGTTGACCTTGCCGATGTCCATGACTTCGCCAACCACGCCGGCAAGGGCGTCAGCGCCAAAATCGGCAACGCTACGGTCGTGGTCGGCAATGCGCGCTTCTTGCGCGGCGAGGGCGTTGCGGTCGATGCACAAGTCCGGACCATCGAGGCGCATGAGGACCAGGCGCAAACCGTTGTCGGCGTCGCCCGCGACGGCGAGCTGATCGGCCTCGTCGCGATTGCCGATACGCTGAAAGAGGATGCGAAAGCCGCCATCGACCGCCTGCACGCGCAGGGCATGCAGACCGTGATGATTACCGGCGACAATGCGAAGGCCGCGCGGGCCATCGCGGCGCAGACCGGCGTGCAGAAAGTGATTGCCGAGGTGCTGCCGCAGGACAAGGTCGCCGAGGTGCGGCTTCTGCAAAAGGGCGGACGGCGCGTCGCCTTTGTCGGCGACGGCATCAATGACGCCCCGGCGCTTGCGCAAGCCGATCTCGGCATCGCGATCGGCACCGGCACCGACATCGCGATCGAGGCCGGCAACATCGTGCTGGTGAAGGGCCACCCCCTCAAGGTGATCGAGGCGCTCAATCTGTCGCGCCTCACTTTCAAGGCCATCCGCCAGAACATGTTCTGGGCGTTCTTCTACAACATCGCCGCCATTCCGCTGGCAGCGCTTGGGCTTCTCAATCCCATGATCGCGGCCGGTGCGATGGCGCTCTCCAGCGTGACGGTAGTCGGCAACAGCTTGCGGATCAAACGCCGCAAGCTCGCCTGAGCCACATATCTGTTTTCTGGACGAAAGGAGCACCGTCATGCGCGGCGCTTTTGCAGCGGCTCTTCCGGTTGCTCTCGCTTTGGTCCTGCCTGCGCATGGTGAAGGCAACGCCGCGCGCGGGGCGCGAGCGTTCGGCGCGTGCGCGGCCTGTCATGCGCTCGCGCCCGACCGCAATATGACGGGACCAAGCCTTGCCGGACTCTGGAGCCGCAAGGCCGGAGGCCTGGCAAGCTTCGAGCGTTACTCGCCCGCCCTGAAGGCGGCGAATATCGTGTGGAACGATACGACGCTCGATGCCTGGCTCACCGATCCGCAGCACCTGATCCCCGGCAACGAAATGCCGTTTCGCGGCATAACGGACGCCGGCACCCGCGCCGATCTGCTTGCCTATCTCAAGCAGGCGACGCAGCCGGGGTCCGCACAAGCGGCACAGCAACCGCGCGGCGGCATGATGGGCGGAGGAGTGCCCAATCTCAAACAGCTCGATGCCGAAGACCGCGTGCAGACGATCCGCTACTGCCGCGACACCTATCGGGTGACAACGGCCGATGGCAAGACTCGCGCTTTTTGGGAACGCAATCTGCGCTTCAAGACCGAACTCGAGCCAAGATGGGCCACAGAAAGGCGCGCCCGCACTCGTTGGTGCCGGCATGGCGGGCGATCGCGCCGACGTGATCTTTGCCGATCCGGCCGAAATCAGCGCTTTGATCGTACCGAAGTGTTGAATCAATCTTCCGGCACGTGTGCCTGGTTGTTCGATGACCGCTGCAAATCCCATTTATCCATGATCGTGCCGCTGCCGCCGCGACGCTAGCCGGCTTGGACAGGAGGGCTTACAGAAGTGCTGAATTGTCACCTCCAATGCGGCGGCATGATCCGGATCATAGGAGGGGCCGTGTCGGCGACATAGCGTTTGGGCAACCAAGGAGATCCCCATGCTGACCCGACGCCATCTGCTCCATCCCGGTCTGACGGCCGGCTGCTCTGTTTGCGCCGCGCTTGCCCTTGCAACAATGCCCCGCGTCCTCGCCGCTACTGCGGCGGCCCCGACCGTGATCGAGGGGCCGGGCTACGGCCTCTGGTTCATCGGCGGCCAGCGCGAAACGATCATGATGGGACACCGCGGATCGATTCTCGATCTGCGGACCCTCAAGGGACGGGCTCACCTTTACGGCATCGGCCCGATCGAAGGCCTGAGCGGAGAGGTGACGATCGCCGACAGCCGGCCTGCGCTGGCCCGGGTCGGCGCCGACGAGCGCGTGCATGTCGAAGAGTCCTTTGAGGCGGGTGTGCCCTTCTTCGTGTGGGCCGAAGTCCCTCTTTGGCAGGATGTCGCGGTGCCCGCGCAGGTCCGAAGCTTCGCGGACCTGGAGGGCTTCATAGAGCAGGCTGGCAAGGCAGCCGGGTTGACGCAGGCGTTCCCGTTCGTCGTGCGAGGCCGGCCGGCGCTGATCGATTTTCACGTCGTCGATGCGAAGCCAGACACGCCGCCTGGCATGGCGGCCCATCAGAAAATTCAAATTCCCTTCGAGCTGCACGCGAGGCAGGCAACCCTGGTCGGCTTCTGGTCAAACCAACATCGGGGTATATTCACGCCAATGGGAACGAATATTCACACCCACTTCCAAACCCCCGAGAATGATACGTCAGGCCATGTGCAGGGCCTCGACCTCGGGCAAGGCGGCATGGTGCTCAGCTTGCCGAAGGGATGATGGCCGATCGCGACCACCACAGCCTGGACGAACTGTTTGGGCGTGGCTCCGAACGAGTGCTGGCGCAGGGCGAAGCGCTGTTTCGTCAAGGCGATCGCGCGTCAGCGATATTTCTGATCGCGCGCGGGCGCTTGCGCATGATCCGTCTCCTTGCCACCGGAGCGCAGGTCGCGATCCACACAGGGCGCGCGGGCGAGATGTTTGCCGAGGGCGCGCTGTTCTCGGAATTCTATCAATGCGACGCGATCGCCGCCGAGGCGACGCGGGTGCGCATGTGCGCCAAGGCCGATGTGCTGGCAGCGATCAAGCGCTCGCCGACAATCATGCTTGCCCTGCTGGAACGTGTGGCACGCCAGCTTCACCATGCGCGCACCATGCGCGAGTTACGCAACATCCTTTCCGCCGAGGAACGCGCCCTCGAACACTTGCGACTGTCACTGCCGCAAGGGGGCACGAGCGACGTCGTCGTGCTCGATCGCCCCTTGATGGAAATCGCAGACGAGCTAGGTTTGACTCACGAGGCATATTATCGGGCGCTCGCCGCCCTCGTAAAACATGGCGCGATCGAGCGCAAGGACCAAATCATTCGGCTGCTTGTTGATTTAAGGCCCGAACCTGAATGACCCCCCGCGCGGCGGCATGATGGGCGGAGGAGTGCCCAATTTCAAACAGCTCGATGCCGAAGACCGCGTGCAGACGATCCGCTACTGCCGCGACACCTATCGGGTGACGACGGCCGATGGCAAGACGCACGCCTTTTGGGAACGCAATCTGCGCTTCAAGACCGACTCGGGCCAAGATGGGCCACAGAAAGGCGCGCCTGCACTCGTTGGTGCCGGCATGGCGGGCGATCGCGCCGACGTGATCTTTGCCGATCCGGCCGAAATCAGCGCTTTGATCGTACCGAAGTGTTGAATCAATCCTCCGGCACGTATGCCTGATTATTCGATTATCGCCGCAATCCCGTTTCCACCGGCAACCGGGCAGCGCGCCATTCGGGCAGCCCGTCTTCCAAGCGACGCGCTTTAAATCCGCGCGCTCGAAGCATTGCCACGGCTTCATAGGACAGCACGCAGTAAGGGCCACGACAATACGCGACGATCTCCTGATCGGGGTCGTGGTCCGCCAACCGTTTCCTGAGCTCTTTGAGAGGGATGTTCAAGGCGCCCGGCACATGGCCCAAGGCAAACTCGTCTTCGGGCCTGACATCGAGCACGGTCACGAGACCCGCCTTGAGCCGGTCTATCAGGTCCACACGCGACACGGCTTCCATCCCGTCACGGTTCTTGAAGTAACTTCGGACCACGCGCCCGACTTCCGCCGACTGGCGCTCCGCGACGCGCCGGATCGCTGCGAGAAGATCAAGCACGGAATTGTCCGCCAGCCGGTAGAACACGAACTTGCCATCCCGCCGCGCGGCGATCAGCCCGGCGCGGCGCATGTGCTGCAGATGCTGAGAAGCGTTGGCGACGGAAATCCGGATTCGTTCGGCCAGGATTTCGACGCTGCGCTCGCCTTGGGCGACCTGCTCCAAGAGCTCCAGGCGATGGGAATGAGCCGCCGCTTTGGCCACCGCGGCGAACTGGGCAAACAACGCCAGCTTGGGGCTCTCGCTTGACATTGCTCAGCTCTTGTTATCTCATTCAATAGAACAATTGAATGACCTTGATACGCTTGTCAACGGCGTCGCGGAATCATCGCCGACCACTTCGGATTTTCGCGGGCGATCGTATCGATTGCCGCGCTTACTTTCCTCTCAGGCGTGACCGTCGCCATTGCGATGCAAGAGATTGCGATGCAAGAGATTGCGATGCAAGAGGGCGCCAAGGACTTAAGATGGAGAGACGTCCGTTAGAAAAACCCGGGAGGATGTCATGAGTAAGGTCGCTGCATTGATGTACGGCGGGCTTTGCTACATCGTGTTCTTGTTGACGTTCCTGTACGCGATCGGCTTCGTCGGCAACATCGTGGTTCCAAAATCGATCGACAGCGGCGCCGGAGCATCGACCCCGGAGGCGCTCCTTGTCGACCTTGTTCTGCTCGGACTCTTTGCCGTTCAGCACAGCGGGATGGCACGGCAAGCCTTCAAGCGATGGCTGACGCGCTCTATTCCGGATGCGGTGGAACGCAGCACCTATGTGCTGCTGTCGAGCCTCGTCCTGATCCTGCTCTACTGGCAGTGGCGCCCACTCACGGGCATTATTTGGTCGGTGGGGAATCCAGTCGGGGCCGGGCTCTTGACGGCGGTTTTCTGGATCGGCTGGGCGGTCGTGCTGCTGAGCACGTTCCTGATCAACCATTTCGATCTGTTCGGATTGCAGCAGGTCTACGCGCATTGGCAGGGAACCGCCGCCGAGGCGCCCCGCTTCCGCACGCCGTTGTTCTACAAATTCGTGCGCCATCCGATCTACTTCGGGTTCCTGCTCGCGTTCTGGGCGACGCCGGTGATGACGGCCGGTCATCTCTTGTTCGCCATGGCTACGACTGGCTACATCATGATTGGCATATTCCTCGAGGAGCGCGATCTCGTGTCGCTGCACGGGACCGATTACGTCGAATACCGCAAAAAAGTATCCATGATCGTGCCGATGCCGCCGCGACGCTAGCTGGCTTAGACAGGAGGCTTACGGATTGCCGGTTCCCGCGCTCGGCGCCTGGCGGATGAAATCGTAGGATGGGCTGCTCCATGTCCCTAGACTTGCGTCGCGCCACGCCTGACGACGTCTCCGCGATCCACGCGCTGGTGCACGCCGCCTATGCCAAGTGGGTGGCGGTGATCGGGCGCGAGCCGGCGCCGATGACGGCGGACTATGATCGCGCGGTGCGCGACCACATGATCGATCTCATGTTCGCCGACGATCGCCTCGTCGCCCTGATCGAGCTTGTCTGCGAGCCGGATTGCCTGCTGATCGAGAACGTCGCGGTCGCGCCCGCCGAGGCGGGCCGCGGGCACGGTCGCGCCCTCATGGCGCGCGCCGTCGCGGTCGCCCGCGCGCTCGGCCGCAAGCGCGTGCGGCTCTATACCAACCGGCTGATGGAGGCGAACATCGCGCTCTATCGGCGCCTCGGCTACGCGATCGACCGTGAGGAAATGACGGCAGAGCGGATTTCACCGCGTGCACATGAGCATGATGGTCGAGCCGGCCGGTGGTTGAGCGAAGATTGATCTGTTCTGCACTTTGTTCTTGCGTCCCGGCTTCAATTGCCGTACTGGCGAAATGGGATGCGTTGAATTGCGCCCGGCACCGAGACGGTGGCCGGGCTTTTTCGCGCCCCTCACATGCGATCGAGGATCAGGTGATGGACCGCGGCGGCCACCGCGATGGTCGCGCATACCTTCTTTGGATTGCAAACGGCGGCGGTCCCATTGTTTTTCTCATTGCATTTTCATTGCTCTTCCATTGCTTCCCATTGCTTTCAGCCTTTTTGACTTTCGGCAAGCGACCCCAATTGGTTACGCTGAATTTCGGCTCGTTTCTGCATTGCAGATCGATTGTATTTTCCTCCGAAGTTTTTTTACAATCGCGGTGGAAGTTTGAGCGTCCGGCAAAAGCCGAACCGCACGACCGGGCAAAGGCAAGTTACCTCAGAGATCGGCCGGATTGGGTTTGTTCCGCGCGATTCCGAAAACGGTTGTATTTAATTCTATATCTCACGTATAAGTAGTATTATTCCTGGCGATCCTAGAAAGGCATTCGGAGCCACACGGAAGGCGGGACTCACCGTCCGGCGCTGAAGTTTCCTCCGGTGGCTTGCGGCATGAAGCGCTTATGCATCGCGGCGATCTTCTGGTCGTCCGGGGCGAGCTGCGCCGCCTTGGCGAAATCGGCGGCGGCGCGGTCGCGCTTGCCGTCCATCACGAAGGCAAGCCCGCGCGTGTAGTAGATGTCGGCGCTCTGCGGGCTGAGCAGGATCGCCTCGCCGAGGTCGGCGATCGCACCGTCGAGATCGCTCGCCTCGATCCACGGGCTCGTGCGCGCGTAGCGCTCATAGCGGATGGTGCCGCGCGCGAAGCGGGCGAAGGCGCGCGCCGGGTCGAGGCGGATGATCGCATCGAGATCGGGCAGGGCGCGCTCGTCCTGGCCGTTGACGATGAGGGCGCGGGCGCGCTGCTCGCGCAGGTCGACATCCGCCGGGTCGAGCTTGACGGCTCGTCGAAATCCGCGATCGCGCGGCCGAAGTCGCCCTTGACCTGATACGCGAGGGCGCGGTTGGCATGGATGTTGACGTGCCCGGAGCCGGGCAGGTCGGAGTGCGGCAGCGCCTCGATCGCGATCGCACGGGTGAAGTCGGCGATGGCGCGGTCGACATCGCCGCGCTCGCGCCACAGCGTGCCGCGGTCGTTGAAGGCGAGCGCATTGTTGGGGTCGAGCTCGATCGCGTAGGTAAAATCGGCCTCGGCGCGGTCGCGATCGCCCTTGCTCAGGTAAGCGAGCGCGCGCCCGACGAGGGCGATCGAGTGCATATGCGCCCCTTCGGACGGATCCTGGACGATGAGCGTGCAGCCCGCGATGTTGCGGTCCGCGTCGTCGGAATCGCAATCGTCATGCGCCTGGTCGCTGGCGCCGAACGCCGGCGCCGCGATGGCGAGGAATGCGCAGGCAATGATCGATGTCGACGTGAAGCGCATCGGTGCTCCAGCCTTGCTCGAGGGGACTGGATCATTAGTCGCGCCACGGCCGCGCCCGGTTCATGCGCGCAGCTGCGTCTCGACGCAATTCGCCGGGGAACTTCGGAAGAGTGACGTGGCCGTCGCTCACTTCGCCAGGACGAAGCTCTTCTCCGTCAGCATGCGCTCGCCGTACCACAACTGGATCGTCCAGGTGCCGGCCGGCGGGTCCTTGAAGTCGGCAAGCGACTCGCCGATGAACAGGTCGCCGCGGCCGAGCCGCAGGTTCGGCAGGTCGCCCGCGTCGGTGAGCTTCGTCTTCCCGCTCGCTTTGTCGACGGCGCCGGGCGCCGGGATCTTGATGACGTAGCGCAGCTTGATGCGGGCATCCACCGGCTCGCCCTTGAGCTCGTAGCCGAAGCCGAACATCGCGTCGGGCGCGAACGCCACCTGCTCGCTGTTGACCATCGGCGGCTTCACCTTCGAGCCCTGCACGCTCAGCGCATTGTCCGGCTGGCGCTCGCGCTTCGACTTGCCGACCGTGAACGTGCCGTACCACGTGACGCGCACGCCGCTGATCGTCGCGGTCTGCGCCGAGGCGGCGTGGGCGAGGAAGCAAAGGCCGACCAGCAAGATGGAAAGCGCGCGTAGGGTGGGCAAAATCGCCTGACGTGCGGTGAACGCGTGGGCACGGCGCGCACGCGATTTTGCCCACGCGGAAATGCCGAGGATTGCGCCTTTGCCCGCCCTGCGTTCGCTCCGATGCCGCATCGCCGTCAATTCAGCCGCAGCTCCTCGATGTGCTTCGGATCGGCCTTGAGCTCGCCGCGCTCCACCCGCTTCACCAGGTCGGTGAGCACCGCATTGGCACGGCAGGGCAGGCCGAGCTTTTCGCCCTCGCGCACCACCAGGCCGTTGAGGAACTCGATCTCGGTGCGCCGGCCCTTCTGCATGTCCTGGCCCATGGAGGGGCGCTGGCCCGCGGCGGTGCGGCCCGAAATCCTTGAAGCGCTGCTCGTCGCATTTTTGCGCCGCCGCCGCATCGCCTTCGCCGGCGCGCGCGATCGTCTCCGGCTCGAGGTGCAGAATTTCCTCGAGCTGGAAGCCGAGCGCCTGGCCGACGCGGATCGCCTCGCTGCCCACCCGGGTCGAGAAGCGGCGGATCGCGTCGTTCTTGAGCATGTCGCCGCCGCCGAGGCCGGTGCTCGCCGAGATGCCGTTCTGCATCGCGTTGGCGACGAGCTTCGACCAGCGCTCGCCCCACAGGTTGTTGGTGACCTTGGCGCTGTCCGCATAGGCAACCAGCCGGCAGACCTCCTCGGCGCGCTTGGTGATGCGGCCGTGCGGCTCGCCGGCGCGAAACACCGTGTGCGCGGCGCCGTGCTTGGCGGCGCCGCGATGCACGAGGCCCGGCTCCGGCAGGTTGACCGTGATGCTCGACGCGATGCAGCCGAGCGTCTTGCCCCAGCCGACGATGCCGGCGATCGTCTCCTCGTTCATGCAATTCTGCAGCGACACGACGTAGCCGTCGGGCGCGAGGTACTGCCGGATCAGCATGGTCGCCCAGGCCGTGTCGTAGGACTTCATGCACACGAAGGCGATGTCGACCGGCGCCTCCTTGGCAAGCTGCTGGGCGTCGGTGACGTGCAGCGCGCGCACCTTGACGGTGAACTCCGGCTCCTTCATCGCGTGGGTGACGCGCAGGCCGTGCGCCCGCATGTGCTCCACATGCGCGGGCCACGGATCGATGAAGGTCACGTCCTCGCCGGCCTGCACCATGTGCGCGCCCGCATATCCGCCGACCGCGCCGGCGCCCACGATGACGATCTTGCGACCCGAACTCTTGCGATCCATGACGTCCTCCCTGACGAGGCAGAGCAATCGCATGTGAGGTGAGCACGGCGACTGCGCTCCTTCTCCCCGCGTGCGGGGAGAAGGTCGGGATGAGGGGGCGCTTCCGCGAGTGCGGAGTTTGTCGAGGCGCCCCCTCACCCCAACCCTCTCCCCGCGTGCGGGGAGAGGGAGCGTGGTCTCAGTGCTCACCTCACATGCAATCGTCCTCCTGACGGGGCTGTTGGAGCATGTCCGCCGCCGCCCGCGCAAGCGGGCTGCGACCGCGCAGCATGCGCTATTGCATCAGCGGCGTCGGGTTGTCGGCCGGCGGCTCGACGCCGAACGAGTTCGCCGTCATGCAGGTCATCGAGAAGCTGCCGGTCGCGGCGACAAGCGCCACCAGGCTTTCCACGCCCATGGTCTTCTCGGCGGCCGCATAGCTCGCGTCGCCCAGGTGCTTCTCGGCGAGCAGCTCGCGCGCCACCGCAAAGCAGGTCCGCTCGCGCGCATCGTCGAGCTTCGGCGTCCCGCGCGCATTGATGGCGTCGATCACCGCCTGGTCGATGCCGACCTGGCGCGAGCGGCGCGCCTGGGCGAACCACGGATAGCGCGCGCTCCAGTGACGGGCGACGACCAGGTTGACGATCTGCGTCTCGCGCGCCGACAGCGGGCCGCCGGCGAGCGACTCGCGCAGGTTCTGGCAGGCCTCGAACAGCTTCGGCAGCCGGATATAGGCGAAGTACGGCCCGCCGACGATACCGCTCGTCTGCTTGGCGGCGTCGTAGACGCGCGCCTGTTCGGCATTCATGTCGGCGCGCTCGATGATCGGTATGCGGGGCATGTGTTCCTCTCTCCTCGGCTTATGGACCGTAAGGGTAGAGCATTTCGGTGCGCAAGGCAGGCACGATCTGAACCGCGCCGCCGTGGCGGGCGACAAAGGAGTCGGACGGTGTGAAAACGGCGGCCGCGCCTGCGCGATCGCAAATCGAGGCTGTCGATGCGGTTAGTTGCAACGCTGATGCTCGTTTTCGCGCTTGTCGCGCCGGCGTTTGCCGCCGATGGGCCGCAGGCGGCGGCCGACGCGCGGGCAGCGGCGCGCGGCCTGCGCGCCTATCTCGACGAGGTCGCGGCTGAGGGCGCGCGGCCCGACTATGCCAAGGCGCCGGCGGCTGGCTACTTTCGCCGGATCTTCGATCTCGATGCGCTGGCGGCGCTGCCGCCGCCCAAGGTGAGCGACTTGCCGTGGCTGCTCGACTGGGCCGATGCGGCGAGCAAGGCCCGGCAAATGGTCATGCTGTTCGGCAGCACGCCCGGCCCCGGCATCGATGCCACGGCGCTCGCACGCAACATCGCCGACTACGGGGACACGTTCGCCGTCGCGACCGATTTCACCGTCCGTCTCGAGGCGCGCCAGACGGTGGCGCTCGCCCTGTTCGTCGACGGGCTCACGCCCGAGCAGCGCACGCCCGCGCGCGCGGCCGGCATCGCCAAGGCCAAGGCCGGCGCCGCCCGGATGATCGCCGGCTTTCTCGTCTCGTTCACGCACGGCATGAACCCCGTGAGCGCCCGCCGTGTCACCGCCGCCATGCGCGACACGCGCGACATATGGGCGGGCTTTCTCGAGCCCGATGCGCGGGCGCACGTCGTCGCCATGGTGGCGCGAGCGACGCAGCGCGTGAGCGATGATGCGATGCGCCAGGACCTCGCGAGCTTCGCGGCGGCGCTCGAAGCGGCGCGATAGCGCGCTTCCGTCACCGGCAGGTGCCTGCCAGCATGCGGTCGGCATTGATGCGGTCGCAGGTCGAGTACATCGGACCGCCGTAGTTGTAGCCGGGCACGCCAGGGCCGGCGGGGCCGAGATAGAACGGCTGGCCATAGATCGCGTCCGGGCGGGCAGGGTGGTGGGCGTGCCTGACCGCGTGCCGCAGCATCTTGGCGTGCGCGCGATGCTTCGCCTGCGGGTCGGCAGCGGCCGGCGTTGCGGCGGCAAGCGCGAGCGCGCCGGCGAGCAGGGCCGTCCCGGCTTTCATCGTCAAGTCCTCCATGCGGCGGGCCGCACGCGATCCTACGGCGCGGCCTTGATGCCGAGGATGGTCGCGAGCTCGGTGAGCTTCCCGCGCTGCGCCTCCAGGGCGGCGGCGAACTGCGCCGGCCCGAGCAGCGCCATGATCTGCCCGGTGTCGCCGAGCCGTTTGGGGAAGATCGGATCCTCGGCGACCTTGCGGAAGTCGGCGGCGATCTTGTCGCGCAGGTTCTGCGGCATGTCGCGCGGGCCGAACACGCCGCCGATGCTCTCGAAGGTCAGATCCGGATAGCCGGCCTCGGCCGCGGTCGGAATGCCAGGTGCGCTCGGCGCGCGCTGGCGGCTGCTGACCGCCAGCACCTTGATGCGGCCCGCATTGGCGAGCGGCTGCACCACCGCGTATGACGTCGCCAGCACCTGGATGCGCCCGCTGATGAGATCGTTCGGCGCCTGCATGATGTCGCGATAGGGCACCCGCACGATGTCGATGCCGGTGCGCTTGGCGAAGCCGAACAGCAGGAAATCCGAGATGCCTTGTGCGGCCGCCGCATTGAGCTTGCCGGGCTCGGCGCGGGCGAGCTTGATCAGCCCGTCGAGCGTGTCGACGTGCATCGAGGCGGGCATCGACACCGCGAGCACGACCTGCGAGACGCTGACGATCGGGTTGATGTCGCGCTTGATGTCGAACGGCAGCTTGTCGTGGCTGTAGGGCAGCACGTTGAAGGCGCCGGCCGGGCCGAACCACAGCACGTGGTCGTCATGCGCCTGGACGAAGGCATCGAGCGAGACGAGGCCGTCGCCGCCCGGGCGGTTCTCCACCAGCACGGGCTTGTTCCACAGCTTCGACAGCCGGTCGGCGAAGAGGCGCGCCGTCATGTCGCTGGCGCTCGCGGGTCCGTAGGGAAGAATAAAGCGGACGTTGCGGGTCGGCCAAGTCTGGGCAGGCGTTTGTGTCTGTGTCTGTGTCTGTGCCGCCGCGCCGCCGGCGACGTGCAGGCTCGCCGCGATCGCGAGAGCTGCCAAAGCGATGCGCCGCATCATCGTGCGCGCCTCCCCTGTACTCATTTTGCCAAGCGTAGCGCATGTCCCGGCGAAGTGGAAACCGGTTCGCCGGCAGGAACAAGCATGATTCGGGCGCCGCCCGAACGCAAGCCTCACGCCGGCCTTACGCCTTGTCCAGAAGGTCGCGGGTGCCGTTGACCGCGCCGCGCCAAGCGCTACCGCGGGCTGGTGCGGCCGGCGCGCAATGACTGGCTCAGCCGCGGCATGATCGCATCCATCGCGGCCTTGTCGGCGGCCGGGTAGGTCGCCTCGAAGCAATGGATGGTGTCATCGGGCCTGGCCGCAAAGTTGCAGCGCTGGTAGTAGATGTCGCCATCGCGCAGCCCCGACACCACGAAGTAGCTCGCCGTCACCCGCCGGTAGGTCGCACCCTCCGACTTGGCGATGCCCTGCAGGTAGCTTTCCGGCGTATCGGACGAGGCGTTGTACGAACCCCACACCGCGAGGCGCGCGCGGCCGTCGCGGCTGCGGAACGCCTGGCCGTCGCCGTTCTCGGGCGGCGGATCGCGCTGCGGGAAAAGGTCGGTCGGAAAGTCGATTGTGGTGCCGAAGCGCGGGTTGGCGTAGGTCGTCCACCGGTCCTGCGCGACAGCGCTTGCGGCGGCACAGAGAGCGATGGCGAAGAGGAGTTTGCGTGTCATCGCGGATTGATACCACAGGCGTGTGCGGTGAACACGGCATCCGCGCTCCCGCCGTCGCCAAGGCTACGG
>CAVPGG010000039.1:0-15014 GCA_963703755.1 uncultured Pseudomonadota bacterium
TCACCTGGCACGAGAACGCGATGTGGCCACCGACGAGGTCGGCGAGGCCCTGCGAGGCGCCCTTGTAGGGAATGAGCTCGAACGTGAGGCCGGCCTTGCGGGCGAACAGCTCGGCGACGAGATGGCCCATGCTGCCGATGCCGGACGACGAATACGTGAGCGGCGGCTTCGCGCTGGCCAAGGTGCCCGACCTGGCGCGCGCCACGAAGTCGGCGAGCGTCTTCATGCCGCTCGCGGCATTGACCGACAGCGCGACCGGCGAGCCCGCGATATAGGCGATGTTGACGAGGTCGCGGTTGGGATCGAAACCGAGGCGCGGCTTGCTCGACGGATCGAGCGAGAGCAGCGACACGTTGGTGATGACGAAGTTGTAGCCGTCGGGCGGCGTGTTGACGACGCTCTGCACCCCGATCACGCCGCCCGCGCCGGCGCGCGTCTCGACGAAGAACTGCTGATGAAATGCCTTCGACAGCGCGTCGGCGACGAGGCGCGCCAGGATGTCGGCGGCGCCGCCGGCCGCGAAGGTATTGACGATGCGCACCGGCCGCGACGGCCAGTCCTCGGCGCGCGCTGGCGCGGGGGCAAGACAAGCTGCGGCGAGCGCGGCCGCGAGAATGGCGGTTGGTCGCTTCACGGGCGCTCCCTTTTGCTCTAAGTCACGCCGTTGATGGTCGCACGAGGCTACGGCCGGCGCGGTCTCGAGGTCAAACGCGCGCGCCGCGGCGTCTCGGCGCGGATATCGGACCGGAATGGGCATGCCCGATCATCGACTGCCACGCATCGCGATCGCGACCGGAGATCCGGCCGGCATCGGCCCGGAGGTGAGCCTCAAGGCCGCGCTCGATCCGACGGTGCGCGCGATCTGCCGGCCGCTGGTGGTCGGCGATGCGGACGTAATCCGCCGCCATGCGGATGCGGCGCGGATCGCGGCGCCGTTCCATGTCGTCGCGAGTGCCGCCGACGCGCGCTGGAGCGGCGGCGCGATCGAACTGCTGGCGGTGCCGTTCGGCGAAAGCGCCACGCTCGCGTTCGGTGTCAATGACGCCGCCTGCGGCCGCGCGACGCTCGCGAGCGCCGCACGCGCGATCGCGGCGGCGCGCGCCGGCGAGGTCGATGCCGTGGTGGCGGCGCCGCACAACCAGACCTCGATCGCGGCCGCCGGCATCGCGTTCGACGGCTACCCGTCGTTCGTCGCGCGCGGACCGGCATGAACCATCACAACGTCTTCCTCATGCTGTGCTTCGGCGACACGCGCATCGTCCATTGCACGCTGCACGTGGGCGTCGCGCAGGCGCTGGCCCTGATCACGCGCGAGCGCGTCGCGCGCACGATCCGCGCCGCTGACGCCGCGCTCCGCCGCATCGGGATCGCGGCGCCGCGGCTGTGCGTCAGCGGGCTCAACCCGCATGCGGGCGAAGGCGGCCTGTTCGGCCGCGACGAAATCGACGTGATCGCGCCGGCGATCGCCGACGCACAGGCCGAGGGCATTGCGGTCGTCGGCCCGTTCGGCGCCGACACGATGTTGCAGCGCAAGGACGTCGACGCCTTCGTGGTGATGCTGCACGACCAAGGGCACATCGCCGCGAAGCTGCTGGCGTTCAACCAATCGGCCGCGTTCGCGATCGGCAGCCCGATCCTGTTCTCGTCGGTCGCCCATGGCAGCGCGTTCGACATCGCCGGCAAGGGCATCGCGAGCCCGGCCGCGATGATCGAGGCGATCACGCGGCTGGCCGGGGCCTCGCGGCCGATCGCCTGATGCCGCGCGGCGATGTGTCATCGCTCGAAGCGCGGCGGTTTCACATCATCCGGATGTCCCATCATGCGGATGTTCCATGTCGTATCCTGATATTTCCATGCGTTCCGCGCAGCGGAGCCCGGCAAAATGACCGGGTCATGCAACCCGATGAACCGTCAATTCGATTCAAAATCAACCGTTTGTGATCGTCAATCGTTAACCACAACGTGAACCGAGCCCGTGGACCTCCATTGACGTAGCGGCGTCACGCCCCGGAGCGCAGCGGCCGGCGGCGCGGCCCGCTTGTCGCACGACCATGCGCCGCTGCTTTGCAGCGGGAGCGCGTCATGCCGGCGGAACAAAGAGCATTCCATCGCAACAGGTACTTCGGGCAGCGCGCCGCGCTGCGGGCGGGCGTCGCGTTGTTGGCGCTGGCAATGGCATCGCCGGCGCTCGCCGGCGGTCATGGCATCAGTGTCAGCGTGAGCGTCGGCGGCGCGCATGGCGTGTCGGTCGGTACCGGCGGCCTCGGCGGCGCGGGCCTTGTCGGTAGCGTCGGCAACCTCAACGTCGGCATTGGCGGCAACGGCTTGAGCACCAATGGATTCGGCGGCGGTTCCAATTTCTTCTCCGGCGGCGCGAATTTCGGCAACGGAGCACCCGATCGGGGCAGCTTGCTGTTGCGCCGCAGTGTGGGCACCGGTTCCTTGCACAATCGCAGCAATGCGCTCGCGCATCGCGCGACCTTGCGGGCCGCACATCGCGCGCTCGTCCACGGCGGCACGCCGCAGGTCGGGCAGGCCGTCTCGCAGCCACCCAGCCTTGCAAGCAACCATGCGGACACGACAGCACTGACGCTGCTCGACCAGAAGATCGGCGCCATGCAGGCGGCGCAATTCCTGGCGCATCCAAACGAGGGCTGGAAGAAACCGATCGTTTCCATCAACGCGCACGTGTTCGACGCGGGCAACAAGAGCGGCAATACGGGCAGCGGGCAGAACGGCCTCGTGGCGACCAATGTCGGCGTACTCAACGCCGCCGGCAGCAACACCGGCAATACGGGCAGCGGCAACACGTTCCTCGCCTCGACCAATGTGGCGGCGCTCAACGGACCCGGAACGAGCGTCGGCAATAGCGGCAGAAGCAACCAGCTCGCGTCGACCAATGTCGGCATCCTCAACTTCGGCAATCGCACCGGCGACACCGGCTCCGGAACCAACGGCCTCGGCACCAATATCGGCGTTCTCAACGGGCTGGGCGCCGACACCGGCAACAATGGCAGCGGCAACAATTTCGTCGGCGGCACCAATGTGGGTGTGCTGAATCTCGCCAGCCGAACGGGGAGCAGCGGCGCCGGCAGCACCCTGCTCGGCAGCAATGCGGGCGTGCTCAACGGCCCGGGTGCCGATACGGGCAACACCGGCAGTGGCAATATGATCGGCTCTACCAATCTCGGCGTCCTCAATCTCGGCAGCCGCACCGGCAGCTTCGGCACCGGCGATGCAGGCCTCGGCACCAATGCGGGCGTGCTCAATGGACCGGGCGCCGACACCGGCAACACCGGTAGTGGCAATATGATCGGCTCTACCAATCTCGGCGTCCTCAATCTCGGCAGCCGCACCGGCAGCTTCGGCACCGGCGATGCAGGGCTCGGCACCAATGCGGGCGTGCTCAACGGGCCGGGCGCCAACACGGGTGATGCGGGCTCGGGCAACAGCGGGGCCGGCACCAATGTCGGCGTCCTCAACCTCGGCAGCAACACCGGCAACTCGGGTTCGGGCACGACCGGACTTGGCGCCAATGCGGGCGTTCTCAACCTCGGCAGCAACACCGGTAATACGGGTTCGGGCACGACCGGCCTCGGGTCGAATATCGGCGTCCTCAATGTCGGCAGCGACACCGGCAATTCGGGCTCCAGCACGACCGGGCTCGGCAGCAATGTCGGGCTGCTCAACCAGGGTAGCGATACGGGCAACTCCGGATCCGGCACGACCGGCCTCGGATCGAATGTCGGCGTGCTCAATACCGGCAGCGATACCGGCAATTCCGGCGCGGCCAATACCGGCACCGGCGTGAACGGCGGCATCCTCAACGGGGCCGGCACCAGCACCGGTGACGCGGGCAGCGGCGACACCGGCGTCGGCGGCAACATCTCGGTGGCGAACGGCGGACCGGCCGGCGGCCTAGTCGACACCATCACGGGGACCGTGACCGGCACGCTCGGCAACCTCGGCAGCACGCCGACCCTGCCGACGGTGCCGACGCTTCCGCCAGTCAACATCACGCTGCCCAACGTCACGCTCCCGAGCATCACGCTGCCCGACGTGACGGCGCCGAGCGTCGACGTGACGCTTCCCAACATCACGCTGCCGGGCGTCAACGTCACCTCGCCCAACGTGAACGTGACGCTGCCGAACATCAGCGTCACCGCCCCGAGCACAGCGGGCGGGAACGGCGGCAATGGCGGCAACGCGTCGGCATCGGCAACGTCGAGCGGCGGCAGCAGCGAGAGCGCGGGCGGCGGGGGCGGCGTCGATATCGGCGGCTTCAGCGCCGTCTATGGCGGCGCGGTCGCGGCGATGAGCCCGGCCGAGATCGCGGCGCTGCGCGCGCGTTGCTGGCGCGTGCTGCGCTATCCGCGTCGCTACACGGCAAAGGAACTTGAAGTCTGCCGATATGTGGCGACGCGGCTGCGCGAGCTGAACAAGAACGCCGGCCTCTAAGCGCCGTCGCGATCCACGCGCGCAGGAAAGGCGTGGCGCCAGCCGGCGTCACGCCTTTCGCGTCAGGCGATCAGAAGCGCGCGGTAGCGGAAAACAGGTAGACATTGCGCGCATAGCCCGGCACCGCGAAGCCGGTCAATTCATAGTTCAGGTTGCGATAGTCGAAGCCGAGCGTGAGCCAATTGGTCGGAAAGTATTTCACCGAGAACAGCGGACGCGCGTAGCGGTCGCTGCGCGCGCCGCCGATCACGTCGTCGACCAGGTAGGTCGCACCCACGCCGACCACGAGGTTGCTGAGCACCAGATAGTCGAAGCGCGCCCCACCCCAGGTCTCGATCAGGCTCGAGCCGCAGCCAACGACGACGCCCGGCACCGTGCAGGTCAGCGCAGTCTCCAGCGATTGGCGGTTGCCCTGCAGCGACATGGTGAGCCGGTCGGCGAGGAGGAACGCCATCGACGCCCCGAAGGTCCAGGTCGAGATGTCCTGGAAGGTCATGCCGCGATAGTTCTGGTTCATGTAGCCGGCGAAGAACTCGCCCTTCATGCGCTGGCCCTGCCCGGGCTCGAACAGCATGCCGCCGACCACGCGATAGCCGGTCGAGTCGAAGTCGCTCACCTCGAACCGGCGCGTGTTGGGCGTGCCCTCGACGAATACGCTGGTGAAGGGCGCGACCACGTAGCCGACCCGCAGCGGCGCCGCCGCGATGACGCCGTCGCGGAAGCTCTGGTCCTGCGGCATGCCGGCGACCGTCGGGTTGGTGAAGTGGATCACGGTCGCGGCGCCGCCGACCGAGGTCCACCAGCGATCGTGCCGATGATTGAGCGCGGCCGCGGTGTCGATCTGGTCGAATGCGACCGGATGGTCGAACACGGTGGCGGGCGCGCCCGACGGCTGCGCCTCCTCGCCGACGCCGCGATCCTCGTGGCCGTGCTGGTACTGGGCGCGGCCCTGGAACTGGGTGTCCTTGTCGAGCATCACGGTGCCGCCGAGGGAGGCGCCGCCGTTGGCCTGATCCTCGCTGCTCAGCCTCGCGTATTTGCGCCCCTCGATATAGGCGTGCGCCTCGATTCCGTAGTCCTGCCCGCCCTTGGTCACGGCGAGCTCCGGGCGGACCAGAAACGCCCAGTCGGACCGGCGATTGGTCGGCGTCGCGAACACGTTGTCGTCGAAATAGGTCGCGCCGGTCACCATCGGAAAGAACGTCCAGCCGTCGACCACGTGGCCGGGCGTCTCGTTGTTGAGCGGCTCCCAGTAGGTCCTGACCGCTTGCGCGGCCGTGGGCGGGCCGGCTGCCAGGGGCTGCGTCGTCGTGCGCAGCCCGCTCGGCTGCAGCACGGGCGACGCAATCGAGGCGGCGGCATTCAGGTTTTGATTGGAACCCTGTGTGTCGGTCGCCGGGCCGGCCGATTGCGCGAATGCGGATGACGTGCCGGCGAGCAACGCCAACGCGCAGATACGAAGCTTGGACGCCATACTGCCTGCCCCCCCAACTGACCGCAACAGCAAACGCAACCGCACTCCGCGCGCAGCCACGGCCGCGCGCGCACCAGCTTGTTCGCGCTTGGGATTTCGTGCGTTTTTACCGGTCGAATTACTGCACGCGCGTCATTGCCCCGCAACGGTGCGTCGCTGTGGACATGTCAATTGCGCAAAAGCTGGCTGCGCTGAGTTCCAACATTCAACGGCACGCGACCGTTGAAATCGACGCAAGTGTAACTGGCCAATTCGCTTTCTTCCCCGCGGACGACGTGCAAAACGCCTCAGAAGGGCTGTTGATGTTCTGTGGAAAAACTTGTGGATGACCCGAGCGCGAAATGTGGACAGAAAAATCACCAGCGCGGTGTGTCGTTGTGGACACGCATTTTGTGGATGAGTGCGGGGACAGCGCGGCGGGAATCCCGCTGCGCCGACGCGCAGACCCTCGCCGCGTCATGGTCACGCGAGGCCGTACACGGCCTTGGCGTTACCGGCGTAGATGCGGCGGCGTTGCTCATCGTTGAGGCTGCCGGGCATCGCCATGAAGGGATCGTCGAAATCCCAGTGCGGGTAGTCGCTGGAGAAGAGAATCCGGTCGAGCCCGATCCAGTTCATCAGGTCGATGAGGTGCTCGGGCTTCTCGGTCTCCTCCATCGGCTGGGTGGTGAGCCAGAGATGCTCGCGCATGTATTCGGACGGCGCCTTCTTGAGATGCGGGACCTCGTCGCGCATGCGCTTCCAGTTGCGGTCGAGCCGCCAGCCGAGCGCCGGCAAGAAGCCGAAGCCCGACTCGATGAGCACGACCTTGAGGTCGCGGTAGCGCTCGAACACGCCCTCCATGAGGAAGCTCGTGATCAGCGCCTGCGCCGACGTTGCGTTCTCGGTCGTCTCCTCGATGTAATAGGAGGGCCAGCCCGTGTTGGTCCCGGCCCAGCCGCTGGAGCCGAACACGTGGATGCCGACCGGCAGGCCGGCCTCGACGGCCGCCTCGTAGATCGGCCAGTAGCGCCGCCGGCCGAGCGCCTCGCTGGTGCGGCTGAGCATGAATACCTGGACGAACTCGCGCCGGCCCGCGCAACGCCTGATCTCGCGCGCGGCCGCCACGCCGTCCTCGTAGGGCACGCAGATCGACGCGCGGAAGCGCGGCTCCTCGCCGACCCAGAACTCGGCCTGCGCCTCGTTGGCGGCCGTCGCCATGGCGGCGGAAAAATCCGCGTTCTGCTCGCCGAACCCGGCCGGCGAGAGCGGGGTCAGGATGGCGTGGCCGATCCCGTAGAAATCGAGATGCTGCTGGCGGATGAAGTCGATATCGCTCCCCGGCGGCCCGCCGGTCGGCGGCCAGGCATCGCGGCGCGACGCCAGCGGGGTAATCTTGGGGAATTGATAGCCCTTGGCATACCCGTGGCGCAGGCGGATGCCGTAGGTGTGCAGATATTGCCACCAGCGGTCGCTCAGGTGCGGCTTGAGCTGCTCGTACGCGATCCTGGGGTGGAAGTCGCAGTCGACGATCTCGAGCTTGGTCTTCTGCGCCCGCAGCGGGGACTTGAGCTCCATGTTCATGGCCGGCTCTCCTTGGGGAGCAATATACGCCAGAATCGACGATTACGACAGAGGCGCCTCACCCCGTCATTGCGAGCGAAGCGAGGCAATCTCGCACCGCACAGTATGCCGATCGAGATTGCTTCGGCGCGCTACGCGCGCCTCGCAATGACGTCACTCCGCCTTCAGGTTCGCCTCCTTGGCGATCTCGGTCCAGCGCTCCAGTTCCTTGGCGAACCATTGGTCGAGCGCGTGCGGGCTCATGCTTTTCGCGTCGATGCCGAGCGAGCGGGTGCGCTCGGCGAACTCGGGCGAATCGACCACGGCGCCCACATAGGTCGAGAGCTTCTCCAGCACCGGCGGCGGGATGCCGGCCGGGCCGATCATGGCGTTGAAGGCGACCACGTTGAAGCCCGGAAACGTCTGCGCGATGGTCGGCGCCTTGGCGGCGCCGGGCAGCGGCGCGACACCGCAGCCGGCGATCAGCTTGAGCTGACCGGTGCCGACGTAGCGCCGCGCCGAATGCCAGATGTCGAACATCAGCGGCACGCGGCCGGCGATCACGTCGTTGAGCGCCGGCGCACTGCCGTTGTAGGCGATGTGCTGCATGCGGATGCCGGCGCGCTGCTTGAGCATCTCGCCCGCCAGGTGCCCGACGCCGCGCGGGCCCGGCGAGGTGTAGTTGAGCGGCTCGACGGCTTTCTTCGCCACGTCGATGACCTCGGCGAGGGTGCTCGCCGGAAACGCCGCATTGGCGACCATCGCGACCGGCTGGGTCGCGATCATGCTGATCGACACGAAGTCGGCCTTGGTGTCGTAGGGCAGCTTGACCCCGATCGCCGGATTGATCAGGAGCGAGTTGGTCGCGACGCCGATGGTGTAGCCGTCAGCCGGGGCCTTGGCGAGCGCGGCCGTCGCCACGATGGTGCCGGCGCCCGGCCGGTCCTCGACCACCACGGGCCTGCCGTGCCAGCGCTCGGACAGAAGCTCGGCGAGGATGCGCGCCACCACGTCGGTCGGCCCGCCGGCCGCGAACGGCACGATGATCTTCACGGTCCCGGCGGGAAAATCGATCGTCGGCTCCGCCCGCGCGCGAGGCCCCGCGCAGGAGGCGAGCGCAAGCGCGCAGACGGATCGTCTCGACCACATCATCTCGGACCCCGGCCGCCCCTGGACTTTTCGGCGGCAAATCTATCCGGTTTGTGTAGAAAAGAACCCCCGCCGTTAGAACGAGCTACCCGTCCCAAGGAGAATCCCATGGCCGAGAGCCTGGCCGCCATCCGCGAGGAGCTTTCGCTCGCCAACCGCATCCTCGCGCATGAGGGCATCGTCGATGCCTTCGGCCATATCAGTGTGCGCCATCCGACCGATCCCGGCCGCTTCCTGATCTCGCGCCACCGCGCCCCGCAGCTGGTGCAGCCGGAAGACATTCTCGAGTACACGCTCGATACCGAGCCGGTGCACCCGACCAATTTTCGGCACTACGGCGAGCGCGTGATCCACGGCAGCATCTACCAGGCGCGGCCGGACATCATGTCGGTTTGCCACCATCACGCGCCGTCAATGATGCCCTATGCGATCTCGCGCGCCGCCATGGTGCCGGTCTATCACCTCGGCGCCAGCGTGGGGCTCAAGGTGCCGTTCTGGGACAGCCGCGACGATTTCGGCTCGACCGCGCTGGTGCTGGTGAAGCCCGAGGAGGGCCGCTCGCTCGCCACGGCGCTCGGCGGCGGCTGGACCATCCTGATGGGCCGGCACGGCGCGACCGCGGCCGGCAAGTCGATCCGCGAATGCGTTTTTCGCACGATCTTCTCCTGCAAGAACGCCGAGCTGCAGACGCAGGCGCGCCTGCTCGGCCATGTCGAGCCGCTCGACGCCAAGGAGGTCGAGCTTGCGGCAGCGTACAATCTGCGGCCGGGGGCGCTCGAGCGCGCGTGGGACTACTGGGCGAAGCGGGTGTTGGATGCGGAGGCGCTCGTCGCGGCCGCGAAGGCGGCGACATCGGTGCGCGCGGCTAGCAGCAAGTCGGTGAAGAAGGCGAGCAGGCCGGCGACGAAGCCGGCCGCGAAGGCGAAGCGCAAGCGCTGAGGCGCATTGACGGTAAGCGCCGCGACGGGGCAAGAGTTTGCCCCACGGCGTCATTGCGAGGAGGGCGTAGCCCGACGAAGCAATCGCGCGCGTGGAACGCGATTGCTTCGGCGTGCTGCGCACGCCTCGCAATGACGAGAGAGTGAACATCATGAGCAACGTCACCATCCCTCTCCTCCAGCAGATGAAGCGCGTCGGCAAAAAGATCGCCGGGGTGGTGGCGTGGGACTATCCGCTCGCGCGCATCGCGGATCGGGCGGGCGTCGACTTCATCTCGGTCGGCGACTCGGTGGGCGTCAACCTGTGGGGCCATGCCAATCCGCTCGAGGTGACGCTCGACGAGATGCTGGTCGTGTGCAAGGCGGTGCGGCGCGGCACGACGCGCGCGCTGGTGAGCTGCGACCTGCCGTTCGGGCCGGTGCAGCAGGGCGTCGATACGGCGCTCGCCGCCGCGATCCGCCTCGTCAAGGAAGGCGGCACCGACCTGATCAAGGTCGATGCGGCGGCCGATTTTCCCGACGCGGTGCGCGCCATCGTGCGCGCCGGCATTCCGGTATTCGCGCAGTTCGGCCTCACGCCGCAGACCGCGCTCAAGTTCGGCATTCCCTATGGCGCGCAATCGGCGGCGGGCGCACAGGCGCCGGCCGAGCTGACCAAGAAGCTCGTCGAGGAGGCGAAGCTGCTCGAGGACGCGGGCGCCTCGCTGCTCGACTTCACCAATTCGGGTCCGGTCGCCGGCAAGGCCGTGGTCGAGGCGGTGAAGATCCCGGTGATCGGCGGCTTCGGCGGCGGGCCGTGGCTCGACGGCCGCGTGCGGCTCGCGCATACGGCGATCGGCTACGCCGAGAAGTGGCTCGACGCCAAGACTGACACCTACGTCAACACCGCCAAGGCCGCGCTCGACGCCTTCACGGCGCTGATCGCCGACGTGCGCGCGGCGCGCCAGATCAAGGGCTGAGCGGGGGGCCGCGGCCGTCCCCACCGCAACGCATCATCGGGTTCCTGGGCAAAATCCGTTGTGGGATAGCGGCGAATTGGCCCTTGCCTGCCGCCGATGGTACGCTATTTCAGGACTATAGCCTTACGACTCGCAGCCAGACAGGAAAACGCCGTGGACGCAAAAACGGCCGAACGCCCGAAGCATTCCCTGGGTCCGATCGTCACCGAGGGCAAGACCAAGAAGATCCACCAGATCGCCGGCCATCCCGACCTGGTGACGCTCGTCTCCAAGGACGACATCACGGCGGGCGACGGGGCGAAGCACGACATCATCTCGGGCAAGAGCGCACTCGCCAACGACACCACCTGCAACGTCTTCCGCCTGCTCAGGGCGTGCGGCTTGCCCGTCGCGTTCGAGGAGCAGGACAGCGCCACCTCGTTCATCGCGCCGAAGTGCCAGATGCTGCCCTACGAGGTGGTGACCCGGCGCGAGGCGCACGGCTCCTATCTCAAGCGTCATCCGCAATACGCCAAGGGCCAGCTTTTCCCGAAGCTGATCGTCGAGTTCTACCTCAAGACCAAGGACAAGAACTGGAAGGGCAAGCCGCTCGTCGCCGACGATCCCCTGATGGGCTATGCGGAAGGCGACAAGGAGATCAAGCTCTACAATCCGGCGAAGCCGCTGGTCGGCCAGGAACCGTTCCTCGTGCTGTCGACCGGCGACGTGTTCGAGCACAAGGACGAATACAAGTTCTTCGCCGAGATGCAGCGCGTGGCGCGGCAGACGTTCCTGGCGCTCGAGAAGGCCTGGCAGCTGCAGGGCGGCACGCTGGTCGACCTCAAGGTCGAGTTCGGCTTCGACACCAAGGGCCGCCTGCTGCTCGCCGACGTGATCGACAACGACTCGTGGCGGGTGCTGGAGAACGGCGCCTATCTGGACAAGCAGGTGTACCGTGACGGCGGCGCGCTCGACACGGTAGTCGAGAAGTATCGCCGCGTCGCCGACATCACGCGCCGCTTCCAGGTGCCGCAGCAGCGCATCATCCTGTGGCGCGGCTCGGAGACGGATCGGACCGAGGCGTTCGCGCAGGCGCTCGACGACATGGCCGACCTCATGTCGGTCGTGACCTGCTCGGCGCATAAGGAACCGGTCGCGGCAACGCACACGTTGCACCGCATGGCGCAGGAGGTGCCGGACTCGGTGATAATCGCCTATATCGGCCGCTCGAACGGCGCAGGGCCGACGCTCTCGGCGATGTCGACGATCCCGGTGATCACCGTTCCGGTGGCCGCCAAGGAGTTTCCCGAGGACGTGTGGTCGTCGCTGCGCGCGCCCAGCCGGGTGCCGGTGATGACGGTGCTGGAGCCGTCGAACGCGGTGCTTGCCGCGCTGCAGATTCTCTCGGCGCGCAATCCGAAGATCTACGCCAAGGTGCGCGGCGAGATCGAGCAGCGGACCGTGAATACGGTGGTAATCTGACCTCCCGACCTCATGGTGAGGAGCGACGCGAAGCGTCGCGTCTCGAACCATGGGCTACGCTGCAAGCGGCGCCGCATCGGCCGCCTCGTCCTTCGAGACGCTTGTCGTCGCAAGCGCGACGACAAGCTCCTCAGGATGAGGCGGAGCGAGGTGAAGCATCGCTCACGCGCGCAGGGCGGCTTTGCGCTCGACGCTCTCTTCCTTGCGCGCCGGGCGGATCATCAGGAAGGTGCCGGACCACACGCCCGGAATGGACCAGCGCCCCTCGACCTCGGTCGCTTCCGCGTTGAGCGTGCCGGTGTAGTCGACCGCGCGATAGCGCGGCACCTTTCCGTCGTAGGTCTTGCGGAACGTCACGGCGCTGCCGCCGCGGTTGCCGGCGAGCGTCGCGTAGAGCGTGCCGGAGGACGCTGCGGCGTCGGTGCAGGGCTCGTGCGTCGAGCCGGATAGCGCGCCGCCGCTGTCGATCAGCGTGGCGACGAACGAGACCGACTTGCCGTCCGGATAGGTGTAGAGGCCCTGCCAGACGCCAGTCAGGTTCTGCGCATCCGCCGACATCTCGCCAGGAATATTATCACGCTACTGAATTTCGGGATGCCGGCCTTGACGATGACGTTGCGCCATTTGGCGATCTCGCTGGAGATGAACTTGGCGGCCTGCTCGGGCGCGAGCACGTTGGGGACCGCACCCTGCTGCTCGAAGCGCTTGCGCACGTCGGGGTCGGCGAGCGCCGCGGCCATCTCGCGATTGATGCGCGTGACGATGTCCTTCGGGGTGCCGCGCGGCACCTGCATGGCGAACCAGCCGGAGGCCTGGTAGTCGGGCAGCCCCGCCTCGATCGTGGTTGGCGTGTCGGGTAGCGCGGGCAGCCGGCTCGTGCCGGCGACCGCGAGCGCGCGGGCGCCGCCGGCATTGAGCGGCGCCATCACGTTGGGCAGCCATTGGAAGCGGTAAGTCGAGCCGGTGGGCATCGACGATGCCAGCTTGTTTCTGGCGCGTTTCCACAACGGCTCGCTGGGCACCGTTCCTGAGCTACGCGCTACGCGCGCGGGCAGAAGGCGCTGTACACTTTCGAGATCAATGGCGAGCACGCGTCCATGTTCTGGGACCTGCACGAACTGCACCGTCTCCAGTATTTCGACCACAAGGATGAAGGCCTCACACGCGGCTGGCGCAGCATCCACATTACGGATAGCGATCATCCGGAGATGAAGCACTGGTGGGTGCCCGGTTTGGACTGCGTACCAGCACACCTTCATCCACCACGTAGCCGATTTCCTGGCGGCGGTGGGCGAGGGTAAGGCTTCTCGCGCTGACGCTGGAGTTGCGATCTTGTCGATGAACACGTCATTGCGGGTGTCGAAGCCGCGGACGAAGAACCGGTCGCCAAAGGCGTTGCCGCCCTCGCCGGTGCCGAGCGTCACGCCTGCGGCGTTCAGCACCGCCTGCTTCAGCGAGTGGCGTTTTTCTTCCTTGCCAGCACTTCCTTGCGAAGGACCGTGATGGTCTTCGGCGTATTCAACAGCGGTTCGGCAACCTCCCTGATGCTGGAAATGATCGACCTTGTAGGGGGCCGCCGCATCCGCATAGGGGTTGCGATCCGCGCCGAGCGCGCGCCGTCGGGAATGTACCGGCGCGGCTTGCGTGGCTGTGTAGTAATGCTGACGAGACGTACAGAAAGTGGTAAAACTCATCAGGTACGCTCCTGTTCTCCGCAATGTGTCGCGTCTCAGGTTGTTTGTTAAAACGGCCGGCAAAAATTGGCTCCCGGAATTGGATACCAGGTTCACGACTGCTCTTCTCTACAGCGAGGCGAGAGAGGCCAGGACACGTTCGGGCGTCATCGGGAGTTGCGTCATGCGCACACCCACCGCATCCTTGATGGCATCGGCGATGGCGGCTGCCACCGGAACGACCGGCGGCTTGCCGATCCCCTGGCACCGATGGGGGCCAACGAAGGAACCTCTACAAGCAGTGGCGCGACGGCGGGTACATCCTTGCCCAGTGGCAGCGCGTAGTCCATCAGCGTCGCCGTCAGCGCCCGCCCACTCTCATCGTAGACCATTTCCTCGAACAGCGCCCAGCCGATACCCTGCACCACACCGCCGTGGATCTGACCTTCAACTTCTGCCGGATTGATGGCACGGCCAACGTCCTGCGCTGCCACGTAGTCGAGCACACGCACCTCACCAGTCTCGGGATCAACGGCTACTTTCTCCGCGAAGTGTGCGGCGAACGTGGGCGAGGAGACGCGATTGGCCGAACGCCCACGCCCCGACACCGGCTCGTAGGGGGCACCAAAGCGCATCGTGTTCGCGGCGATCTGCTGCAACGTGACATACTTTTCCGGCACACCCTTCACCCCTCACCCTGCCATCCCCCAACTCCATATCTTCCGCGGACGCCTCCTCAACATTTCAGCTGCGATGGCGAAGACCTGGCTGCGTGCGTCACGTGCCGCCGCCTGCACCGCCAGCAGATGTAAAAAAATCTTTGTATAGACAATTATAGCTCAAAGATTAATAACGGATAATCCTAAATATTCTTGGTACTGCAATTGGCTATGCCAAAAAAGACGATGAATCTAGACTATTTGTATTGATAGAGAAATACGTTATGAGCTATTGAAGGGTTTACTGAAATTCAAAAGTCGATTCTGAAGACTTTGATTTCTCCGTCCGGGGTGGGAGGCGCGCCGCGGGATGGCAACACGCAGGAATCGGCGCGGCGCATTGCCGAGTTGGAGCGCAAAATCGGCCAACAAGCGTTGGATCTGGATTTTTTGACAAGAGCCTTCAAGCGTGTAAAGGAGTCTCGCCAGAAGAACACCGGCACTGGCGCGACAGCATCTACGGAGAAATCCGGAGCATGATGCAGCGGGAAGGCTTCGAGGCCAGCCACGCCTGCCAGATTGCCAGGGTGAGCCGAGCTGGCTTCTATCGCCATCATTAACAACACTAACCGCGCCAGGCCGATGTGGCCTTGCGGGAATCCGATCAAAAGATCGCGCTGGAGAATCGCTTTTACGGATAC
>CAVPGG010000040.1:0-27750 GCA_963703755.1 uncultured Pseudomonadota bacterium
AAGGTGTCACCTTGACCTCGATCGTCGCCGACTTGATGCCGGCCTCCTCGCCTGCGGTCTCCTCGAGATAGTCGACCTTGTAGCCGTGCTGCTCGGCCCAGCGCGTGTACATGCGCAGCAGCATCGAGGCCCAGTCCTGGCTTTCGGTGCCGCCGGCGCCGGCATGGACCTCGAGATAGCTGTCGTTGCCGTCTGCCTCGCCTGAGAGCAGCGCCGCGAGCTCGCGCCGCGCGACCTCGGTGCGCATGGCCTTGAGCGCGGCTTCCGCCTCGGCGACGACGCCCGCATCCTTCTCGGCCTCGCCGAGCGCGATCATCTCGACGTTGTCGGAGAGGTCCTGCTCGATGCGCCCGAGCGCGGCGAGTTGGTCGTCGAGCGACGTGCGCTCCTGCATCAGACGCTGCGCCGTCTGCGGATCGTCCCAGAGCTTCGGGTCCTCGGCGAGCTTGTTCAGCTCGGCAAGCCGCGCGCGCGCCTTGTCGACGTCAAAGATGCCTCCTCAGCAGCCCGACCGACTGCTTGATCTCTTCGACCAGTTTCTCGATTTCGGCGCGCATGGAATTCATCCGTAACGCGGCCGCGGATTCGCGCGGCCGGCCCTCGATGTAGCGAGCCGCCGGAAGGGACGCAACCGACAAGCCGATCCGGTCGACGGCAAGACGATGATGCGCAGCAGGGTGTGGGAAGGCGGAACGCCGCCGGCGCGCGGGCACCGGCAACGCGTCCACCGCGTCAGTACAGCCCGCCGGTTCCCGTGCGCACCGCGCGGTCGGCGTCCTGGCTCGGCACGATCGTATTGTTGTCGCCGCCCAGGCCGACGACGGCCGCGCTGTCGGGCGGCGCCGTGCCGGGCTTGAAGGCTTCGAGGATGGTCGGTCCGCCGCCGGTCGCGCGCAGGCCGGTCTTCGGGTCGACGCGGATGAGCTTGATGCCCGGCGGCACGCGGAACGGCACGGCCGGCTGGTCGGCGAGCGCCATCTTGTAGAATTCGCGCGCGATCGGCGCCGCGAGGTGCCCGCCGGTCGCGGTGCGGCCGAGATGGCGCGGCTTGTCGAAGCCCATGTACACGCCGACCGCGAGGTTGGGCGTGAACGACATGAACCAGACGTCCTTCTCGTCGTTGGTCGTGCCGGTCTTGCCGGCGATCGGGCGGCCAACGTCGCGCACCTCGGTGCCGGTGCCGCGCTGGACCACGCCCTCCATCATCGAGGTGATCTGATAGGCGGTCATCGGATCGAGCACGACCTCGTCATGGCCCTTGAGCGTCGGCTCAGCCTGGTTGTCCCACTTCTTGGCGTCGCAGCCGATGCATTCGCGCTGGTCGTGCCGGTAGACGGTCCTGCCGAAGCGATCCTGGATGCGGTCGATCAGCGTCGGCGTGACCTTGTGGCCGCCGTTGGCGATCATCGAATAGGCCGCCGTCATGCGCAGCACGGTCGTCTCGCCGGCGCCGAGCGCAAACGAGAGGTAGGGCGGGAGGTTGTCGTAGATGCCGAACCGCCGCGCGTAGTCGGCGATCATCGGCATGCCGATGTCCTGCGCGAGGCGCACCGTCATCACGTTGCGCGAATGCTCGAGGCCGAACCGCAGCGTCGAGGGGCCGTAGAACTTGCCTTCGTAGTTCTCCGGCTTCCACACGCCTTGCCCGGCGCCCTGGTCGATCTCGAGCGGCGCGTCGAGCACCACGCTCGACGGCGTGTAGCCGTTGTCGAGCGCCGCCGCGTAGACGAACGGCTTGAACGACGAGCCGGGCTGGCGCATCGCCTGGGTGGCGCGGTCGAACTGGCTCTGGTCGTACGAGAAGCCGCCGACGAGCGCGAGCACGCGTCCGGTGCGCGGGTCCATGACGACGATCGCGCCCGACACTTCGGGCAGCTGGCGCAGGCGGAACTGGCCGTCGTGGCCGGCCAGCGGCTCGACATAGACCACGTCGCCCGGCGCGAGCACTTGCGCGACCTTGGTCACCGGCTTGCCTTTGAGCGGACCGGTGGCGGCCCTGGCCCATTTGACGCCGTCGAGCGGGACGATGCCGACATTGCGCTCGCGCATGACGGCGCCGCTGGGATCGCGTCCGGGCTGGAAGCCGATGCGCGCCGCCTGGTCGCTTGTCTCCAGCACCACGGCAAGCTTCCAGCCGATGTCGGAGAGCGCCTTCACGTCGGCGAGCTTGACGCCCCAGTCGCCCGTGATGTCGAGCTTGCTGAGCGCGCCGTGATAGCCCTGCAACTCGTCGTACGCGACGAGGCCGTCGGTGAGCGCCTTGCGTGCCATGCCCTGCAGCCGCGGATCGAGCGTCGTGCGTACCGACAGGCCGCCCTCGTAGAGGCCCTTGTCGCCGTATTTCTCCAGGATCTCGCGCCGCACGTCCTCGGCGAAATACTCGGCCGCGTAGATTTGCGCGCCGGTCGGCCGGCTCACGACGTTGAGCGGCTCCTTCTTCGCCGTCTCGCCGGCCTGCGCCGTGATGTAGCCGTTCTCGACCATGCGGTCGATCACCCAGTTGCGCCGCTCGACCGCGCGGTCGTGCTGGCGAAACGGCTGCAGCAGCGAGGGGCCCTTCGGCAACGCCGCGAGGTAGGCGGCCTGCGCGATGGTGAGCTCGTTGACGGACTTGTCGAAGTAGAGCAGCGAGGCCGCCGCCACCCCGTAGGCGCCGCGCCCGAGAAAGATCTGGTTGAGATAGAGCTCGAGGATCTTCTCCTTCGAGTAGGTGCGCTCGATCTTGAGCGCGAGCAGCGCCTCCTTGATCTTGCGCTCGAACGAGACCTCGTTGGTGAGCAGGAAGTTCTTCGCCACCTGCTGGGTGATCGTCGAGGCGCCCTGCGGCCGGCGGTTGGTGCCGAAGTTCTCCAGGTAAAGCAGGCCGGCCCGCGCGATGCCGCCGACGTCGAGCCCGCCGTGCTGCCAGAAATTCTTGTCCTCCGCCGACACGAAGGCGTTGATCACGAGCCTGGGCACGCCCTGGATCGGCAGATAGAGACGGTGCTCGTGTGCGTACTCGGCGAGCAGCTCGCCGTCAGCGGCGTGCACCCGCGTCATCACGGGCGGCTGGTAGTCCTGCAGGGTCGAGTAGTCGGGCAGATCCTTGGAGTAGCGCACGTAGAGCGCAAGCGCGACCGCGATGCCGAACAGGAACACGATCGTCCCGAACGCGAACAGGAATCCGAAGAAGCGAAGAAGCAGCTTCATCGCGCGCCTTCCATCAACCCAACACCAAAATTCGTGCGAGACGCCCAACCCTCATGGCCTGCGCGCCCTGGCGCAAGCGTCTCCCCGCATGCCCCTGGCCCAGCCGCCCGTCCGGCCGGAACCCATGCGACGCCAGACATTTGGTCGCGCCCTTTTATGGTCAAACTGAGGCTTCGCGCCATACCGGTCCTCTCGCCCTTCAGCGCTCTGGGCCACCCGCCAGGCGGGGGGTAAAATACGCATTCACGGCCTGCACGATCGCGTCGCCCACGTGGGCACGCCAGGTCTGCGACGTGAGTTCCTTGAGATCCTTGCGGTTCGACACATAGCCGAGCTCGATCAGCACCGAGGGCACGTCCGGCGCCTTGAGCACCTTGAACCCCGCCGATTTGAGCGGGTTCTTGTGCAGCCGTGCGGCACTGCGCAGTGCCGCCACGAACGTCCTTGGCGAACTCGGCGGAGTCCTTGCGCGTCTCGCGCTGCGCGAGGTCGATCAGGATGCCGGCAACATCGTCGGGCTCGGCCGAGAGGTCGACGCCCGAAATCACGTCGGCACGATTTTCGGCGTCGGCGAGCTTGGCGGCCTCGCTGTCGGACGCGTGGTCCGACAGCGTATAGATCGTCGCGCCTTCCGCCTCGCCCTCGCCGCGCGCGAGCGCGTCGCAATGGATCGAGATGAAGAGCTGCGCGTTGCGCGACCGCGCGAAGCGCACGCGGTCGACCAGCGGCACGAAGCTGTCGTCGGAGCGCGTCATCATGACCCGGTATTTGCCGGATTTTTCCAACTTGTCGCGCAGCATGAGGGCGAAATCGAGCACCAGCGCCTTTTCGGCCTCGCCGCTGCCACGCGCATGCGTGCCGCTGTCGATGCCGCCGTGGCCAGGGTCGAGCACGATGATCGGACGCGGGTCGCCGTCGCGGTCGGCGCGTTCGGTCGGTTTGTCGCTCGTGCGCGTGCTCGCGCGATGCAGCTGATTGTCGACCGCCTCGGCGCGCAGGAACGCCTCGCGGCTGACCGCGACGAGGTCGAGCACCAGGCGCGCCGGCTGGCTGCCGGTCGCTTCGAGCACGAAGGCCTTGTCGACCTTTACGGGTCCGGTGGTGTCGATCACGATGCGCGAGCCTCCCGGCATCATGAGACCGTAGCGGAAGGCCTTGATGAGGCCCCGCCCATGCTCGCCCGCCTGGGCGGGGAATTGAAAGGTGACCTGCGGCAGGTCGATCACCACCCGATAAGGATTGGCGAGCGTGAATGGCCGCACCTCAACCTTGCGGCTGAGATCGACCACGAAACGCGTGCTCTTGGCATCCCCGCCGACACGGACATCGCTCGCAACTGGAAAATCGGCAGCCGCCGGAACAGTCGCGGGGGCCTGTGCCGGCGCCGGACTGATACCGGCGGTCAGCAGGATGAGCACACCACCCGCGAGGCTTGTCGCGCGCTTTCCCACCGAATCTCAGGCCCTTCTGGTCCGCCGGCTCCTCTTACTCCAATAGGCCGACGTGGTTAATCGAAATCTTGACCGTGACCGCCCACCGCGACGCGCCGCCACGACCGCCATTCAAAATGGCGTTCCCGATGGGCCCGGCACCGAGCGAATTGCGCTTTCGGTTCAAAGTCCTGGCACAAATGCGCACGCTTGGCTTGCCAAGCCGCCCGCGCCCGCCCTATGTAAGGGTTGCTGGCAATTCAAGACTTTCCGGTTCTGCCGCGTTCGGGCATCCGGCACGCTTGAGCCACGACCCCGCAGGCCGCAGGAGACGGCAGGTAGCGGAGGGTCGGCTGCAGCCGATGCCTTATTTCGAAGGATGACCGGGAATGCGTCTGCGGCCGCGATGGCTGTGCATGCAAGATATCGCCGGCACACCACACGCGGGTCGCGCCGTCCGGCGTTGCCCCGCTCTTCAAGTCGCTCAATCCAAGGTCCCGGATGATGCGGAGGATGCCCAACGAGAACCGAGTGCGCTGCCAAGCGGCCGCGCAGTCGCGCCCGTCGCATCGCGCCCAGCCGGTCTCACGCTTCAACCCCCAATTCGGTGCGTCGCATCGCGTCCTCGGCCCGCCGCCGCCATGGCGCCGGACGAGCGCTTGCGGGCGCTCCCTCAAGAGTCATCTCTATGGCCAACAAAATGCTCATCGATGCGACCCATCCGGAAGAAACCCGGGTGGTCGTGGTACGTGGAAATCGGGTCGAGGAATTCGACTTCGAGTCGGCTAACCGCAAGCAGCTCCGCGGCAACATCTATCTCGCCAAGGTCACCCGCGTGGAGCCCTCGCTCCAGGCGGCGTTCGTCGACTACGGCGGCAACCGCCACGGCTTCCTCGCCTTCAGCGAAATCCACCCCGACTACTACCAGATCCCGGTCGCGGACCGGCAGGCGCTGATCGACGAGGAAGAGCGCGCCCACCGCGACGCCGAAGCGGAAGCCGACCGTCGCGCCGGCGGGAATGGCGGCCGCCATCACCATCCGCGCCACCGCCGCGCCGCCGAGCGCCGGAGCGACGAGGCGCTGCACGGCGAACCGGTCGAAGGCGCGCCGACGGAGGGCGAAACCGCCGACGGCGGGACCGAGGTCAGCGGCGGCGACATCGCGGCGCAGACCCCGGTCGAGCCGATGGACCAGCCGACCGCGAGCGCGGCCCCGGCCGAGCCGCACGCCGAGCCGGCGGGCGAGCGTGCTGTGCGCAGCGGTGATACGCCGCCCCCGCTCGTCGAAGTCGTCGAGCAGCCCGCCGAGGTGCCCTACCCGGCCGAGAGCGAGATCGCATCGGCCCATGATTCACATGATGCACACGCCGCGGCCGACCCGACGGCGCACGAGGGCTCGCGCGCCGCCCACACGGATGAGACCGCCAGGCACGGCCACGCCGAACCCGGCGACGAGGCACCCGAAGCCAATGGCGACGGCGAGGAAGAAGAGGAAGTGGTCGAGTCGGTCGGCGGCGCCGACGTGATGGAGGAAGTGCCCGACCGCATGCCGCGGCTGCGCCGCCAGTACAAGATCCAGGAAGTGATCAAGCGCCGGCAGATCATGCTGGTGCAGGTCGTCAAGGAAGAGCGCGGCACCAAGGGCGCGGCACTGACCACCTATCTGTCGCTCGCCGGCCGCTACTCGGTGCTGATGCCGAACACCGCGCGTGGCGGCGGCATCAGCCGCAAGATCACCAATTTCCTGGACCGCAAGCGGCTCAAGGAAGTCGCCCAGGAGCTGGAGGTGCCGGACGGCATGGGCGTGATCCTGCGCACCGCCGGCGCCGCGCGCACCAAGCCGGAGATCAAGCGCGACTTCGAATACCTGCTGCGCATGTGGGAAACGGTTCGCGACGTGACGCTGCAGTCGACTGCCCCGACGCTCGTCTACGAGGAGGGCTCGCTGGTCAAACGCTCGATCCGCGACCTCTACAACAAGGACATCGACGAGGTGATCGTCTCGGGCGAGGCCTCCTACAAGGAAGCGCACGATTTCATGCGCATGCTCATGCCGAGCCATGCGCGCAATGTGAAGCCCTATCGCGAGAGCCAGCCGCTCCTCACCCGCTTCGGCATCGAGAGCCAGCTCGACGCGATGTTCTCGCCCGTCGTGCAGCTGCGCTCCGGCGGCTACATCGTGATCAACCAGGCCGAGGCGCTGGTCGCGATCGACGTGAACTCGGGCCGCGCCACCCGCGAGCACCACATCGAGGACACGGCGCTCAAGACCAATGTCGAGGCGGCCGAGGAGATCGCCCGCCAGCTTCGCCTGCGCGACCTCGCCGGCCTGATCGTCATCGACTTCATCGACATGGACGAGAAGCGCAACAACCGGTCGGTCGAGCGCCGCCTCAAGGAATCCCTCAAGCACGACCGCGCCCGCATCCAGGTCGGCCGCATTTCGCATTTCGGCCTGCTGGAAATGTCGCGCCAGCGCATCCGCACCAGCGTGCTGGAGAGCTCGACCGACAAGTGCCCGCATTGCGGCGGCACCGGCCATGTGCGCTCGGTCGCGTCGGTCGCACTGCAAGTGCTGCGCATGATCGAGGAGACGCTGCAGCGTGGCGGCACGCATAACCTGATCGTGCGCACGCGCTCCGACATCGCGATCTACGTGCTCAACCACAAGCGCGCCCACCTGCGCGACCTGGAGGAGCGCTTCCGCATCGCCATCACGATCAACGCCGACGCCACGATGGGCGGCCAGACGCCGTTCCTGATCGAGCGTGGCGAGCTGGTGCACAGCGTCGAGCAGGCGCGCGCGATCGCCGCGGCCCAGCCCGCCCCGGCCCCGCTGCCGGAGGTCGAGGATGCCGACGAGCCCTTGGCCGAGGATGAGGAAGGCGAGGAGATGGAAGGCGCGGCCGAGACAACCGGCGAGCACGGCGAGGTGGAGAGCGTCGAGGACGTTGATTTCGCCGCAGCCGCGCCTGGCGAGGACGGGGGCCGCGACGGAGAACGCGGCGAGATGAACGGCGACGGCGGCCCGCGGCGGCGACGCCGGCGGCGACGCGGCCGGCGCGGCGAAGGCCGCGAGGGCGGCGCGTTCGCGCAGGAGGGCGCGGCGCATGCCCCGCCGCACACCGACACGCAAGGCGCGGAAAGCGCGGACGACAGCGAAGGCGGCGAGGAGGCCGAAGGCGCCGAGCGTGACGGCGCTCCTGCGCACTCGCAAGAGTTCGGCGCGCAAGGCGACAGCGACGGCGAACACCGACGCCGGCGGCGCGGGCGTCGCGGCGGCCGACGCAACCGGCGCGACCGCGAGGGCGGCGAGCGCGTCGGGTCCGACATGCCGCACGGCGCGCAAGGCGAACACGCAGAGCATGGCGCGCACGAACAGCACGGCGAGCAAGGTTCGATCGAGCCCGAGCTTGCCGGCGCGGTTGCCGATTTCGGCGGACCGCCGGTCATGCACCATCTAAGCGAGCCTGCGGCACCGTCCGAGCCGCCCACGCACCACGAGGTCGCACAGGCCGAGCCGCCTGCGCACGAGTTGCCGCGACGGCGCTCGACCGTGCGCGAGCCGGTGCCGTTCTCGTTCGATGACGCTGCGCCAAGCCACGCCGAGGCGGCCCATGCCGAGCCGAACCCGCCAGCGCCTGCCCCGGCTGCGCCGGAGGCGAGCGAGCAGCCGCAGGAGGATGACGGCAAGCCGCGCCGGACCGGCTGGTGGGCGAAGCGCATGCTCGGCGGCTGAGGCCGCGAACCGGGGCCGCCATGCAGAGCCGCTTCGTCGAGAGCGACGCCGCCGTGATGGTCGAGCGCTGCGCCGAGACGGGCGTCGGCCGCGACCTCGCGTTGCGCGTGTACACGACGCGGCTGCTCGGCCAGGACCCGCGCCTCGTGCTGCACGGCGGCGGCAACACCTCGGTGAAGACCGAGGTGCCCGACCTGCTCGGGCAGCAGACGCAGGTGCTGTGCGTCAAGGGCACCGGCTGGGACATGGGCGTCATGGAGCCGCCCGGCATGCCGGCGGTGCGCATGGAGCCGCTGCTTCGGCTGCGCGCGCGCGAGGCCTTGTCCGACGAGGAGATGGTGCGCTTCCAGCGCGCGAGCCTGATCGATCCGATGGCGCCCAACCCGTCGGTCGAGACGCTGCTGCACGCGTTCGTGCCGCACAAGTTCGTCGACCACACGCACGCGACCGCGGTCCTGAGCCTCACCGACCAGCCGGACGGCGAGGCGATCTGCGCCGAGGTCTTTGACGGGCGCTTGGGCATCGTGCCCTACATCATGCCGGGCTTCGCGCTGGCGAAAAAATCCGCCGAGGTGTTCGAGGCAAAGCCGCAGGCCGAAGGGCTGATCCTGCACAAGCACGGCATCTTCACGTTCGGCGCGATCGCGCGCGAAGCCTACGAGCGCATGATCGAGATGGTCTCGCTCGCCGAGGCACGGCTCAAGCGCAACCGCAAATCCGTTTTCGTCACGTCGCAGCTTCCACAACATAGTGCGACACTCGCCGCCGTGGCGCCGATCGTGCGCGGCGCCTGCAGCCTCAAGGACCACAAGGCCGAGGGCGCTTGGCGCCGCCTCATCCTCGAATTCCGCGGCAGCGACGCGGTGCGCAATTTCGTCGGCGGCAGCGACGTTGCCCGCTACAGCCAGGTCGGCGTCGTGACGCCCGATCACACCATCCGCACCAAGAACTGGCCGGTGGTGCTGCCGGCGCCCGTGGACGGCAAGACCGACGACCTCAAGCGCGCCGCTGCCGAGGCCGTCGCGGCCTTCGTCGAGCGCTACCAGGCCTACTTCGCCCGCAACAACACGCGCGTCGGCAACATCAAGAAGATGCTCGATCCGCTGCCCCGCGTCGCGCTGGTGCCGGGTCTCGGCCTGTTCGGCCTCGGTCGATCGAAGAAGGACGCGCGCATCGCCGCCGACCTCGCCGAAGCCGCAATCGAGACGATCACCGATGCGGAGGCGATCGGCCGTTTCGAGTCGATCTCCGAAGCCGACATGTTCGACGTCGAGTATTGGTCGCTCGAGCAGGCGAAGCTCGGCTCCGCCAAGGAGCCGCTGCTCGCCGGCCAGATCGCGGTGGTCACCGGCGCCGGCGGCGCCATCGGCGCCGCGACCGCCAAGGCGTTCGCCGCAGCGGGCGCCGAGGTGGCGCTGCTCGACCTCAACGAGGACGCAGCACGCGCCGCCGCCAAGGCGATCGGCGGCGCAGCGCTCGCGGTCCGATGCGACGTGACCGATGCGGCTTCGGTGCGGCAGGCCTTCGATCGCGTGGTGGAGATCTTCGGCGGCGTCGACATCGTGGTGTCGAACGCCGGCGCGGCCTGGCAGGGACGCATCGGCGAGGTCGACGAGGAAGTGCTGCGCGAGAGCTTCGAGCTCAATTTCTACGGCCACCAGCGCGTCGCCCAGAACGCCGTGCGCATCATGCTGGCGCAGGGTACCGGCGGTTGTCTCCTGTTCAACGTGTCGAAGCAAGCGATCAATCCGGGCCCGAACTTCGGCCCCTACGGCCTGCCGAAGGCCGCGACGCTCTTCCTCGTGCGCCAGTACGCGCTCGACTATGGCGCCGAGGGCATCCGCGCCAATGCGGTCAATGCCGACCGTATCCGCTCCGGCATCCTCACGGGCGACATGATCGCCCAGCGCTCGCAGGCGCGCGGGCTGACCGAGAAGGACTACATGAGCGGCAACCTGCTTGGCCGCGAGGTGACGGCCGAGGACGTTGCGCAGGCGTTCCTCGCGCAGGCGCTCGCGCTCAAGACCACCGCGGACGTGACGACTGTCGACGGCGGCAACATCGCGGCGGCGCTACGCTGACGCCATCGCGGCGCGTGATACCCATGCAGGCAGCGCCGCGACGATCGCAATCGCGCCGAGGACGCACCGAAGATCGAGGCGCGCATCGGCGACCGCGCTCGGCACGGCAGCGACATTGGAAGCCGTGAGTTCCGCTCGCAATTGATCGAGAACGATCAGTCGCTCGCCAGGATAACGTTTTTCACCAACGGATAAATCTGCCCTTCCCATTTGCGGCCGCTGAACACGCCGTAATGGCCGACGCCGGGCTGCATGTGGTGGCGCTTGAGATAGGGCCGCAGGCTGGAGCACAGATCATGCGCCGCGACCGTCTGGCCGATCGCGCAGATGTCGTCCTTCTCGCCCTCGACCGTGAGCAGCATGGTGCGTCGGATCGCCTTGGGATCGACCTTCTCGCCGCGGAACGTGAGCGTGCCGCGCGGCAGCGCGTATTCCTGGAACACCAGGCGCACCGTCTCGAGATAGAATTCGGCCGTCAGGTCGAGCACCGCGAAATACTCGTCGTAGAAATCCTTGGTCGCCTTGGCCTTGGCGTGCTCGCCCTTGACCAGGTTGTCGTAGAGCTCGCGGTGCGCCTTGAGGTGGCGATCGATGTTCATGCTCATGAAGGCGGCGAGCTGGACGAAGCCCGGATAGACCCGGCGGAACGCGCCGTCGTAGCGGAACGGCACGCGCGCGATCAGGTGGCTCTCGAACCAGTCGATCGGCTTGGAGTTGGCAAGGTCGTTGACCTTGGTCGGGTTGACGCGGCAGTCGATCGGCCCGGCCATCAGCGTCATGCTGCGCGGGGCCGCCGCATTGCCGTCCTGCGCCATCACGGCGGCGGCGACGAGCGCCGCGACGCAGGGCTGGCACACCGCCAGCATGTGAGCGCCCGGGCCGATCGCTTCGAGGAAGCGGACCAGGTGGTCGACGTAGTCGTCGAAGCCGAAGCGGCCCTTGGAGGTCGGCACCTCGCGGGCGTTGTGCCAATCGGTGACGTAGACGTCGTGCTCCGGCAGCATGGTGCGCACGGTGCTGCGCAGGAGCGTCGCGAAATGGCCGGACAGCGGCGCGATCAGCAGCACGCGCGGCTGCGTCTGCGCGATGTCCTTCTTGAAGTGCAGCAGCGTCCCGAACGGCGTCGTGAGGGCCGCTTCCTCGCGCACCTCGACCTCGCGATTGCCCACCATCACGCTGGTGATGCCGAAGGGCGGGCGACGATGGGTCAGCCCGGCACGGGCGATCAACTCGTAGGCGGCGGTGAGGTTGCGCAGGGCCGTATTGTCCACGGGGCGCCACCCGGACGCCGCCATGGCCATGCCGGCCAGCGCCCGCACCGGAACCATGATGTCGGTATGAGCTTGATACGCCTGATAGAGCATCCGCGCGCCACGCGCTGGCGCGCGCGGCCATCCCCTCAATGGAAACTCCCGGCAGGCGCACGCTAGTCCATTTCGTGGTGCACTGCGAGATCAAAATTCGTGAGACGCCCGGCGCCTCACGATGGAGCCCATGCGCCCACCGCAGCCGCCGCGGGACATGCTGCGGATTTTTTAGTGCCATCGTGAAAGCAGTTGATCTATCATTGCCGTTGCGTCGACCGTGGGGGCCGGACCCGTGGGCGGCGGCGAACCAGCATGGAACGACCCATGGCTCCGGCAAAGCTCACCATCAACAGCAAGAACTACGGCTCCTGGTCGCTGCGCGGCTGGTTGCTGTGCAAGATGTCCGGCCTCGCGTTCGAGGAGGAGATGCTCTCGAGCGACGACCCGACGATCCGCGCCGAGCTGCTCTTGCTCTCCCCGTCCTTCCTCGTGCCCTGCTTGACGCACGACGGCATCAAGGTGTGGGACACGCTGGCGATCGGCGAGTACCTCAACGAGATCATGCCGGACGCCGGCCTGCTGCCGGCAACGCGCGCCGCCCGCGCGCACTGCCGCGCGATCTGCGGCGAGATGCATTCGGGCTTCAGCAACCTGCGCTCGGCCCTGCCGATGAACATCAAGGGACATTTCCCCGGCTTCAAGGTGTGGGCCGGCGCCGCCGCCAACGTCGAGCGCGTGATCGCGATCTGGCGCCAATGCCTCGCCAACTCGAAGGGGCCGTTCCTGTTCGGCAAGGAGCCCTGCATGGCTGACGCCATGTACGCGCCGGTTTGCACGCGCTTCCTCACCTACGACGTGAAGCTCGACTCCGAATGCGCCGCCTACTGCCGCACGATCATGAACCTGCCCTACATGCAGGACTGGGTCGCGGCCGCCAAAGCCGAGCACGAGGAGGTGCTGGAGCTCAACGTCGAATTCTAGCCCACGAATTCCAGCCCGTTGCGTTTACGGCAATTTGCCGTATGCTATGGCGATGACCAAGCGAGAACCGCCGCCGATCGCGCGCCTCGAAGCCCGCCTGCCGGCCGACGTGCATGCGCTGCTCAAGCGCGCCGCCGAGATCCAGGGCCGCAGTCTCACCGACTTCGTCGTGGCTGCTGCGCACGATGCTGCGCGGCGCACGATCGAGGAGACGGAGATCATCAAGCTTTCGCGCGTGGATCAGCAGCGGCTTGCCGAATCCCTCGTCAATCCGCCGCGCCCGACGCCGGCGCTGCGGCGTGCCTTTGCGCGCCGTCAGAAGCTGTTCGGCGGTCGGTGACCGCACGTTTCCGGATCGAGGTCATTGCTGCGGCTCACGATCGCAGCGGGTTCGCGTGCGGGGTCGATCCGCTTGACCGATACTTTCGTGAGCGCGCGACGCAGGACGTGCGTCGGCATATTACCAACTGCTTCGTGGCAGTCGAAACCGAAACCGGGCGGATCGCCGCATTTTATACGCTCGCCGCCTCCAGCCTTTCCTTTGCCGATCTACCTGCAGAACAAGCCAAGCATCTCCCACGTTATCCCGTGCTCCCCGCCGCCCTGATCGGCCGGCTTGCGGTCGATCGACAGTTTCACGGATGCGGGCTCGGCGGTGCGCTGCTTGCTGATGCCGCATGGCGCGCGATGCACGCCGACCCAGCGGTGTTCACGCTGCTCGTCGACGCCAAAGATGAAATTGCGTCGGCGTTCTATCGGCATCACGGTTTCGAATCGTTGCCGAGCAACTCGAGGCGCCTATGGCTGCCGGTCGCCACCGCAGCAAAGGTTTTCCCGGCGCCCAAACGTTAGTCGTAACCCGATCAGCGTCCGCCGAGCCACCGCCCGATCCGCTCGACCGCCGCCTGCGCGTCGGCGCGCGAGCCCGCGTAGCAGAAGCGCATGAAATGCCGCCCGTCGGTCGGATCGAAATCGATCCCGGAGGTCGCCGCCACATGCGCCTGCGCCAGCATGCGCTTGGCGAAATCGTGGCTGTCATTGGTGAAGCGCGAGAACGTCCGCGTAGAGATAGAACGCACCGTCCGCCGGCAGGAAACGGTCGAGCCCGATCTTCGGCAGCCCCTCGACCAGGATGCGGCGGTTCGCCTCGTAGCCGTGCTTGATCTCCTCCATCTCGGCGCGGCCGTCGAAGGCGGCCTCGGCGGCGACCTGCGCGAGCGTCGGCACCGAGATCGCGAAATTCTGCTGCAGCCTCTCGATCGGCCGCACCAGCGGCTCGGGCGCGACCATCCAGCCGATGCGCCAGCCCGTCATGCAGAAGTACTTCGAGAACGAGTTGATGATCGTCGCGCGGTCGGAGAACCGCGCCGCGGTCGCGGCCGGAAAGGCGTAGTCGAGCCCGTGATAGATCTCGTCCGAGATGAAGCGGATGCCGGCGTCCTCGGCGGCCGCGATCAGCGCCGCGAGCGCATCGGGCGCGATCATCGTGCCGGTCGGATTGGCCGGGCTCGCCACCAGCACGCCGGCGAGCGGCCGCTCGCGGTGCGCCGCGAGCAGCGCCTCGCCGGTGAGCGCCCAGCGCGTCGCCGCGCTCGTTTCGATCAGCACCGGCTCGCAGCCGAGCGCCGTGAGGATGTGCCGGTACGGCGGATAGCCCGGGTTGGCGATGGCGACGCGGTCGCCCGGCTCGAACAGCGTGAGGAACGCCAGCATGAAGGCGGCGGACGAGCCGGTCGTCACCACGACGCGTCCCGGATCGATGTCGACGCCGTATTGCGCGCCATAGTGGCGCGCGATGCGGGCGCGCAGCGACGGCAGGCCGAGCGCCTCCGTATAGGCGATCGGCCCGCCGAGCGCGGCGCGCGCGGCCGCGAGCGCGACGGCGGGCGCGGGCGCCGCCGGCTGGCCGACCTCCATGTGCACGACGTGCACGCCCGCCGCCTCGAGCCGCGCGGCGGCCGCCATCACGTCCATCACCATGAAGGGCGGCACGTCGCTGCGCGTCGAGGCCGCGAGCAGCCGTTGCGCGGACTCCAGCATTTGCTCCAACTCCTTGAATTCTTTGGGCGAACAAATTTCGGTGAGACCGCCGCCGCGCTGTTGCCCTATTTACCCGCTTGGTCTATCGCGAGTGCCGGCTACATCGTGATCGCCTTGGCGGCACCGGCACGTCTTGAAGACCAATTGGGCTTTCGAAGACCCTTCCGAATGATGACGCAAGCACGACCTGTCAAGCGGCGGCCCATGCTGCGAGCCCCCCGCTCGGTCGCCGCGATGGCGATTTGCGCGCTGGTCGCCGGCAGCCTGCCGGCGCGTGCGCAGTCGACCCCCAAGGGACTGCCGATCATCCGCGACGCGGAGACCGAGCAGCTGCTGCGTGACTACACCCAGCCGATCCTGCGCGCCGCCGGGCTCGCGCAACAGCGCATCCAGGTCATCATCATCAACGACCGCTCGTTCAATGCGTTCGTGGTCGACGCCCGGCGGATCTTCGTCAATGCCGGGGCGCTGATGCAGGCGCTGACGCCGAACCAGATCATCGGCGTGCTGGCGCACGAGACCGGCCACATCGCAGGCGGCCACCTGATGAAGATGCGCGCCGAGCTCGCCAACGCGCAGACGGCCGCGATCGTCGGCATGCTGCTCGGCATCGGCGCCCTCGCGGCCGGCGCGCGCAGCGGCAGCGTCGGCGGCAATCCCGGCATCGCGCTGCTCGCGCCGCAGATCATGATCCAGCACTCGCTGCTCGCCTACCAGCGCCAGCAGGAGGAGCAGGCCGACCGCGCCGGCGTCAAGTTCCTCACCGCGACCGGCCAGTCGGCGCGCGGCATGTATGACACGTTCAAGCATTTCGCCGACGAGTCGCTGTTCGCCGCGCAGCACGCCGATCCTTATCTGCAGAACCACCCGATGCCGGCCGAGCGCATGGCGGCGCTCGAGCAGATTGCCCGGACGCCCTACTGGAGCAAGCTCAATTCGCCCGAGCTGCAGGCGCGGCACGACCTGATGCGCGCCAAGCTCTACGGCTTCCTCGACCAGCCCGGCACGGTGCTGCGCCGCTATCCGCCGAGCAACACCAGCCTGCCGGCGCGCTATGCGCGCGCGATCTCGACCTATCGGCACGGCGATCTCAACGACGCCATCGCGCAGATCGACGGGCTGATCCGCAGCGAGCCGAACAATCCCTATTTCTACGAGCTCAAGGGCCAGGCCCTGCTCGAAGGCGGGCGCGCGACCGAGGCCATCGCGCCGCTGCGCCGCGCGGTTTCGCTTGCGCCGACGCCGGCGCTCATTCAGGTGCTGCTCGCCGAGGCGCTGATCGCGACCAACCAGAAAGCGCTCGCCGACGAGGCGATCAACGAGCTGCAGTCGGCGCTCGCGCGCGATGCCGACATCTCCGACGGCTACGAGTATCTCGCCATGGCGTATGGCCGCAAAGGCGACATTCCGCGCGCCGATCTCGCCTCCGCCCAGGCCGCCTTCACGCGCGGCGACTGGAAGACCGCGCGCCAGCTCGCGCTGCGCGCCAGGACGCGTTTCCCGGTCGGCGCCCCCGGCTGGGTCAAGGCCGACGATATCGCGACCTACAAGCCACCCAAGAACCCGGGACTTTGACATTGGGCCCGTGACGGGCCTCGCCGACCGAAAGCCGCAACCCGTTCTGCCCCACAGAGGAATTGGACCGATGACCTTCAATGCCCGCCTGCTCGCTGCCGCCGCCGCGGCCGCGCTGCTCGTGCTGCCGGTGCCGTCGCGCGCGGAAACATTTTCCAACGCGCAGCGCGGCGAAATCGAGAAGATCATCAAGGATTACCTCATCTCCCATCCTGAGGTGCTTGAGCAGGCATCGGCCGAGCTCGAGAAGCGCAAGCAGATGGCGGAAGCCGAGAAGGCCAAGGCCGAGATCGCGAGCCACGCCCAGGCGCTGTTCTATTCGCCGCGCCAGGTGACGATCGGCAATACCAAGGGCAACGTCACGCTCGTCGAGTTCTTCGACTACAACTGCGGCTACTGCAAGCGCGCGCTCGCCGACCTGACCACGATCATGAAACAGGACCCGCGCCTGCGCGTCGTGCTCAAGGAGTTCCCGGTGCTCGGCCCGGGCTCGGTCGAGGCCGCCCGGGTCGCGGTCGCGGTGCGCATGCAGGATTCGGGCAACAAGTACTTCGACTTCCATCAACGCCTGCTCGGCGGACGCGGCCAAGCCGACCTCGCCCATGCGCTCGAGGCCGCCAAGGCCGCCGGCTTCGACATGGTCCGCCTCCAGAAGGACATGAACAGCGACGAGGTGAAGGCCTCGATCGACGAGGACATGAAGCTCGCCGAGGCGCTGAGCCTCAACGGCACGCCGAGCTACGTGGTCGGCACGGAAATCGTCGTCGGCGCAGTTGGCCTCGAGGCGCTCAAGCAGAAGGTCAACATGGCGCGCTGCGGCAAGGCCACCTGCTCCTGAGGCCGTCGCGCAGATTTCTAACCGGCGAAACAGCGGGTGGGCGACTTCCCCTCGCCCGCCTCGCCTCCTATAACTCGCGGGCCGGATGACGTTCGGGGGACTTGACGCGATCCCTCGGGCTTCGGCGCGCCGCGAGACGCCATCGCGAGACCCCAGCGCGAGACCGCATGTCCGACACCGTCTACGTCCTCAACGGACCCAATCTCAATTTACTCGGCACGCGCGAGCCGGAGCAGTACGGCCACGCGACGCTCGCCGACGTTGAGAAGCTGGTGCGCGACAAGGCCGCGAGCCTTGGCTGGGCGGTCGAGTTCCGTCAGTCGAACCACGAGGGCGAGCTGGTCGACTGGATCCAGGAGGCCGCCGCCAAGAAGGCGGTCGGCGTCGTGCTCAACCCCGCCGCCTATACGACGACCTCGATCGCGCTGCTCGACGCGATCCTCGCCATCAAGCTGCCGGTGGTCGAGATCCACATCACCAACATTCATGCACGCGAGAGCTTCCGCCACGACTTCTACGTCTCGAAGGCCGCGCGCGCCGTGATCTGCGGCTTCGGCGTCGAGGGCTACGCGCTCGCGCTCGCGGGGCTCGCCGCGATGACGGGCGCGAAAGCGGCCGCGACAAAGACCGGCGCGAGGACGAAGTAGCGTGGCGGATAAACCGACCAAGCGCGCGGAAAACGCCTCGGCCGAGGATCTCGTCCGCTCCCTCGCCAAGCTGCTCGACGAGACCGGCCTGAGCGAGATCGAGATCGAGGAAGGCGGCCGCCGCGTGCGCGTCGCGCGCCAGATCGCGGCCGCCGCCTATGTGGCGCCGCCGTCGGCTCAGGCGCCGCGCGTCCCGGGGCCGAGCGAGCGGCCGACCGAGCCCGCCGCCGATCAGGGCGTCGTGCTCTCGCCCATGGTCGGCTCGGCCTATCGGGCGCCCGCTCCCGGCGGCAAGCCGTTCGTCGAGGTCGGCAGCCGGGTGAAGGCCGGCGACACGCTGTGCATCATCGAGGCGATGAAGACCCTCAACCAGATTCCGGCGCCGCGCGCCGGCACCGTGACCCAGATCCTGTTCGAGGACGGTCAGCCAGTCGAGTTCGCCGAGTTGCTGATGATCCTCGAGTAGATTTCGCGGCGTCGTAGGGTGGGCAAAATCGCGTCCACCGCCTGCCCGCGTGGGCGCGGCGCTTCTGCGATTTTGCCCACGCGGATGGACCGTGCAACGCGCCGCGCCCACCCTACGGGGACCCGGAGCCGCTGATGTTCGAAAAGATCCTCATCGCCAATCGCGGCGAGATCGCGCTGCGGGTGCTGCGCGCCTGCAAGGAGCTCGGCATCCGCACCGTCGCGGTGCATTCGACGGCGGACGCCGACGCGATGCACGTGCGGCTCGCCGACGAGAGCGTGTGCATCGGCCCGCCGCCCGCGCGCGACAGCTACCTCAACGTGCCGGCGCTGCTCGCCGCCTGCGAGATCACCGGCGCCGACGCGGTGCATCCGGGTTACGGCTTTCTCTCCGAGAACGCGCGCTTTGCCGAGATCCTGATCGAGCACGGCGTGCAGTTCATCGGCCCGAAGCCGAGCCACATCCGCCTGATGGGCGACAAGATCGAGGCGAAGCGCACCGCCAAGCGCCTCGGCATCCCGGTCGTGCCGGGCTCCGAGGGCGGCGTCGGCTCGGACGCCGACGCGCTCGCGATCGCGCGCGAGATCGGCTTTCCGGTGCTCGTGAAGGCAGCCGCCGGCGGCGGCGGGCGCGGCATGAAGGTCGCGCACAGCGAGGCCGACCTCTCGGTCGCGCTCGCGACCGCGCGCGCCGAGGCGAAGTCCGCGTTCGGCGACGACGCGGTGTATCTGGAGAAATACCTACAGCAGCCGCGCCATATCGAGATCCAGGTGCTGGGCGACGGGCAAGGGCGCGCCATCCATCTGGGCGAGCGCGACTGCTCGCTGCAGCGTCGCCACCAGAAGGTGCTGGAGGAGAGCCCCTCGCCCGCCCTCAATCTCGAGGCGCGCGAGACCATCGGCGAGACCGTCGCAAGCGCGGTCCGCGAGTTGCGCTATCTCGGCGTCGGCACGGTCGAGTTCCTCTACGAGGACGGCCGCTTCTACTTCATCGAGATGAACACGCGCATCCAGGTCGAGCATCCGGTGACCGAGATGATCACCGACATCGACCTGATCCTCGAGCAGATCCGCATCGCCAACGGCGGCGAGCTGGCGATCGAGCAGAAGGACGTGAAGTTCCACGGCCATGCTATCGAGTGCCGCATCAATGCCGAGAACCCGGTCTCGTTCCGCCCCTCGCCCGGCCGCATCGTCCACTATCACCCGCCCGGCGGCATGGGCGTGCGCATCGATTCGGCGGTCTACCAGGGTTACACGATCCCGCCGTTCTACGATTCACTGCTCGGCAAGCTGATCGTGCACGGCAAGACGCGCTCCGAATGCCTGATGCGGCTGCGCCGCGCGCTCGACGAGTTCGTGGTCGACGGCATCGAGACGACGCTGCCGCTCTTCCGCGCGCTGGTGCGCGAGGCGGACATCGTCGACGGCAATTATCACATCCACTGGCTCGAGCAGTTCCTCGCCGGCGGAGGGATGAAGGAATGATCGCGCATCACGCGCGCGCCGCGTGCATCCCCGACAGCATGCGGCCGACCCGGTCGGGACTGTAAGGCTTCGGCACGAAGATCGAGCCGGCGACGCCTTGCGCGACGCGCTCGACCGTGCCCGACGTGTAGACGACGAGAAGCCCCGGGAACCGGTCGCGCGCAAGTAGCGCCAAGGTCGCGCCGTCCATGGCGCCCGCGAGGTTGATGTCGGTGAACAGGATGTCGACCGCGAGCCCGTCGCCCAGGCGGCGCAGCGCGTCCTCGCCGCTGAACGCCGTGTGGACCTCGAAACCCTGATGTTCCAGCGTATCGGCGGTCTCGATGCAAATGAGCGCCTCATCCTCCACGACAAGCACGCGGCGCGCCTGCCCGCTCGTTCCGCCGCTGCCGCTCACGCCGACCGCACCCAACTGCCTGCCCTCCTCCGCCGGCGCACATGTGTGCACCGCAGCACTCTCACTGGCGTAACGCCAAGACGCGCGGTTGTTTCCAATTTCATGAAACATGTAGAGATTTATGGTTGTCGATTTGTTAAAGGTGCGCTCGCGCGCGGACCCGTTCGGGTATGATGTGACGCCGCGACCCTCGCCCCCCGGAACCGACGAACCGCGCCACCGTTCCAGCACCAATGGCCAGCCGCGACGCCGCCTTTGTCGAGATCACGCCCGAGGTCCTGCTCAAGGCCTATGCGTGCGGCATCTTCCCGATGGCGGAAAGCGCCGAGGATCCGGCGCTCTATTGGATCGAGCCGGAACAGCGCGGCGTGATCCCGTTCGAAGGTTTCCATGTGACGAGCCGTCTCGCCCGCACGGTGCGCATGGAACGCTACACGGTCGTGTGCAACCGCGATTTCGAGGCGGTGATCGACGGCTGCGCCGAGCCGCAGCCCGGGCGCGGGCGCACCTGGATCAACCGCCGCATCCGCAACCTCTATACGGGCCTCTACCGCATCGGGCACTGCCACACGGTCGAGGCCTACGCGGGCGACGAGCTCGTCGGCGGGCTCTATGGCGTGAGCCTCGGCCGCACCTTCTTCGGCGAGAGCATGTTCCACCGCGCGCGCGACGCCTCGAAGGTCGCGCTGGTGCATCTCGTGGCGCGGCTGCGCGCCGGCGGCTTCCGCCTGCTCGACACCCAGTTCGTCACCGATCACCTCAAGACGTTCGGCGCCGTCGAGGTGCCGCGCAAGCAGTATCACAAGATGCTCGCCGCCGCGCTCGTCGGCGAAGCGGATTTCGGCGCGTTGCCGCTCGATCGGTCGATCCCCGGCGCGCAGGCGCTCGCGCTCGCGACGAGACCGGCTGGCGATCAAGCGTGATCGGAAGCCGGTCTAGCGTCCGACGATCAGGCCAAATCCAGCAGACCAAGCTCAGCGCGGCGCCTGGGCGCGCGGCGCGGGCGCGGGCTTGCGCGGACGCGGCGGCGGCTTGGTGGCCGTACGTGCCGGCGCGGGCGGCGGCGTCTCGGCGACCGGGCTCGCGCCGCCTTTGCAGTCGGTGAGCCACACGTCGTAGATCGGGTGCTCGACGCCGTGCAGGCCCGGGCTTGCGGCAAACATCCAGCCCGTGAAGATGCGCTTCACCTCGCCCTGCAGCGTAACCTCGTCGACCTCGACGAAGCTATCGGTCTGCGGCGTCTCGGTCGGCGGGCGCGTGTAGCATACGCGCGGCGTGACCTGCAGGGCGCCGAACTGCACGGTCTCGTTGACCGCGACGTCGAATGTGGTGATGCGGCCGGTGATCTTGTCGAGGCCGGAGAACACCGCGGTCGGGTTGACGATCTTCTGTGCCGGCGGCTCGGTCACCACCTCGTCGCCCGGCTGCAGCGTGGTGTCGGCCGGCGCCGCCGGCGCATTGGGCGGCTGGGCTTGGCCGGGGGCCGTGGCGGGCGGCAGTGCGGCAACGCCGGGCTGCGGTCGCGGCAACGGCGCGACCGGCGCTCCGCGCTGCTCCGGCACGCCGGGCGGCGGCGGCAAGGTTGCGGACTGCACGCCGGTCTGCCCCGGGCCGACATAAGGCGCGGCGTTCGGCGCCGGCGGAGGCTGGTATTGCGGCTGATAGCGCGGCGGCGGCTGCGGCTCGTAGGCGCGCTGCTGATCGTACTGCTGTCCCGGCGGCTGGCTCGGAATATCGCTCGGCGGCCGCGGCGGCGGGCCGAAAATGCCGCCGAACTGGGCCGCAGCGGGCGCCGTGCCGGCAAGGCTGGCAACCACAAGCACGGCGCAACGTCGCGTTCGGCGCATTCCCAGATGCCCTGCCCAGATGCCCTGCCCGATGTCCCGCTCCAGGACGGCCCCTCCGCCCTCGATACCGACGCCCGGTTAACACGGGCAATACGGCGGGGAAAGGGCGCGCCGGAACCGCCTTGGCGGCAGGGTCAGGCACGGCAAGCCCATAGCCACTCCGTCGCCATCTAGGGTAGGGTCCGCCCTCAATTCGGGCTTTCCATGCGGATATTGGCGTTCCATCCCGGCGCGCACGATTCATCGGCCGCCGTCTTCGATGACTATCGGCTCGTCGCCGCCGTCCAGGAGGAGCGGCTGACCCGCATCAAGGGGTCGGGCGACGGCATCCCGTGGCTCGCGATCGACGAGGTGCTGCGCATCGCGGGCTGGACCCGGCGTGACGTCGATGCGGTCGCGTCGACCCGCGCATTCTATCCCTCGATCTACCTGCGCCCCTCGCTGTTCAAGGAGATCGACTACGCGGTGCGCCGCTGGCGCGGCAAGGAGCCGGGCCTGCGCGAGATGTGGCGCGAGTGCCAGCGCCGCGGCACCACCGACACCAACGCGATCTTCTCAGGCACGCGCTTCCTCGACGCCAACGGCTTTCGCGCCGACGCGCAGCTCTTCTTCGCCAACCACCACGCCGCGCATGCGTTGCCCGCCCTCTTTTTCACCGACTGGCAGGACGCGCTGCTGTTCACCGCCGACGGCATCGGCGACAATGTGAGCTACTCGATCCGCACGCTCAAGAACGGCGCGCTCGACTGCCATTTCGGCGACGACCGCGACCTCCTGCGCGAGCTCAACGCCAACAGCATCGGCCAGGCCTACAGCTTCGCGACCGCGCTGTGCGGCTTCCGCAAGCTGCGCCACGAGGGCAAGCTCACCGGGCTCGCGGCCTACGGCGAGCCGACGCTTGCGGCCGAGATCGCGCGGCGCTTCCGCGTCGGCGCGGATGGTCTCGTCGCGACGGACTTTCCCGGCGAGGTCGAGATCGGCGACGCGATGGCGCGCATCTGCGCCGGCGCCGCGCGCGAGACCATCGCGGCCTCGATCCAGAAGGCGACCGAGGACCTGATGCTCGAGGCGGTGCGGTACTGGATCGACCGCCACAAGGTGCGCCACCTCGGCCTCGGCGGCGGCCTTTTTGCCAATGTGCGGCTCAACCGCCTGCTCGCCGAAAGCCTTCCGCTCGACGAGGTCTTCGTCTTTCCCGCCATGGGCGACGATGGCCTGTGCGTCGGCGCCGGCCTCTCGTTCCTGCTCGCGCGCGACGGCCTTGGCGTCTGGCTCGGCAAGCGCTACCGGCTCGACACCGTCTATCTGGGCCGCGATTTCGACCGCGATATCGACGTTACGCTTGGCGCGACGTCCGGCTTGCGCCGGCACGCGGGCGCGCCCATCGAGGGCGCGGTCGAGCGCATCGCGGCCGGCCAGGTCGGCGCCGCGTATCTCGGACGCATGGAATTCGGCCCGCGCGCGCTCGGCGCCCGCAGCATCATCGCGAGCCCGGCCGATCACGCCATCAACGACGACCTCAACCATCGGCTCGAGCGCTCCGAGTTCATGCCGTTCGCGCCGTATGTCCTCGACGAGGACGCCGACAAGGTGTTCGAGATCACGCCGGTCAACCGCTACGCGGCGCGCTTCATGACCATCACGTGCGGCGTGCGGCCGGAGTGGCGCACGAAGATCCCGGCGGTCGTGCATGTCGACGGCACCGCGCGGCCGCAGATCGTGCGCGCGAGCGAAAATCCGACCTATGCGGCGATCATGCGCGGCTTTCGCGACAAGAGCGGCCTGCCGGTGCTGGTCAACACCAGCTTCAACGTGCACGAGGAGCCGATCGTCAATGCGCCCGCCGAATGCGCCCGCGCGCTCGTCGACGGCCGCATCGATTTCGTCGTCACGGAGCAGGCCGTGTACGGCCGGTAGCGACCGGGTGCCGCAACGCCGCCGAGGCTCTTTCTCGACCGCAGGCGGGATGCGACAATCGCGCGGGGCAAACGAGACGGGGCCGCGCCAAGAGTTTCGGCCAAGCGCCTCGCCGCCGGATCAAAGCAAAGAACGCATAAAGTAAAAGACCGCATAGGGAGAGAAATATGCCGACCGACACCCGTCGACTGCTGGGCGCCGCCCTGCTCGTTGCCGCCCTCGCGGCGCCCGCCGCCGCGCAGGCGCCACCGAGCCCGTGGCTGACGCTCGCGCCCTTCCCGGTGCCGTCCGAGGAGGTGCTCGGCGCGACCGCGAACGGCAAGATGTACGTGTTCGCGGGCCTTGCGCCGGTGTGGAAGCCGAAGGCGCTCGTCTACGAATACGATCCGGCGACCAACACGTGGACGCAGAAGAAGCCGATGCCGCTGCCCTCGCATCACCTCGCGTTCACGACCTTCAACAACAAGATCTACGCGTTCGGCGGCTTCAAGCTGCCGCAGAGCGGCCCGCCCGCCTGGGACCCGATCGACAACGCCTGGGAATACGACCCCGCGGCCGACACCTGGAAGGCGCTCGCGCCGCTGCCGACGAAGCGCGGCGCCGCGAGCGCGGCCGTGCTCAACGGCAAGATCTACGTCACGGGCGGCGCCGGCACGCTGTCGGGCGTGACCGAGAACGGCATCCACCCGAGGCGGCCGCACAACGTGGTCGCGACCGTCAACGTCTACGATCCGGCCACCAACACCTGGAGCTCGGCGCGGCCGCTGCTGCTCGCCCGCAATCACCATGCGAGCGCCGTCGTCAACGGCAGGCTCTATGTGATCGGCGGCCGCGTCTCGAGCGCCTTCATCTCCGGCACCAGCAACAATGTCGACCTGATCGAGGCCTACGATCCGGCGACCAACCTGTGGACCGCGCGGCTGCGCATGCCGACCGCGCGCAGCGCCATCGCGGCCGGCGTCTACGGCAACTACATCATCATCCCGGGCGGCGAGGTGCAGGACGGGCGCTTCCTCGGCGCCTTCAAGGCGGTCGAGGCCTACAACACGGCGAACAACACCTGGCAGATCCTCCCCTCGATGCCGCACCAGCGCCACGGCCTCGCGGTCGGCGTGGTCGGCAACCGGCTCTACGCGGTGAGCGGCGACGCGCAGTCGGCCGGCAACGGCATCAAGGACTCCGATGTCGACTACAACGAAGCGCTCAAGCTCGACGAAGTGCTGAAGTGATGTAGCCCGGATGGAGCGAAGCGGAATGCGGGAGGCTTCAAGTTGGTCCCAGCATGACAGCCGTGGCCGCGAGCTCGGGGCGGGACCAACTTGAAGCCGGATTGAACGAAGCCGCGTATTGTGGGCGCGGCCTATGGGTGTTTCAACCGGGCAGGTGTGCGAAGGAAGGCTGCAGGTGGGTGGCGCGGGGGATCGATAGCGCGAAGCTGGTGTGCTGACCAGGCTGGCGGGTGGGCCGTGAGTGTGGGGTCGTCGTCCAGTGGTGAGTAATGGCGGCGCTTCGTGAGCAATGGCAACCCTTTGGCCCGCCGCTATGGACGCAACGGGTCGTTGCGCTGAGACGAGATCGGCGCGACGAGAGCCGGAATAGTGGAGCGGAAACGGCTTCGAGCGTCATGAGGTGTCGCAGCGCGGGGGCGGGTGCGGCTGGCGCGGCGAGAGACCGATCTCGACCATGCGGCCTGAGCAGACCGGGCACCGGTCGATGCGGTGGCCGGTAAGGATGGCGTAGCGCTCACGATAGTCGGCGGGCTCGCTGGCTGGCGCTGGTTTGGGCGCATCGAGAGCGGCGCGAATGCGAGTGAGCTTGGCGGCGCGGCAGGCGTTTGCCAGGAATCCGAAGTGACGGATGCGGCGAAAGCCCTTCGGCAGGGTGTGGAGCAGGAAGCGACGGATGAACTCGTCGGTGTCGAGCGTCATCGCCTTGGACTTGCCGTTGGCGCGATAATCCTTCCAGCGGAAGCGGACTTGGCCGTTCTCGCAGGCCAGGAGCCGACCGTTGCTGATGGCGACGCGATGGGTGTAGCGCCCGAGATAGTCGAGGACCTGCTGCGGCCCGGCGAAGGGACGTTTGGCGTAGACGATCCAATCGACATCGCGGAGCGTCTGGAGATGGTGGGCGAAAGTGGCTGGTTCGCGCAGGCGGGCGAGAGCGCCGAAGAACGCCAGCCTGCCGCCGTCGAAAGCCGCCTGCAGGCGCTGGAGGAACAGACGCCGATAGAGCCGCGCGAGAACGCGGACGGGGAGGAAGAAGTTGGGCCGACAGCCGACCCAGCGGCCGTCGGGGGCGAGGCCGCCGCCCGGCACGACGCAATGGGCATGCGGGTGATGGGTGAGGGTCTGCCCCCAGGTGTGCAGGACCGCGATCATGCCGGTCTCGGCGCCCAGGTGCTGCGGATCGGCGCCGATGAGGCGGATCGTCTCGGCCGCCGCCTTGAGCAGGATGTCGTAGACGACCGCCTTGTTCTGCAACGCGATGGCGGCGACCGGCGCCGGCACGGTGAACACGACATGGAAGTACGGCACCGGCAACAGGTCGGCGCGGCGATCGGCCACCCATTGGGCGCATGCCAGACCCTGGCACTTCGGGCAGTGCCGGTCGCGGCAGCTATTGTAGGCGATGCGCACGAGGCCGCAGTCGTCGCACCGCTCGACATGGCCGCCGAGCGCGGCGGTGCGGCAGACCTCGATGGCGGCCATGACGCGGCGCTGGTCGGACGAGAGCCGACCGCCTTGCGCGGCACGGAACGCATCGCCGTGGCGGCGGAAGATGTCCGCCACTTCCAGCGCGGGGCGCATCGGGGCTGCGCTACGCGGGAGGAACCACCTCGAGCGAAAGCCGATCGAACGGGCTCGGTGTCGCGGCGATCAGGCTGGTGGCGACCTGAGCGTAGCGTGCCGTCGTCTCCAACTGGCGGTGACCGAGCAGGACCTGAATGATCCGGATGTCGGTGCCGCCCTCCAGAAGGTGGGTCGCGAAGCTGTGCCGAAGCACGTGCGGTGTCACAGGCTTGCCGATCCGCGCCCGCCGCCTTGCGGCACGACACGCCGATTGGATCGCCGCGACGCTGACATGGCTGCCGGGCTCCTGGCCCGGGAACAGCCATGAGCTGGGCCGCGCCCGCTTCCAATAGATCCGGAGAATCTTCCAGGAGGCGCGGCGACAGCATCGCGTAACGATCTTTGCCGCCCTTGGGCTCTGCGATATGCAGAAGCATCCGCCGGCTGTCGACCGAGGCAACCGTCAGGCGCACCGTCTCTCCAATGCGCAAACCCGCCGCATAGGTGGTCGCCAGCACAACTCTGTTGCGCACACCCACAATCGCCGCCAGAAAGCGCTCGATCTCTTCGCCGCTGAGAACCGGCGGCAGCTTCTCCGGCTGCTTGCCGGTGACGATTCGCTGGAAGGCTTCCGCTCGATCAAGCGTCACGCCGTAGAAGAACCGCAGCGCGCACGAGACTTGGTTGATATGCGTCCAGGAGTACTTCTGGCCGATCAGATGAAGCTGATAGGCGCGGACCTCCTCCGGTCCCAGCCGATCCGGCGCTCGCTTGAAATGGGCACTAAACTTTACGACAGCGCGGATGTAGGATTCCTGGGTCGAGCCGGATAGGTTGCGGATCCTCATATCCTCGATCATCCGCTCGCGAAGAGGGCTTATAGCCATCTGAAACTCCTGTCCTGAGAGGGAGGGGTGTGAACAGCCACATCCTCTCAGGCAGGAGACTTCAGATCAGCAGGCCTCCATCGCGCGCCGCACGCGCCACAACTCCCGCGCAGCGGGTTCGTTCAATGCGGGG
>CAVPGG010000041.1:0-32506 GCA_963703755.1 uncultured Pseudomonadota bacterium
TTTGGCCCGCCGCTATGGACGCAACGGGTCGTTGCGCTGCGACGAGATCGGCGCGACGAAAGCCGGAATCGTGGAGCGGGAACGGCTTCGAGCGTGATGAGGTCGCAGCGCGGGGGCGGGTGCGGCTGGCGCGGCGGAGACCGATCTCGACCATGCGGCCTGGGCCAACCGGGCACCGGTCGATGCGGTGGCCGGTCAGGTAGGCGTAGCGCTCACGATAGTCGGCGGGCTCGCTGGCTGGCGCTGGTTCGGCGTCGAGAGCGGCGCGAATGCGAGTGAGCTTGGCGGCGCGGCAGGCGTTTGCCAGGAATCCGAAGTGACGGATGCGGCGAAAGCCCTTCGGCAGGATGTGGAGCAGGAAGCGACGGATGAACTCGTCGGTGTCGAGCGTCATCGCCTTGGACTTGCCGTTGGCGCGATAATCCTTCCCAGCGGAAGCGGACTTGGCCGTTCTCGCAGGCCAGGACCGACCGTTGCTGATGGCGACGCGATGGGTGTAGCGCCCGAGATAGTCGAGGACCTGCTGCGGCCCGGCGAAGGGACGTTTGGCGTAGACGATCCAATCGACATCGCGGAGCGTCTGGAGATGGTGGGCGAAAGTGGCTGGTTCGCGCAGGCGGGCGAGAGCGCCGAAGAACGCCAGCCTGCGCATCGAAAGCCGCCTGCAGGCGCTGGAGGAACAGACGCCGATAGAGCCGCGCGAGAACGCGGACGGGGAGGAAGAAGTTGGGCCGACAGCCGACCCAGCGGCCGTCGGGTGCGAGGCCGCCGCCCGGCACGACGCAATGGGCATGCGGGTGATGGGTGAGGGTCTGCCCCCAGGTGTGCAGGACCGCGATCATGCCGGTCTCGGCGCCCAGGTGCTGCGGATCGGCGCCGATGAGGCGGATCGTCTCGGCCGCCGCCTTGAGCAGGATGTCGTAGACGACCGCCTTGTTCTGCAACGCGATGGCGGCGACCGGCGCCGGCACGGTGAACACGACATGGAAGTACGGCACCGGCAACAGGTCGGCGCGGCGATCGGCCACCCATTGGGCGCATGCCAGACCCTGGCACTTCGGGCAGTGCCGGTCGCGGCAGCTATTGTAGGCGATGCGCACGAGGCCGCAGTCGTCGCACCGCTCGACATGGCCGCCGAGCGCGGCGGTGCGGCAGACCTCGATGGCGGCCATGACGCGGCGCTGGTCGGACGAGAGCCGACCGCCTTGCGCGGCACGGAACGCATCGCCGTGGCGGCGGAAGATGTCCGCCACTTCCAGCGCGGGGCGCATCGGGGCTGCGCTACGCGGGAGGAACCACCTCGAGCGAAAGCCGATCGAACGGGCTCGGTGTCGCGGCGATCAGGCTGGTGGCGACCTGAGCGTAGCGTGCCGTCGTCTCCAACTGGCGGTGACCGAGCAGGACCTGAATGATCCGGATGTCGGTGCCGCCCTCCAGAAGGTGGGTCGCGAAGCTGTGCCGAAGCACGTGCGGTGTCACAGGCTTGCCGATCCGCGCCCGCCGCCTTGCGGCACGACACGCCGATTGGATCGCCGCGACGCTGACATGGCTGCCGGGCTCCTGGCCCGGGAACAGCCATGAGCTGGGCCGCGCCCGCTTCCAATAGATCCGGAGAATCTCCAGGAGGCGCGGCGACAGCATCGCGTAACGATCTTTGCCGCCCTTGGGCTCTGCGATATGCAGAAGCATCCGCTGGCTGTCGACCGAGGCAACCGTCAGGCGCACCGTCTCTCCAATGCGCAAACCCGCCGCATAGGTGGTCGCCAGCACAACTCTGTTGCGCACACCCACAATCGCCGCCAGAAAGCGCTCGATCTCTTCGCCGCTGAGAACCGGCGGCAGCTTCTCCGGCTGCTTGCCGGTGACGATTCGCTGGAAGGCTTCCGCTCGATCAAGCGTCACGCCGTAGAAGAACCGCAGCGCGCACGAGACTTGGTTGATATGCGTCCAGGAGTACTTCTGGCCGATCAGATGAAGCTGATAGGCGCGGACCTCCTCCGGTCCCAGCCGATCCGGCGCTCGCTTGAAATGGGCACTAAACTTTACGACAGCGCGGATGTAGGATTCCTGGGTCGAGCCGGATAGGTTGCGGATCCTCATATCCTCGATCATCCGCTCGCGAAGAGGGCTTATAGCCATCTGAAACTCCTGTCCTGAGAGGGAGGGGTGTGAACAGCCACATCCTCTCAGGCAGGAGACTTCAGATCAGCAGGCCTCCATCGCGCGCCGCACGCGCCACAACTCCCGCGCAGCGGGTTCGTTCAATGCGGGGATGCAGGTCCCGGATTGCGGCGCTTCGCGTCTCCATCCGGGCTAGGCCACTGCGTTCGCCCGCGCGAGTCCCGCGATCATCGACGACTTCGAGCAGGTATTTGCGCGCGCGGTCCGCGTCGGCCGCAATCGCGATCAGGTCGAGCAGCTGCTTTCGTTGCACCGCCGGGTCGCGTTCCTCGAGCAATCGCTTATTGCGGATCGACATGGCCTGCACCTGCTCGATCGTCGCCGCGCGGCGCTGGCCGACGTAGAGGTCGAGCAGCGCGCCGTCCGCCTCGCCGCGCCAGACCTTGCCGAGCTTGTCGGCAAGGTTGATCGCATCATGAATGCCGCTGTTGAGCCCGAAGCCGCCCATCGGGTTGTTGAGATGCGCCGCATCACCGGCGATCAGCACGCGGCCGGCGCGGAAATCCTTCGCGACCCGCTGATGCACGCGGTAGATGCTGCGGTAGACGACCGCGTAGCGCTCGGCGCGCGGCACGATGTTCTGCATCGTGCGCTCGATGTATTCGTCGCCGAGCAGCACCTCGTCGGGAAGATTTCGGATCGGCCGGGCAGGCGGCGCGCCAGATGCCGCCCGGACCCGTGTGCGGCATCTTGAACACGGCGGCCCAATGCACCGGATCGGAGATGTAGGAGTTCAGCGCGAAGCCGTGCTGCGTAAAGTCGTAGTGCGTGCTGGCAACCAGGAACTGCTCCGGCCACGTGAAGCCCTCGAACTCGATGTCGAGGGTCTTACGGACCGTGCTGCGTCCGCCGTCGGCGCCGATCAGCCACGATGCTTCGATCGCGTCGTTACTCTCGCCGGCTGCGATCTCGACGCGGACGCGGTCGGCATCCTGCGCGAATCCCGTCACGCGATGGCCGAAGCGGATGTCGGCGGAGGTCTCGCGCCGCAGAATGTCGAGCTGGATCGGCGTGAGCCGATGCTGCTCGAGGTGCAGGCGATACGGATGCGGCGTCACGTCCGCGATGCGATCGAGGTCGAACTGCGCCACCAGCTCGCCGCGCCTGTCGCGGATCTGCCAGTAGCGCACCTTGAGCCCGGTCTCGAGCATGCGCGCCGTGATGCCGTACGGCGCCATCATCTCGAGCGTCGGCGGATGGAAGGTGCCGGCGCGCAGGTCATGCGCGAGCGCTGGCTCGGCTTCGAGCACGATGACCGGGATGCCCTGGCGGCCGAGCGCGAGGGCGCACATCAGTCCGGTGGGTCCGGCCCCCGCGATGACGACCGGCAGCGCCGTCATGGCGCGCTATTTGACGAGCTTGGTGCCGGTGAGCTTCTCGAGATTCCGGTAGTAGATATTTTCCTTCTGGACCTTCGGCATCTCGGCCGCGTCGAGAATGCGCAGCGTCTCGCGGATGTACATCGTGCCCTTCTCGGGATCGAACGGACAGTCGGAGGCGAACACGATGTGCTCGTTCGGATAGAACGAGAGCCCGAGCGTCGTCGCCGCATCGGAGGTGAACACCGCCGTATCGACGATGAAATCCTGCTTGAAGTAGTCGAGCGGCCGCTTCTTCAGGCTGCGCTTGAGCGCCTGGTAGTCGGCGTCCGAGGTGCGCGCGCCGATCTGGTCCCAGCCCGGCCCGATGCGGCCTTCGACCATCGGCACGATGCCGCCGAAGTGGTGCATGACGAGCTTGAGGCCGGGATTGTTGTCGAGCGTCTTGGAGAACACGAGGCGCGCCATCGCGGCCGCGGTCTCGTACGACCAGCCGAAGGTCCACCAGATCTCGTAGAGCGACTTCTTCTCGTCGAGATAGTCGGGAAAGTTCGCGCCGCGCGTCGGATGGATCCACACCGGCTTGCCGAGCTTCGCCATGGTGGCGAAGAACTCGGCATATTCCGGCCGGTCGAGCGGCTTGCCGTTGATGTTGGTGTAGGTCTGCACGCCGAGCGCGCCGTTCTTGATGGCGCGCTGCGCCTCGCGCACGGCGCCTTCCGGATAGCCGAGCGAGACCTGCGCGATCCAGCCGGGAAACTGGTCCCTGTGCTTGGCGCAGATCTCGACGAAGCCGTCATTGATGAGCTTGCAAAGCTCCTCGGTCTGCGCGCCCTGCACGACGTTCTCGATCGGCGGCATGCCGTGCGACAGGATCTGGGCGTAGTCGGGAAACAAGTCGACGACGCGCCGGCGCTCGTCGAGATCGTGGATGCACGGGATATCGCGCATGCGCTTGCCGATGTCGGCGAAGTTGCCGGCGATCAGCGCCATCTTGTCCGAGAACGGTTTCGGGATGAAGTGCGTCCACGCGTCGATGCGCATCATGGGAGAATCCTCCGACGTGTCGTGCTGAGGCCACGCCGGATGATGACGAGAGGTCAGGCGGGCCGAGCGTCGCTTCGCTCGTCACCGCGCAAGGGCCATGGCGGCCGCGCGCTTGTCAAGCCTGGAACATGACCCCAAAAAGCGGATACCGGTCTTCGGAAAAGATCATGCTCACACGGTCTCGTCGGCGACAGCCGCCGCACGCTCCGCGGCAGCGTCGAGACCCTCGCGTACTCGGATGAGCTGAGCAGTGAGCGCCTTGAGCTCCTCGGCCGTGTGACCGCAGGCGCTTATCAGGCCTTCGTGCACGGTGCGCTCCTTGCATTTCATCTCGGCGCCGGCCGGCGTGAGTTTGATGCGCACGCTGCGCTCGTCGGACGGGTCGCGCGCGCGGCGCACGAGACCCATCGCCTCGAGTTGCTTGAGCAGCGGCGTCAATGTCCCGGAGTCGAGGTGCAGCAACTCGCCCAGCTCCTTGACCGACAGGTCGTCGTGCTCCCACAGCGCGAACATCGCGAGGTACTGCGGATAGGTGAGGCCGAGCGCATCGAGCAGCGGCTTGTAGGCGCGGTTGAAAGCATGCGCGGTCGAATAGACCGTGAAGCAGAGCATGGAGCCCAGCCGTGATTTCAGCTCGTTCTTGCTCATGGCGTCCTCTTGCCGTCGCCTTCAAGTGCCCGTGCTCGCTCAGCCACTATATGGGAAATCGTCTTGGAAACAAGTAGATAGTGCACAATTTAATTGTGCATAGCAGACGAGCCGATAATGCATACACAATTCAATTGCAAACAATCAAATTGGGCACTAGGTTACAGTCATCGATCGAGACGGAGGCAGACGGCCTCCCACCCCCGGATCGAGAAACGTCCGCCGAGACACCCCCGTCTCGCCGAAATTTGGGAACGGAGAAATACCATGTCGATCAAGAGCAACCTCGCCCTCGTTGCGGCCCTCACCACCCTCGCGGCCCCGGCCTTCGCGTTCGACCAGCAGCGGTCCGACGAAGCGGCCGGCCGCATCGTGCAGACGCAGACGAACGCCCCGTCCGGCGCCTATGCGTCGGTCGAGCGGAACGTCCGCGCCAACCGCACCGCGCAGCCGGCGGCCGCGCAGGGCGACTTTCAGTCCGTCGGCAGCCACTGACGCATTCCTCCCGGCGTCGGGAGCTGCGAGATCGGCCGGCCCTCAGCCGGCCGATTTCTTTTTGTGCAGCCGGATGGCGCCGATCTGCGTCCAGTCGACGGTGGCAAGCTCCGCCTTGAGCCAGGCGCGAAACGCCTGCACGTGCGGCCGCTCGGCGCGGTTCTTCGGGCAGACGAAGCTGTAGGCGCGCCCGGTCTCGAGCGCGAGCCGCACCGGGATCACCAGGCGCCCCGTGCGCAGGTCCTCATAGGCTGGCAGGTCATGGGCGAGCAGCACGCCGGCACCTTCGCCGGCCGCATCGAGCGCATGGTCGGTGCTGTTGAAGCGCAGCCCGCGGCTCACGTCGGCGTCCTCGACGCCGGCCGCCGCGAACCAGTCGGCCCAGGTCGGCACCTCCGGGCGGCGCGTGAAGGTTTCATCGTGGATCAGCGGCACGCGGGCGAGCGCCTCTGCGTGCGTCAGCGGTCGGTGCTTTTGCATGAAGCGCGGGCTGCACACCGGAATCATCCTGAGCTCGACCAGCTTCTCGACCACCAGTGCCGAATCGGCCGCGGCATCAGAGGGAAGGTTGCGCACCGCGACGTCGACCCCGTCGGTGGTGAAATTGGCGAAGCCGAACGAGGACGAGACGCGGATGTCGATCTCCGGATTCGCGTTGGTAAACCGATAGAGTTGCGGCGCGAGCCATTTTGCCGTGAAGCCGGGCGGCGTGCTCAGCACCAGCACCCGGTGGTCGCCGATGAGCCCGAGACCCGCGACCGCCTCCTGGATATGCGTAAAGCCGGTTTGCAGGCCCGGATAGAGCAACTTGCCGGCGGGCGTGAGCGCGATCGCGCGCACACGCCGCTCGAACAGCTCGACGCCGAGGAACTCCTCGAGGCCGCGGATCTGATGGCTGAGCGCGCCCGGCGTCACGTGCAGCTCCTCGGCGGCACGGGTGAGGCTGAGGTGGCGCGCCGCTGCCTCGAAGGCGCGCAGCGCGTTGAGCGGGGGCATCGCGGCATGCATGAGCGAAACTCAATGATCGCGTGAGAACTGATCCTTTGTCGGCCCATATAATCGAGACCATAAATATAGTCGAACGCAGACGGATGAGAAACCCTCAATCATTCACGTCCCGAATGGTGAGCATTCTCACCCCGAATAGCGTGGAGACAAAGCCATGACCTACGCACCTCGCCCCAACGAATTCGCCCCCTATTTCGACGCGCCGATCGTGACCGCGCCAGTGCGCGCCGAGCCGCGCCGGCGCGGCCTCCTGCGCCGTCTGCTCGATGCCGTACACGAGTCCGCCGAGCGGCAAGCCGAGCGTGACGCCGCCCGCGTGCTGGAGCGCAGCGGAGGGCGCCTGACCAACTCGATCGAGCGCGAGATCACTGATCGCCTGATCAACGGTGGTTGGCGCCGCTGACCTCTCGCCAGTGAGCGGCTACGCGCGGCCCGCAACCCACCCATGCGTTGATTTCCAACGGCCGCCCGGAGCTTCGGGGCGGCCGTTGGCATGTCTTGTTACGACGGTCGCCCAGGGGCAGACTGTCGCACGCCGACGGTGCGTCGGCGATGGTGCTGCACGCGATCCGGGCCGACGCCCGTCGATCCAATCCAGAACAAGTGCATGCCGAGGGAGAAACCGATGCGACACAGCCTCATGTGGGGCCTGATGGCCGGCGCAGCCGTCATGCTGCTTCAAGCGTTGCCGGTACCTGCTGGCGCGCAAGGCGCGGCCGCGCTGACCGGCGTGATCTCCTCGGCGCAGGAAGGCGCCATGGAGGGCGTGGTCGTCACCGCCCACAAGGCGGGCTCGATCGTCCGCGTGAGCGTCACCACCGACGCGCAGGGCCGCTACGTCTTCCCGGAGAACCGGCTCGAGCCAGGCGACTACACGATCACGATCCGCGCGGTCGGCTACGACATCGGTGCGCCGGCAACCGCGACGGTCGCGACCGAGAGGACGACCACCGCCGACATCAAGCTCAAGCCGACCGACAACCTCGCGAGTCAGCTCACCAACGCCGAATGGATGATGAGCGTGCCGGGTCCCGAGGACCAGAAGGCGCTGCTCCTCAACTGCACGAGCTGCCACACGCTGGAGCGCCTCGTGCGCTCGACCCATGACGCCGACGAGTGGACGCACGTCGTCACCCGCATGTTGGGCTATGGCGCCGTGAGCCAGCCCGTGAAGCCGCAGCGCATGCTCGACACCGCGCGCGCGGGCTCGCCTGAGCAGTACCGCAAGTTCGCCGAGTACCTCGCGACCATCAACCTGAGCGGCGTCGACAAGTGGCAGTACCCGCTCAAGACCCTGCCGCGCCCGAAGGGCGAGGCGACGCACGTGATCGTCACCGAGTACGATGTCGGCCGCGCCACCACCGAGCCGCATGACGTCGTCGTCGCCAGGGACGGCACCGTCTGGTACTCGGACTTCGGCGAGATGTTCATCTCCAAGTTCGACCCCAAGACCCTCAAGCTCACCGAATATCCGGTGCAGAAGTTCAAGCCGAAGGCGCCGGAGGGCCAGCTCAGCCTCGAGTACGACAAGGACGGCAAATTCTGGTTCGACACCATGTACCAGGGCGCGCTCGGCACGCTCGATCCGAAGACCGGCGAGACCAAGTTCTATCCGCTGCCGGCGAAGTGGAACGACGACCGCGTGCAGCTCAACTTCGTCGGCCTGCGCCACAACGTCGACGGCAAGGTATGGACCAAGAGCGTCGGCACCCAGGACATCTTCCGGCTCGATCTTGCGAGCGGCAACTGGGACAAGCTCCACCCGACCTCGTCGCTGCCGGCCGGGCGCTACTCGATCTACCAGGTGATCTCCAACTCGCGGAACAATCTGTGGATGGCCGAGTTCGTCGACGGCCATATCGGCAAGATCAACGCCAAGACCCTCGCCGTCACCTGGTATCCGCTGCCGACCGCGCACGGCCGCGGGCGGCGCATGGTCATCGACGACCAGGATCGCATCCTGATCACCGAGTATCGCGGCAACGCGGTCGCGCTGTTCGACACGCGGGCGGAGAAGTTCGTCGCCGAGTACAAACTGCCGACGCCCTATAGCGGTCCCTATCGGGCGCAAACCGACAAGAACGGCGACATCTGGGTCGCCGGCATGCAGACCGACCGCGCCATCCGGCTCGATCCGAAGACTGGCCGGGCGGTGGAGTACCTGATGCCGGGCGACACCAACATGCGCTCGCTCGCCATCGACAACTCGGGCAGCCGGCCGGTCTTCTGGACCGGCAGCAACCACGACCACGCGCTCGTGAAGGTCGAGCCGCTCGACTGACACGGCGTCGCGGCGTTCGATCGGTCATTCGGCGGGCCGCGTGGGTAACCACGCGGCCCGCTTCGCATCACGGGAATTCATCGCCGGAACGCCAAAGTTTCAGCATTCACTGCGCCCGGCCGCCCTTGCTCCGCGCGCGCCATTCTGCTTTCCCTGGGGCCATGTACCGCCCCGACCACTTCCGCGTCGAAGACTTGGCCGAGATGCACGCGCTAATGCGCGCGCGCCCGTTCGTGACCCTCGTCTCGGCCGGCGCCGCCGGCCTCTACGGGACCCATCTGCCCACCGTGCTCAAACGCGAGGGCGAGTTCGGCGCGATCGAATGCCATCTCGCGCGCGCCAACCCGCACTGGAAGGACCTCGCCGAAGGCGGCGAGGCGCTGATGATCTTCCAGGGGGCCGAGGCCTACATCACGCCGAACTGGTACGCGACCAAGGCCGAGACCGGCAAAGCGGTGCCGACCTGGAACTACATCGCCGTGCACGCCTACGGGAAGCCGCAGGTCATGCAGGACAAGGACTGGCTGCGCCGCCACGTGGGCGAGCTCACCACCCAGCAGGAGGCGAGCGAGCCGCATCCATGGAAGGTCACCGACTCGCCCGAGAGCTACATCGACGTGATGCTGCGCGGCATCGTCGGCTTCCGCTTCGACATCGCCCGCCTCGAAGGCAAGTGGAAGATGAACCAGAACCGCGAGGCGCGCGATCGCGCCGGCACCGCGGCGGGCCTGGAGCAGCGCGGCAAGGGCGAGGACGCGCAGGTCGCGGCCGTGATGCGCGCGCAGACGCCGGCGAAGTGACGCACCGTGTCATTGCGAGGCGTGCGTAGCACGCCGAAGCAATCGCGTCCCGCATACGCATGAGTACGCGGCGCGAGATTGCTTCGTCGCCCTGCGGGCTCCTCGCAATGACGGGACTTGCTACTCAGCCGCCATCCGCGCCGCCGTCCGACTCGCGATCTCGGCGAGGCACTTTGCCAGCCCTTCGCCCTCCGGATCGACCAGCGCGGCGGTGCGCGCGCTGGCGATTGCGTCGGCGCCTTGCGCCAGCGGAAGCGCGCCGGCGAGCAGTGGGCGGATCACCTGCGCCTCGATCGTCGCGTAGTTGGCGCTGCCGCGCTGCCAGGTGTCGCCGTATCCCTTGATCAGGCGGGCGCATTCGGCGGTCTCGACCGCGACGTCGGCGGAGAGCCGCGCCGCCTCGGCGATCAGGTCGAGCCATTGGGTGATCGCGGCCTGCTCCAGCACGTAGCGATGGCCGCGCGGGCGGAAGCGCTTGAGCTTCGCCAAGGTCCAGAAGCGCAGATACCCGAACAGCGAGGTGGTCTCGATCTCCATGCCCCAGTGCGGGCGCCAGCCGCGTCGGTCGGCCCAGGCGAGGATGCGCTGCGCAAGGCGCGGCGGCAGCACCTGGCACATCTCCTCGAGGCCTGGCTTGAGGAACTCGACGATGCGGAACGGCTCGTCGTCCTTGAGCCCCATCTCCGCCCGGATGCGGGCGAAGCGCTCGGGCGCGATCTTCGCCTCGGCGACGCGGATCACGTCTTCGAAGGTCATGCGCACCGCGAGCTGGCGCGCGGTCTCGCGGATCAGCCGGCCGCCCGCATTGGCGCGCGCGTCGGCGGCGAGGATCGGCCGCAGCCGGTCGAGATAAAGTCCCGCGTAGGCCGCGTCCTGGTACGCCGCAGTGCGACGCAGGCCCTCGACGGCGATCTCGCGCGCCGAGGCCGGCATGGTGGCGTTGGCTTCCGTCTCGAGCGCCGCGACCGAGCGCACCGGCGCGCGGCGGCGTTTGCCGTCGCTGCCGGCCTGTACCGCGGCCTGCGTGGCCGCCGCCAACCCGGCGCGAAAGCCGCGCAGGTTGGCGTCGACCGCCTTGCCGTCGTGACGGATCGCGTCCTCGAAGACCTGCGCCGTAATCGGCAGCACCTGCGCGGCCGCCAAGGCGCCGAGCATCACGGCGTTGATCATCGCGCCGGTGTCTTTGGCGACCGCCGCCATGTCGAACACGAGATGCCGCCGCGCGTGCGTCTCGATCGCTTTCATCAGGCGGCCGGTGTCGTAGCGGCCGTCCGCCATCGCCATGCGCTCGGCGATCGCATAGGAGCGGTGCGTCGAGGCCAGCAGCGTGGTGCGGTCGGGCGTGACGAAGCCGTTGCCGATCGCGCGCGCGCCTTCCATCAGCTCGCTCGCCAGCACCACGTCGACGTTGCCGCTGCCGGGCGTGAGCGCGAGGATCGGCCGCTTGCCGCCGAGCGCGGCGAGCGTCGCCGGCAGGATCTCGATGTAATAGGTGGTCGCGCCGGTACGCTGCGCGACGCCGGGGATCGAGGTGCTCTGCACCGGAAATCCCTGTGCGGCCGCGGCCGTGACGATCCAGTCGGTGAGAACGCCACCGCCCTCGCCGCCGAGCGCGGCGATCAGGATGGCGACCGGGCGCGGCGTCGTCATGCGGCGGCCTTTTGCGGCGCGCGCATGATCGGCAGCAGCCGCCGGCGCAGCGCATGGCGGGCGCGCTCGAACCAGGTCGGGTTCGCGACGATCTCGGCGCGGTAGAACGACGGGCACAGCACGGCCGCATGCGCGACCTCGCCGCACAGACCGCAGCCGACGCAGGACTCGATCACGCTCGCAACCGGATCGCTGCGCAGCGGATCGGGGCTTGGCTTGACGGTGAGCGACGGGCAGCCGGAGAGGCGGATGCAGGAATGATCGCCGGTGCAGATCTCGTCGTCGACGCCGAAGCGCGTCTTCACCACGCGCTCGCCGCGCTTGAGCTTGGCGGCGTCCTCGGCGCGCACGCGGCGCTGACGCGCGAGCTGGCATTCGCCGTCGGCGATGATCACCTTGAGGCCGCGCTCGGCCGTGCGCAGCGCCTCCTTGAGCGTCTCCGCCATCTTGGCGACGCCGTAGGTGCGCACCTTGCGCAGCCATTTGACGCCGAACGAGCGCAGCGTCGCCTCGACGTCCATGCCGGGCGCGCCGCCATGCCGGCTCGCCTTGCTCGACGGCATGTATTGCAGGCCGGTCGCCGACGTGTAGCCGTTCTGCATGACGACGAGGACGCCGTCGCCGCGGTTGAACAGGCTCGACGCGACGCCGGTGATCAGGCCGTTGTGCCAGAACCCGCCGTCACCCATCACCGCGATGGTCCGCGTCTCCATGTTGGGCCCGACGCCGGCCGCGCTCGCGAGCGACATGCCGTAGCCGAGGATCGAGTTGCCCATGCTGAACGGCGGCAGGGTACCGAAGCTGTGGCAGCCGATGTCCGAGCTGATGTGCGTCGCGCCGATCTCGCGCTGCGCCAGCTTGAGGGCGGTGAACACCGGCCGCTCCGGGCAGCCGGTGCAGAACGAGGGCGGCCGCACCGGCAGCTCGCCGACCGCCGCGAAGGCCGCGGGCCTGTGCGCCAGCATCTGCTTCTGTCGCGCCGCGATGGCGTCCGCGTCGACGCCGGCCGGCTTCGTCTCGGCGAGGAATTTGGCGAGCCCGGCGAGCAGCACGTCGGTCGTGTACTCGCCCGCCTTCGGCAGCGGCCCCTTGCCGTAGATACGCGTCTGAATGTCGGCGCGGCGCAGCTCGGTGTTGATCGCCTGCTCGATGTAGTCGGGGTTGCCTTCCTCGACGATCAGCACGGCGCGCTTTCCGGCGCAGAAGTCGCGCACCTCCGCGGGCACCAGCGGATAGGCCACGTTGAGGCAGTAGATCGGGATGCGCGCATTGCCGAACAGATCGGCGAGGCCGAGCCGCTCGAGCGCGCGCAACAGGCCGTTGTAGAGTCCGCCCAGCGTGATGATGCCGATGTCGGCGAGATCGCCCGGGAAAAATTCGTTGAGCTTCTCGGCCACGATGAACTTCTGCGCCGCCGGTTCGCGCTCCTCCACCTTGAGCTTCTCGTGGATGAAGGTGACCGGCGGATGGGCGAGGCGCGAATAGTTGAACTTGGGCGGGCCGCTCAGGCGATTGACGCCGGAGAACTGCGGACGCCGGTTGTCCTTGGCGACGAACTCGCCGGTGACGTGGCAGGCGCGGATGCGCAGCTCCATCATCACGGGGGCGTGGCTTGCCTCGGACAGCTCGAAGCCCTTCTCGACCATGCGCACGATCGCCGGCAGCTCCGGCCGCGGGTCGAGCAGCCACATCGTCGATTTCATGGCGTACGCATACGAGCGCTCCTGGATCACGCTCGCGCCTTCGCCGTAGTCCTCGCCGAGGATGATCATGGCGCCGCCGATGACGCCGGGCGACGACAGGTTGGAGAGTGCGTCCGCCGCCACGTTGGTGCCGACGATCGATTTCCAGGTCACGGCGCCACGCAGCGGGTAGTTGATCGAGGCGCCGAGCATGGCGGCCGCGGAGGCCTCGTTGGTGCATGTCTCCACATGCACGCCGAGGTCGGCGAGCAGGTCCTCGGCATCGACCATCACGTCGATCAGGTGCGAGACCGGCGCGCCCTGGTAGCCGCCGACATAGCTCACGCCCGCCTGCAGCAGCGCCTTGGTGACCGCGAGGATGCCCTCGCCGCGGAAGGTCTCGCCGTCGCCCAGCTTGAGCGCTTCGACTTCCTTTTTGAACGATCGTTCCATGGTGAGGTCCGTTGTAGCAGATTCTTCGCTTGGTCGCATTTTTCTTGCGGCGAACCGGATTCCACTTCGCCGGAAAATGCTCCAGGCCTACATATGCGACGGCAGCCACAGCGCCAGGATCGGGAAGGCGATGAGGATCACCAGCCGGATGAGGTCGGTGAGGATGAACGGCAGCACGCCGACGAAGATGGTCGAGAAGCTCACGTCCGGTATCACGCTCTTGATGACGAACACGTTCATGCCGACCGGCGGATGGATGAGGCCGAGCTCGACCGTCATCACGATGATCACGCCGAACCAGATCGGATCGAAGCCGAGCGCGGTCACCACGGGAAAGATGATCGGCACCGTGAGGATGATCATCGCCATGGCGTCCATCAGGCAGCCGAGCACGAGATACATCAGCATGATCAGCGCCAGCACGCCGTAGGGGCCGATGCCGAGGCCGGTCAGGAACTCGGTCACCTTCTGCGGCGTCTGCGTGATGGTGAGGAAATAGCCGAACAGCAGCGCGCCGATCAGCACCGTGAACACGGCCGCCGCCGTGCGCGTCGCCTGCAGCAGCGATTTGCGGATCTCGGCGCCCCCGAGCCGCCCGCGCAGCACGCCGATCAGGAAGGCGCCGGCGGCGCCGACGCCGCCGGCTTCGGTCGGCGTGAAGCGCGGCAGGTAAGGCAGGCCGTAGAGCCCGCCGATGACGAAGATGAACAGCACCAGCGTCGCCCACACGTCGGTGAGGCCGGCGAAGCGCTTCTTCCACGGCGTGCGCGGGCCGGCGGGGAGGAAATTCGGCCGCAGCACGCTGAGCAGCGCGATCGTGCCCATGTACATCGCGATCGCGAGCAGTCCCGGCACGATGCCGGCGAAAAACAGCTTGCCGATGTCCTGCTCGGTGATGATCCCGTACACGGCGAGCACGGTCGAGGGCGGCAGCATGGCGCCGAGCGTGCCGCCGGCCGCGATCACGCCCGTGGCAAACGACTGCGGATAGCCGAAGCGCCGCATCTCCGGATAGGCGACCGCCGAGAAGGTCGCGGCGGTCGCGACCGAGGAGCCCGAGATGGCCGCGAACCCGCCGCACGCCGCGATGGTGGCGATGCCGAGTCCGCCGCGCCGGTGGCCGACGAAGCCGTTGGCGGCGCGAAACAGCTCGCGGCTCATGCCCGAGTTCGACACGAACGCGCCCATCAGCAGGAACATCGGGATGACGCCGAAATTGTAGTCGGTGACCGTGCGCATCGACGTCTGCCCGATCAGCTTGAGCGCCGGCGCACTGCCGACGATCCAGCCGAAGCCGGTGACGCCGACGAGCCCCATCGCCATGCCGACCGGCACGCGCAGCAGCATCAGCGCGAACAGCACGACGAAGCCGATGACCGCGACGGCGTCGGCGCTCATCGTCTCACTCCACCGGCTTGATCTGATACCCGCGGCTCATGTCCTCGGGATGGAAGATGAGCCGGTAGGTGCGGATCGCGATCAGCAGCACCGCCGAGACGTCGCCCGACCAGGCGAGCGCGTAGAACGGCCACACCGGCCAATGCAGCTCGAAGGTGAGGATGTTGTCGATGCGCGTGGTCGCGACCTTGTCGAACAGCGTGTAGGTCTGCACGGTGACGACGAAGAGCAGCACCAGCGTCGCGAACACGTCGATCACGCGCTGCATCCGCGGCCCGACGTTCGACCACACCAGGTCGACCGTGATGTGCGTGCCGCGGTAGCTCGTCGCCGCGATCCCCCAGAAGATGAGGATGCCGAGCAGCAGCTGGCCGAAGTTGAACGAGTTGGGGATCGCGGTGGAGAAGAGATTGCGCAGCAGCACCGATATGAAGATGTCGGCCGCGACCAGGCCGACGAACAGCGCCGCGATCCATTCGATCGTGTCGATGAAGCGGTCCATGAATTCGGCGCATGGGTGGCCGATTATTCTGTCATTGCGAGGAGCATCGATCTCGGGTTTACCCGAGATCGACCATCATAGTGAGCAAGTCGGGCAGGCCCGACTTGCATGCGCGACGAAGCAATCTCGGCCCGCGAACGCATGCGTCTGCCGATCGAGATTGCTTCGGGGCGCAGCGCGCCCCTCGCAATGACGCTGCGCGTCACTTCGCCCCCGCGTGATACTTGTCGAGCTGCGCATGCAGCTCGCGCATGATCTCGTCCGGGTTGCCGCCGACCTTGCGCACGCCGTCGGCCCAGGCGCCCAGCAGCGGCGCGGCGGCCTTCTTCCACGCCTCGATCTGGTCGGGTGTCAGCGTATAGACCTCGTGGCCCTGCTCCGCCTTGATCTTGGCGATGCCGCCATGCTCGAAGTCCGCCCACGGGCCGGCGACGCGCAGCGCCCATTCGTGGGTGCAGTGGTCGTCGATCACCTTCTTCTGCGCGGCCGACATCGCGTTGTAGGTCGCCTTGTTGATCACGAACGCGAAGGTCGTCGTGTAGAGCGGATACTCCATGTGATACTTGGTGACCTTGTCGATGCCGAACAGCGGGATCGAGCCCCACGGGAAGGTCACCGCGTCGGCGACGCCGCGCTCGATCACGTCGCGCACCTCCGGCGCCGCGGCGTTGACGTTGGTGCCGCCGAGCTTGGTCACGAAGGTCGCCATAGTGGCGTGGGCGGGGCGGATCTTCATGCCCCGGATGTCGTCCGGCAGCACGATCTTCTTGGTGCGCGAGTGGAACGAGCCCGGATCGTGCACGAAGGCGAGGCAGAACTTGACGTCCTTCATTTCCTTGTCGGCGTATTTGCGGTACCAGGCGTCGATCGCCTGCGTGCCGCCCTTGGCGTCGGCGAACAGGAACGGCAGCTCGCCCGCACCGATGATCGGGAAGCGGCCGGGCTCGTAGCCGGGGTTCACGTAGGTGACGTCCGCGATGCCGTCGCGCGCCATGTTGTAGTGGTCGAACGCCTTGCCGAGCTGCTGTGCCGGAAAGACCTTGAACTTGATGGTGCCGTTGGACGCCTGCTGGACCGAGGTGCCCCAGTCCTCCAGCGCCTTCTGCAGCGGATGCGAGGGCGGCACCCAGTGCGAGATCTTGAGCTCGAAGGTCTTCTCCTGGGCGAGCACGGGCGCCGCCAGCGCCAGCCCGGTTGCGGCGAGGATCAGCGTGCCGCGCAGCCATGACGATTGCATCGTTTCCTCCCTGAGGGTCTCGAATCGCTCTCGAACGCCGACTTGCTCGGTTGACGGCGCATTTTTCGCAATTCAGACTCAACTTGCGGCAGAAGTAAAGAAATTAGTTGGATATAAAACTAATCTGTGACGGTGTGTGAATGACACGCGTCACCCTCCCCTGTAGGGGGAGGGTCGGCGAGCGAAGCGAGCCGGGGTGGGGTGAGGGCAACTCAGCCACCCCACCCCGCTCGCCTTCGCGGCGCCTACGCGCGCGAAGTCGAGCGACCCTCCCCCTGCAGGGGAGGGTGAAGCGAAAGACAAGGCGAGATGGTGCGGCGCAAGAACGACAAGGCGGGAAAGCCGAACGGACGCGGCGAGGCAATCGACTATGGCCCGCTCGCCGGTTGGGTCGGCTTCAACCTGCGCATGGCGCAGGCGGCCGCGTTCCAGGCATTCTCGCGGCTCGCGAGCGAGATCGGCACGCGGCCGGGCCGCTTCGCGACGCTGATGCTGATCGGCCGCAATCCCGGCATCAGCCAGACGGCGCTCAGCCGCGCCAACGGCCGCGACAAGTCGAGCCTCACGCCGGTGCTCAACGACCTCGCGCGGCGCGGCCTCGTGCGCCGCCAGCGCACTCGCGCCGACCAGCGTGCTTATCGGTTGTCGCTCACCGCGGCGGGCCGCCGCCTGCTCGACGAGCTCACCGAATGTGCCCGCGCGCACGAGCGCAGCCTCGACAGGATCATCGGCGCGCGGGAGCAGAAGAGCTTCGTGCGGGTGCTGAAGCGGATCATTGCCGAGATGGGGTGAGGCGCTGCTGTTACCCTCCCGCCCGTTGGCGGGGAGGGTCGGCCGTCGGAGCGCAAGCTGCGACGGACGGGGTGGGGGGACTACGCTTGCTCTGACTCCGTGATAGGCCGAAGAGATTGCTGGCTCCGAATTTGCCGCGCCCCCCACCCCCGACCCCTCCCCGCCACTCGCTTCGCTCGCGGGGGGAGGGGAGCGGAGAGTCACTGCCCCTTCAATTTCGCCACCACCTCGTCGGGCAGCGCCTTTGCCTTGATCTTGTCCGGATCGGCGGGATCGCGCGCGACCCATACGCGGGTCTCGAAGCCTTCGACGGCGAGCTGGCCGTCTTTGAGAATCTTGTGCGTCACCGAAAAGCTCGAGCGCTTGATCTCCGTGATGGTCGTCTCGATCACCACGTCGTCGCCGTAGCGGGTCGGGAGCACGAAGCGGGCGCGGGTGTCGACCATCGGGTAACCGAGGCACTCGTAGTGCTTGACGAACTGGTACTTGGTCATGCCGAGCGCGCGCTCGAACAGCGCGGTGGTCGAAGTATCGAACATCTCGAAATAGCGCGGATAGTAGACGATGCCGGCCGGGTCGCAGTCACCCCAGACGATCCGCACGTCGCGGCGGTTGGTGAGCATGTCCAGATCCCTCGTCCAATCGTCTCCTTCATCCACGTCTTTGCCCCAGGCAAAGAAAGACGTGGATGGCCGGGACGAGCCCGGCCATGACGGATTCCAATGTTCAGCGCGGCGCCATGCGCAGGGCGCCGTCGAGGCGGATGGTCTCGCCGTTGAGGTAGCGGTTCTCGATGATGTGCAGGGCGAGGTCGGCATACTGCTCGGGGCGGCCGAGCAGCTTGGGGAACGGCACCGATATGGCGAGGCTCTTCTGCGTGTCCTCGGGCAACGCGGCCAGCATGGGCGTGGAGAAGATGCCCGGCGCGATGGCGTTGACACGGATGCCGAACTGGGAGAGCTCGCGCGCCGCCGGGAGCGTGAGCGCGACCACGCCGCCTTTCGACGCCGCATAGGCGGCCTGGCCGATCTGGCCCTCGTAGGCCGCGACCGACGCGGTCGAGATGATGACGCCGCGCTCGTCGTCCTCCATGGGCGCGAGCCCCTGCATGTCGGCGGCGGCGAGCCGCATGGCGTTGAAGGTGCCGATCAGGTTGATGCGGATGACGCGCTCGAAGTCGGCGAGCGGCATCGGGCCGTCGCGCCCGACGATGCGCTTGGCGGGTCCGACGCCAGCGCAATTGATCAGGATGCGCGCCTGCCCGTGCGCCGAACGCGCCGCGTTGATGGCGGCGGCCATGATCTTGTCGTCGGTCACGTCGCACGCGACCGCAAGGCCGCCGATCTTCGCGGCCACCGCCTTGGCGGCGCCGAGATTGATGTCGAGCAGCGCGACCTTGGCGCCGCGCGCGGCCAGTTTCTCGGCGGTCGCGGCGCCGAGGCCGGAGCCGCCGCCGGTGACGAGGGCGGCCTGTCCTTGCGGGTTCATGACGCGGGTTTCCCTGTGGACGTCGACGCAACCTCGGGGTTTTCGATCAGCAGCGCAATGCCCTGGCCGCCGCCGATGCGGGCCGAGGTCGTGAAAGCCATGTTCAGTTGCCCTGCTCGATCCGGATCACGTGCGGTGCCGGCGGCGCAGCATATAGCGCCTCGACCGCTGCGGCGCGACGGGCGAGCACGGCGCGCTGGTTGAGCGAGCCCTTGTCGGTGATCTCGCCGGCATCGAGCGACGGCGGCTCGGCGAGCAGCAGCGCGCGGGCGATGCGGTTCGAGCTGCCGGTCGCGGCGGCGGCGAGCCGGGCGAGGCGGGCGCGAAATTCGGCGATGACGCGCGGGTCGCGGATCAACGCTGCGTCGTCCAGCGCGGGATCGCAGGCGAGCCGGCGGCAGGCCGCGAGGTCGGGAAAGATCAGCAAACCAATGTCGGAGCGATCGTGCCCGGCGATCGCGGCATCGCGCGCGAGCGGCGCGAGCTGCTCCATCACGGCCGCGCGCAGCGGGCCGACATTGACCCAGGTGCCGGTCGCGAGCTTGAAATCCTCGGCGATGCGGCCGCCGAACAGCAGCCCGCGCGTCGCGTCCGCCGGATCGGCGAACGTGAAGGTGTCGCCGAGCCGGTAGAAGCCCTCGTCATCGAACGCCTTGGCGGTGAGCTCGGGGGCGCGCCAGTAGCCCGCCGTGACGTTTGGTCCCTTCACCCGCGCTTCGAGCTTGCCTTCATGCGGCACGAGCTTGAGCGTCATACCGGCGACCGGCACGCCCATGTTGCTCGCGACCTCGCTCTCGAACGTGCGGGCGAGCGCGCAGGGCGCGGTCTCGGTGGCGCCGAAGCCGGTGAGGAAGGCGATGCGCTCGCCGCAGGTCTCGACGGCGAGGCGCTTCATTTCGTCGAACACCTGCTGCGAGATGCCGGCACCCGCGAACCACAGCACCTTGAGGCGGCTGAAGAAGGTGCGGCGCAGCGCGGCATCGGCGCGCAAATGCGGCAGCAGCGCCTCGTAGCCCTTCGGCACCGTGAAGTACCAGGTCGGCGCGACCTCGCGCAGGTTGCGCACGGTCGCGTCGATCGCGCCCGGAATTGGCTTGCCGTCGTCGACGTACAACGTGCCGCCGTTGCAGAGCACGAGCCCGACGTCGTGGTTGCCGCCCGCCGTATGGTGCCAGGGCGCCCAGTCGACGATCACGGGCGGCTCGTCCTGGAAATAGGCGAGCGCGGTGCGCAGCATTTCCTGGTTGGCGCACCACATGCGCTGGGTGTTGATCACCGCCTTCGGCGCGCCGGTCGAGCCGGAGGTGAACAGGAATTTGACGATGGTGTCCGGCCCGGTGCGGGCGAAGGCGGCGTCGACCGCGGCGTCCGTCGGCGTCGCGGCAAGTTCGGCGAACGAAGTGGTCAGTCGATTGGAGAGTGGACGGCGTGCAGTCGCGATCTCGACGTCAGCCGGCACGGTGGCGTCGATCGCGCGCGCGAAGACGGCGCCGTCGGCCGCGAAGACGAGGCCCGGGGTGAGCAGCGCGACGATGTCGCGCAGCTTGGCGAAATCGGTCGAGACGAGCGAGTAGGCGGGCGAGATCGGCGCATGCGCGATGCCGACGTGGACGGCGGCGAGGCCGAGCAGCGCATGTTCGATGTCGTTGCCGGAGAGGATCATGATCGGCCGCTCGGCCGAGAGGTCGCGCCGCAGCAGCGCCGTCCCGATGGCCCGCACCTGGGCGAGCGCCTGCGCGTAAGTAACGGTGCGCCAGGCCCCGGTCGTGGGATCGCGATCGGCCATGAACACGCGTTGCGGTGTGCGATCCGCCCAGTAGAGGAGCCGCTCGGTGATCCGTTCCGGATAAGGGCCGAGCGCGTCGCGCGCCTGCATCAGCAGCGTTCCGTCGGCGCGTCGCTCGAGCGTGCAATCAGGCGCGGCGAGCCGTACTTGGCGCAGCGGCGCCGTCGTCAGGTCGCGCGCGGACGGCGCCGTCGTCACCGCGTCGTTCATTGCCGCAAGGTTTTCGGCGCGCGCTTCCGCAAGAAGTCCTGCAGCCGTTTCTGCGCCTGCGGATCGCCGGCGGCGATCGCCGCCATCAGCGATTCGGTCAGATAGCCGCTGGCCGGATCCTGCTCGGCGATGCGCGGCAGCACGTGCATGATGGCGAAGTTGGTCATCGCCTCGTTCTCGGCGACGCGGCGCGCGAGCTCGATCGCCTTGGACAGGCCGGCGCCCGGCTCGACCAGGTAGTGCGACAGGCCGAGCGCCTGGCCCTCCGCGGCGTCATAGGTGCGCCCGGTCAGCATCATCTCCATCATGCGCGAGGTGCCGGTCAGCCGCGGCAGCCGCACCGAGGCGCCGCCGCCCACATAGATGCCGCGGCTGCCCTCGGGCAGCGCGTAATAGGCGGTGTGCTCGGCGACGCGGATGTGGGTCGCGGCGGCGAGCTCGAGCCCGCCGCCGACCACCGCGCCGTGCAGCACGCACACCACCGGCACGCGGCCGAACTCGATCGCATCGAAGGCACGATGCCACATGCGCGAGTGCGCGATGCTCGCCGCGATGTCGCGCCGGGTGAGCTCGCCGAGGTCGAGGCCGGCGGAGAAATGCTCGCCTTCGCCGGAGATCACCACCGCCTTCACGTCCTCGGGCAGCTCGATGAAGAAGGCCTCGATGCCGAGCACGGTGGTATCGTCGAGGGCGTTGCGCTTCTCGGCGCGCGCGAGGCGCAGCAGCGCGAGCGCGCCCTGGCGTTCGGCCCGCAGCGAGGCGGGGAGGTCGGGAAACGGCTGGGGAGAGTCCGGCATCGGGTGTTCCTGGCGCACGAAAGGGTCAGCTTAGAGCAAGTCTCGGCCTCCGCAAATTCGGCAGGCAATTCCGTCATGGCCGGGCTTGTCCCGGCCATCCACGTCTTTGCCGCAAGCAAGACGTGGATGCCCGGCACAAGGCCGGACATGACGACACTGATTTGACCCTGCGCCAGCCGCCCCGTAAAAAACCTCCCGCACATCATTCCGGGCTTTCCCATGTCGCAGTTCATGTCGCTAGCCGAAGCCGTCGAGGCCAATATCCGCGACGGCGACGCGATCGCGATGGAAGGGTTCACGCACCTCATCCCGCATGCGGCCGGCCATGAGGTCATCCGCCAGCGCCGCAAGCGGCTGACCCTGATCCGCATGACGCCGGATCTCATCTACGACCAGATCATCGGCATGGGCGGCGCCGAGAAGGCGATCTTCTCCTGGTGCGGCAATCCGGGCGTCGGCTCGCTGCACCGCATGCGCGACGCGATCGAGAACGGCTGGCCGAATCCGCTCGCCTATGAGGAGCATTCGCACTCCGCCATGGCCAACGCCTACGAGGCGGGCGCCGCCGGCCTGCCGTTCGCGGTCTTCCGCGGCTACATCGGCGCCGACCTGCCGAAGGTAAATCCGACGATCAAGAGCGTCACGTGTCCCTACACGGGCGAGACGCTTGCGACCGTGCCGGCGATCCGGCCCGACGTCGCGGTGATCCACGCTTTGCGCGCCGACCGCGCCGGCAACGTGCTGCTCGAAGGTATTGTCGGCGTGCAGAAGCAGGCGGTGCTCGCCGCCAAGCGCTCGATCGCGACCGTCGAGGAGATCGTCGACGACTTCGGCCCGCGCAACCTCAATGCCGTGATCCTGCCGTCGTGGACCGTGGGCGCGATCGTCTGCGTGCCGGGCGGCGCGCATCCGTCCTATGCGCAGGGCTACTACAAGCGCGACAATGCCTACTACAAGAAATGGGACGAGATCTCGCGCGACCGCGACGGCTTCCTGGCGTGGATGAAGACCAACGTGCTGGAGAAGGGCCCGGAAGTCTTCGCGGCCGAGCGGACGCGTCTGGCGGCACACTGAGGCGATGATGGCCGAGACCTATACCTCCACCGAGATGATGACGATTGCGGCCTCGCGCGCGCTGCGGAACACCGACGTATGCTTCGTCGGCATCGGCGCGCCATCGGCGGCGTGCAACCTGGCGCGGCTCACGCACGCGCCGGACATCACGCTGTTCTACAAGTCCGGCACGCTCGCTACCAAGCCGTCGATCCTGCCGCTGTCGATCGGCGACGGCGAGTTGTGCGACACGGCGCTCACCACCGTCTCGGTGCCCGAGATGTTCCGCTACTGGCTGCAGGGCGGGCGCGTCACTGTCGGCTTTCTCGGCGGCGCGCAGATCGACAAGTTCGCCAACCTCAACACCACGGTGGTCGGCGATTATCACAAGCCGAAGACGCGCCTGCCCGGCGGCGGCGGCGCGCCCGAGATCGCGACGTTCGAGCGGCGAGATCTTCATCATCATGAAGCAGTCGAAGCGCGGCTTCGTCGAGAAGATCGATTTCTTCACCTCGCTCGGCCACGGCGAGGGCGGCGACTACCGCGCGCGGCTCGGCGTCAAGACCAAGGGCCCGACCAAGCTCATCACCGATCTGTGCGTGTTCGAGCCCGACGCGGCGACCAAGGAAATGACGGTCGTGTCGATCCACCCGGGCATCACGCGCGAGGCGATCGGCGCCAACACCGGCTGGAAGGTGCGCTACGCCAACAAGGTGACGGAGACGCCGACACCGACCGCGGCCGAGCTGGAAGCACTGCGCGCGATCCACGAACGGACGAGGATCGCGCACGGCGATCAAGCCTGAGGAGATACGAGCATGCGCGACGCGTTCATCTGCGACACCGCCCGCACCCCGATCGGCCGCTACGGCGGCGCGCTGTCCAAGGTGCGCACCGATGATCTTGCGGCGGTGCCGATCCGCGCGCTCACCAGGCGCAACGCGACGGTCGACTGGGCGGCGCTCGACGAGGTCGTGCTCGGCTGCGCCAATCAGGCGGGCGAGGACAACCGCAACGTGGCGCGCATGGCGACGCTGCTGGCCGGCCTGCCCGACTCGATCCCGGGCGTCACCGTGAACCGGCTGTGCGCCTCCGGCCTCAACGCAGTCGGGGACGCGGCGCGCGCAATCCGCGCCGGCGAGATCGATTTCGCGATCGCGGGCGGGGTGGAATTGATGACGCGCGCGCCATTCGTGATGGGAAAGGCGGCGGAAGCGTTTCAGCGAACCAACGAGGTGTTCGACACCACCATCGGCTGGCGCTTCATCAATCCGCTGATGAAGCAGCAGTATGGCGTCGACGCGATGCCGGAGACCGGCGAGAATGTCGCCGAGGAATTCCAGGTCGCGCGCAAGGACCAGGATGCCTTCGCGCTGCGCTCGCAGCAGCGCGCCGGCAAGGCGATCGCGGCCGGCTACTTCGCCGCGGAGATCGTCCCGGTCGAGGTGCCGGGCGGCAAGGCCGGGCCGACCGTGGTCGACAAGGACGAGCATCCGCGCCCCGACACGACGCCTGAGCAGCTCGCCAAGCTCAAGACCTTCGTGCGCTCGCCCGGCACGCTCACGGCCGGCAATGCGTCGGGCGTGAACGACGGCGCCGCGGCGCTGATCATCGCGAGCGAGGAGGCGGTCAAGCGGCATGGCCTCAACGCCCGCGCGCGCGTCCTCGGCATGGCCTGCGCCGCCGTGCCGCCGCGCATCATGGGCATCGGCCCGGTGCCGTCGACCCGCAAACTGATGGAGCGGCTGGGCTTGAAGATCGGCGATTTCGATGTGATCGAGCTCAACGAGGCCTTCGCGTCGCAGGCCCTCGCCTGCCTGCGCCAGCTCGGCGTCGCCGACGACGCCGAGCACGTGAACCCGAACGGCGGCGCGATCGCGCTTGGTCATCCGCTCGGCATGTCGGGCGCGCGTCTTGCGCTCACGGCGCTGCACGCGTTGGAGAAGCGCGGCGGCAAGCGCGCGCTCGCGACGATGTGCGTGGGCGTCGGGCAGGGTGTGTCGCTGGCGATCGAGCGAGTGTAGCCCGGATTGAACGAAGTGAAATCCGGGGCCGGTGATCCCGCATTTCGCTTCGCTCAACGCGGGCTACGTTGCTACGCCGCCTTCGCGCTCAGCTCCGCGATCAGCAGATCGCGCACCGCCGCCGCCGATGATGACAGCGGCATGCCGCGGCGCGTCACGAGGCCGTAAGAGCACACCACCTTGGGCGCGCGCAGCGGCACGGCGACCAGGCCGCGGCCGCGGTGCAGGGCGACGTCGAAGTTGAGCGCGACCGCAAGCCCGAGCCCGGCCTCGACCAGGTGCACGGCCGTCTCCACGTGCTGAACCTCGTATTGCCAGTTCGGGACAAGGCGCGCCGCGTTCATTGTATCGTCGATGATCGAGCGGATGGCGGTCTTGGTGCCGACGCGGATCAGCGGCGTGTCGCGCAACGCCTTCCAGGCGACTGAGCGTTTCTTCGCCAGCGGATGGTCGGCGGGGCAGGCGAGCGCGAGGGGCGCTTCGCCGATCGTCTCGACATCGAGGTCCCAGCGATTGGTCGAGATCATGCTCAGGCCGAACTCGACCTCGCCCGACTCGACCAGCTCGGCGATCGCGGCAGACGGCGTCTCGAAGATGCGAACGTCGACGCCCGGATGCATCTTGCAGAACGTGCGCAGGATCGGCGGGAGGTAATGCACCGCGAAGGCCGGCAGGCAGGCGATGTCGAGGCGCTCGCGGCGCTTGGCGCCCTGCTGCTTGAGCTCGTCGAAGGATTGCTCCAGCTCGGCGATCGCCTTCTGCGCCTTCGGCAGGAAATCGATGCCGGCGCGGGTGTTCACCTCGCGGGTCGTGCGCGCGAACAGCTTGACGCCGAGCTCGTCCTCGAGCTTGCGCATGCGGTGGCTGATCGCGGTCTGCGACAGGTTGAGGTGCGCGGCGGCGCGCTGGAAGCTGCCGCGCTGGGCGATGCTCAGGAAGGCCTGCAGGCCGAGGAAGTCGATGCGCATCATGGGGGTTCGGGGATGGCCGCCGTGATAGATGCATTGGATTTATGAATATAGATGAAAGTTTCATTTGCCAGCAACGGGGCGCTCGGACGATGTGTGCGGGCGCCCCGGCGCCGCAGGCGCGCGGCGGGCGGGGTTTCGCTTGCGTTGGAGCGGGTTTAGAAGTCAGCCGCGATGATCTCGGAGACCTGCCCGTGCCGATGAGCCCTGGCTACATCCCGTTCCATCCGAACCCGTCGAAGCCGACCTACAGGGCTCCGGCCGGCGCGGTGTGCGCGCACTGCCACGTGTTCGGCCCGGAGGCCGTGTTTCCGTTCGCGCCCAAGCGCAAGTACACGCCGTGCGATGCGCCGAAGGAGAAGCTGTTCGCGCTGCGCGATTTCCTCGGCCTCGACAAGAACGTGATCGTGCAGGCGACCTGCCACGACACCGACAACCGCGCGCTGGTCGACGCGCTGGCGAGCTCGAGCCGCGCCAAGGGCGTCGCCTTCGTCGACGAGAGCTTCACCGACGCGCAGCTCAAAGAGCTCGACCGCGCGGGCGTCAAGGGCGTGCGCTTCAATTTCATCAAGCGGCTGGTCGACTCGACACCGCGCGACGTGATGCTGCGCATCGCCCGGCGCATCGCCGATCTCGGCTGGCACATCGTGATCTATTTCGAGCATGCCGATCTCGACGAGATGGGCGCGTTCCTCAAATCGCTGCCGACCACGCTGGTGTTCGACCACATGGCCTGCCCGAACGTGCGCGAAGGCGTCGACGGCAAGCACTTCCAGAACTGGCTCAAGGCGATCGACGCCAACAAGACGTGGATCAACAAGGTGACGTGCCCGGAGCGCTTCACGGTTCAAGGGCCGCCCTATGACGACGTGGTGCCGTTCGGGCGCGCGATCGTGGAAAGGTTCCCCGACCGCGTGCTGTGGGGCACCGACTGGCCGCATCCCAACATGCCGAAGGAGGCGCCGGACGACGGCGTGCTCGTCGACATGATCCCGAAGATCGCGCCGACCGCGGCGCTGCAGCAGAAGCTCTTGGTCGACAACCCGATGCGGCTTTATTGGAGTTGACGGCACCGTCATTGCGAGGCGGGCGCAGCCCGCCGAAGCAATCTCGACCCGCAAACGCATGAGCAAGCGAAGTGGGATTGCTTCGCTTCGCTCGCAATGACGGTGTGATATGATAGGGACTGGCGGAGGAAAACGGAGACGACGCCGATGGCACGCGCGCAGCACGACTACGACGACATCCCCGGCACCTTCGTGTTCGACGCGGAGCGTTCGCGCCAGGGCTACGGCATCAACATGTTCTGCATGTCGCTGATGAAGGAGGACAACCGCAAGGCCTTCAAGGCGAACGAGGCGGAATATCTCAAGAAGTTCCACCTCACCCCGGCGCAGACCGAGGCGATCCTCCGGCGCGACTACAACCGCATGCTGGAGCTCGGCGGCAACATCTATTTCACCGCCAAGCTCGGCGCGACCGATGGCCACTCGTTCCGCCATCTCGCCGCGACGATGACGGGCTCGACGCAGGACGACTACGCCAAGATGATGATCGACGGCGGCCGCTCGGTCGAAGGCAACCGCAGCCGAACCGGCAAGGGCGGGGTCGGCAGCATTCTCGGCGAGCAGGGCAAGCCGAAAGCCGCGAAGGCCAAAGCCAAGCCGAAGGCGAAAGCGAAGGCCGGCAAAGCGGCCAAATCCAAATCAGCCAAGCCGAAATCCAAAGCGAAGCGCAAGTAGAGGTCTCAACCGTGGCCAGGATCATCGCAGGGGTCGCTTCCTCGCACGTGCCGGCGATCGGCGCGGCGATCGACAACAAGCAGACCGAGGAGCCGTACTGGAAGCGGGTGTTCTCGGGCTTCGAGAAATCGAAGGAGTGGATGGCGAAGACCAAGCCGGACGTTGCCATCGTCGTCTTCAACGACCATGCCTCCGCGTTCTCGGTCGAGATGGTGCCGACCTTCGCGCTCGGCTGCGCGGCGGAATTCCCGCCCGCCGACGAGGGCTGGGGCCCGCGCCCGGTACCGGTCGTGAAGGGCCATCCGGAGCTCGCCTCGCATATCGCCCAGTCGGTGATCCTCGACGAGTTCGACCTCACCATCGTCAACAAGATGGAGGTCGACCATGGGCTCACGGTGCCGATGAACCTGCTGTTCGGCTCGCCGAAGGAGTGGCCGTGCCCGGTCATTCCGCTCGCCGTCAATGTCGTGCTCTACCCGCCGCCGACCGGGCATCGCTGCTACATGCTCGGCCGCGCCATCCGCAAGGCGGTCGAATCCTATCCGCAGGACCTGCGCGTCGTCGTCTTCGGCACCGGCGGCATGTCGCACCAGATCTCCGGTCCGCGCGCCGGCCTGATCAACAAGAAGTTCGACACCGCCTTCCTCGACAACCTCACCAAGGATCCGAAGAAGCTCACCCGCATCCCGCATCTCGAGTACATGCGCGAGGCGGGCGCCGAGGGCATCGAGATGGTGATGTGGCTGATCATGCGCGGCGCGCTCGATGACCAGATCGACGAGGTCTACCGCTTCTACACGGTGCCGGCGTCGAACACCGCGGTCGGCCACATCATCCTGGAGAACCGCAGGAAGGGCGCGGCGAAATCCAAGGTCAAGCGCGCCGCCGCCCGCGCCAAGACATCCCTCGTCAGGAGCAAATGATGAAGATTTGCGTCGCCGGGCAGGGCGCCTTCGGCCAGAAACATCTCGACGCGTTGAAGCGCATTGCGGGCGTGGAAGTCACCTCGCTGGTGGGCGGCAACCAGGACTCCACCGCCCAGGTAGCGAAGAAATACGGCATCCCGCACTATACGGGCGAGCTGTCGGAAGGCATCAAGCGCGCCGACGCCGTGATCCTCACGACGCCGACCAAGATGCACTTCCGCCAGGGCGAGCAGGTGATGCGCGCCGGCAAGCACGTGCTGGTCGAGATCCCCGTCACCGACAGCGTCGAGGATGCCGAGAACCTGGTGAAGATCGCCCGGGAGACCGGCGTCACCGCGATGGGCGGCCATGTGCGCCGCTTCAACCCGAGCCATCAGTACGTCCACAAGAAGATCGTCAAGGGCGAGCTGAAGATCCAGCAGATGGATGTGCAGACCTACTTCTTTCGCCGCCGGAACATCAATGCGGCCGGCAATGCGCGCAGCTGGACCGACCACCTGCTGTGGCACCACGCCGCGCACACGATCGATCTGTTTCAGTACCAGTGCGGCGAGACCATCTCGGACTGCTACGCCGTGCAGGGCCCGATCCATCCGCAGCTCAACATCGCGATGGACATGGGCATCGTCGCCAAGGTGCCGTCGGGCGCGATCCTCACTCTGTCGCTGTCGTTCAACAATGACGGGCCGCTCGGCTCGTTCTTCCGCTACATCGGCGACACCGGCACCTACAAGGCGTTCTACGACGACCTCTCGGACGGCAAGGACAACAAGATCGACGTGTCCAAGGTCGACGTGTCGATGGACGGCATCGAGCTGGAGGACCGCGAGTTCATCGCCGCGATCCAGGAGAAGCGCGAGCCGAACGGCAGCCTTGCGCAGGTCCTGCCTTGCATGCACGTGCTCGGCAAGCTGGAAAAGATCATCGATCCGCAGCGCAAGGCGCACGCTTAAACCCTCTCCCCTGCGGGGAGAGGGTGGCGAACGAAGTGAGCCGGGTGAGGGGCGCTCGGACCATCGACAGACATAGAGCCCCTCACCCCGACCCTCTCCCCTGCGGGGGAGCGGGAGCGCAAACACCTCGCAAGCCGCAAAAAAGATCACCTCGGAGGAATAATCCCATGCAACGCAGACTGCATCGCAGACAGTTTCTCACCACCACGGCCGCGGCAGCCGCCGCCACCGGGCTTGCCGGCCCGCGCGCCTTTGCGGCCGATCCGGTCAAGATCGGCTTCATCCTGCCGATGACCGGCCAGCAGCAGTCGACCGGGCGCGAGACCATTGCGGCCGCGCGGCTCTACATGGCGCAGCACGGCGACACGGTCGCGGGCCGCAAGGTCGAGATCATCCTCAAGGACGACGCCGCCGTTCCGGACAACGCCAAGCGCATCGCTCAGGAGCTGATCGTCAACGACAAGGTCCACATGGTCGCCGGCTTCGGCATCACGCCCTGCGCGCTCGCGGTTGCGCCGCTCGCGACCCAGGCGAAGATCCCCGAGATCGTCACCTGCGCCGGCACCTCGATCATCACCGAGCGCTCGCCCTATATCGTGCGCACGAGCTTCACGCTCGCGCAGTCGACCGTGCCGATGGCCGACTGGGCGGCGCAGAACGGCATCAAGAAGGTCGTCAGCATGGTCTCCGACTATGCGCCGGGCGTCGATTCCGAGGTCTCGTTCAAGGACGAGTTCACCAAGAAGGGCGGCCAGATCATCGAGGCCATCCGCTTCCCGCTCGCCAGCCCGGACTTCGCGCCGTTCCTGCAGCGCGCGAAGGACGCCAAGCCGGACGCGATCTTCGTGTTCGTGCCGGCCGGCCAGGGCGCGCCCTTCGTCAAGCAGTTCCTCGAGCGCGGCCTCGACAAGGTCGGCATCAAGATCATCGGCCCCGGCAACGTCACCGACGACGACGTGCTCAACGGCATGGGCGACGCGGTGATCGGCACCGTGACGGCGCATTTCTACTCGGCCGACCACGACTCGCCCGCCAACAGGGCCTACGTCGCGGCGTTCGAGAAGGCGAACCCCGGCACGCGGCCGAACTTCATGTCGGTCGGCGGCTATGACGGCATGCACCTGATCTACGAGGCGCTGAAGAAGACCAATGGCGACACCGACGGCGACAAGCTGGTCGCCGCCATGAAGGGCATGGCGTGGGAGAGCCCGCGCGGCCCGATCTCGATCGATCCGGCCACGCGCGACATCATCCAGAATATCTACATCCGCAAGGTCGAGAAGAAGAACGGCCAACTCTACAATGTCGAGTTCGCCAAGTTCGACGCCATCAAGGATCCGATCAAGGCGGCGAAGAAGTCGTAACCGAGCGAGGCGCCGTAGGGTGGGCAAAGGCGGCCACGAAGATCGCAGGGGGCACGGCGCCATATCCGCCGTGCCCACGCGGTCTGTCCGGCGCCTTCCGCGTGGGCACGGCGGTACGGGCGCATTGTTTATATGCGTACGCTTCGGCCGCCTTTTGCCCACCCTACGGCCTGTTGCCGGCGTAGAACGTTAGCGGGGGCCATGCTGACCATCCTGTTCGACGGCGTCGCCTACGGCATGCTGCTGTTCGTGCTGGCGTGCGGGCTGTCCGTGACACTCGGCCTGATGAATTTCGTCAACCTCGCGCACGGCGCCTTCGCGATGGCGGGCGGCTACATCACGGTCGTGGTGGTCAACCGCTGGGGTGTGCCGTTCCTGCTCGGCCTGCCCATCGCGTTCCTCGCCGGCGCTGTCCTCGGCGCGGTGCTCGAGCGCACGCTCTACGTCAACCTCTACGCCAAGAGCCATCTCGACCAGGTGCTGTTCACCATCGGCCTCGTCTTCATGGCGGTCGCCGGGGTCGATTACATCATGGGCTCGTCGCAGCAGTTCGTGAACATCCCCACCTGGCTGGAAGGCCAGATCAACCTCGGCGGCGTCGGCATCGGCCGCTACCGGCTGATGATCATCGTACTGTGCGGCCTGCTCACGCTTGCGCTGCAGCTGATCCTCGCCAAGACCCGCTTCGGCAGCCGGCTGCGCGCCGCGGTCGACGACCAGCGCGTCGCGCGCGGCCTCGGCATCAATGTTGGCGCGGTGTTCGGTCTCACCTTCGCGTTCGGGTCGGGATTGGCCGCGCTCGGTGGCGCGCTCGGCGCGCAGATCCTCGGCCTCGACCCGATCTTTCCGCTCAAGTATCTCATCTACTTCCTGATCGTCGTGACGGTCGGCGGCACCTCCAGCATCACGGGCCCGTTCGTCGCCTCGATCCTGCTCGGCGTCGGCAACGTCGCCGGCAAATACTATGTGCCGACGCTCAGCTCCTTCGTGATCTACAGCATCATGATCGTCATGCTGCTGTGGCGTCCGCAGGGCCTGTTCTCGCGTTCGGCGTCGCGGTAAACCGATGGCGCTCGCATCCGACGCCCCTTCGCTCGCCCCCGAGGTCACGGACTTCCTGACGCGCCGCGCGCGCTGGTCCCCGCTCGAGATCGCGTTCTGGCTCGTCGCGCTGGCCTCGATCTGGCTGTTTCCGACCAAGCACCTGATCCTCACCGAGATCTGCATCTGGGCGATGTTCGCGCTCTCGCTCGACCTGATCCGACGACGGAGCCGATGACCCTGGCGCGCGCGCCGAGCGGGTGGGCGCGCATCGCGTCGACGACCCGATCGGCGTCGGTAGGCGGCCGCCGCGACGAGCTTGCCCTCGTTGGCGACGTAGAGCGGGTCGAGCCCGAGTAGCTCGCACGCGCCGCGCACCTCGTCCCGCAGGGGCAAGGCAGCCTCGTGAATCTCGACGCCGGCGCGACGCGGCCGCGATCTCGTTCAGCGTGCTGGCGAGCCCTCCGCGTCGGGTCGCGCTGCACCGGATCGAAGGCGCGGCGGCGAGCATCGCGCGCCGAGCGTGGTGAGGGGCGCGGTGTCGCTCTCGAGCACGGTCTGGAGCCCAGCCCCTCGCGGACGGACGGGGTTCCGCGATGCCGGTCATCGCCAAGCGTGCCCGACACGGACGACCCGGTCGCCGGCCGCGCGCTCGCGATGA
>CAVPGG010000042.1:0-53082 GCA_963703755.1 uncultured Pseudomonadota bacterium
GTGGGGTCGTCGTCCAGTGGTGAGTAATGGCGGCGCTTCGTGAGCAACTGCAACCTCTTGGGCTCGCTGCGATCAACGTGAGGGGTTGTTGCTGCTGAGACGACAGATCGGCGCGACAAGAGCCGGAACAGCGGAGCGGGCAACGGTTTGACAAGCGTCACTGAGGCGTCGCAGCGCGGGGCGGGGCGCGGCTGGCGCGGCGGAGAGGTCGATCTCGACCCCATGCGGCGCTGAGCACCCCGTTGGCACTGGTCAGTGGGGTGGCTGGTTAGCAGGGCGTGGGGTCCACCATAGCCGGCGGCATCGCTGGCTGGCGCTGGTTTGGGCGCATCGAGAGGCGGCGCGAATGCGAGTGAGCTTGGCGGCGCGGCAGGCGTTTGCCGAGGCGTTCGAAGTGACGGATGCGGCGAAAGCCCTTCGGCAGGGTGTGGAGCAGGGCAGCGACGGATGAACTCGTCGGTGTCGAGCGTCATCGCCTTGGACTTGCCGTTGGCGCGATAATCCTTCCAGCGGAAGCGGACTTGGCCGTTCTCGCAGGCCAGGAGCCGACGTTGCTGATGGCGACGCGATGGGTGTGCGCCCGAGATAGTCGAGGACCTGCTGCGGCCCGGCGAAGGGACGTTTGGCGTAGACGATCCAATCGACATCGCGGAGCGTCTGGAGATGGTGGGCGAAGTGGCTGGTTCGCGCAGGCGGGCGAGAGCGCCGAAGAACGCCAGCCTGCCGCCGTCGAAAGCCGCCTGCAGGCGCTGGAGGAACAGACGCCGATAGAGCCGCGCGAGAACGCGGACGGGGAGGAAGAAGTTGGGCCGACAGCCGACCCAGCGGCCGTCGGGTGCGAGGCCGCCGCCCGGCACGACGCAATGGGCATGCGGGTGATGGGTGAGGGTCTGCCCCCAGGTGTGCAGGACCGCGATCATCCGGTCTCGGCGCCCAGGTGCTGCGGATCGGCGCCGATGAGGCGGATCGTCTCGGCCGCCGCCTTGAGCAGGATGTCGTAGACGACCGCCTTGTTCTGCAACGCGATGGCGGCGACCGGCGCCGGCACGGTGAACACGACATGGAAGTACGGCACCGGCAACAGGTCGGCGCGGCGATCGGCCACCCATTGGGCGCATGCCAGACCCTGGCACTCCGGGCAGTGCCGGTCGCGGCAGCTATTGTAGGCGATGCGCACGAGGCCGCAGTCGTCGCACCGCTCGACATGGCCGCCGAGCGCGGCGGTGCGGCAGACCTCGATGGCGGCCATGACGCGGCGCTGGTCGGACGAGAGCCGACCGCCTTGCGCGGCACGGAACGCATCGCCGTGGCGGCGGAAGATGTCCGCCACTTCCAGCGCGGGGCGCATCGGGGCTGCGCTACGCGGGAGGAACCACCTCGAGCGAAAGCCGATCGAACGGGCTCGGTGTCGCGGCGATCAGGCTGGTGGCGACCTGAGCGTAGCGTGCCGTCGTCTCCAACTGGCGGTGACCGAGCAGGACCTGAATGATCCGGATGTCGGTGCCGCCCTCCAGAAGGTGGGTCGCGAAGCTGTGCCGAAGCACGTGCGGTGTCACAGGCTTGCCGATCCGCGCCCGCCGCCTTGCGGCACGACACGCCGATTGGATCGCCGCGACGCTGACATGGCTGCCGGGCTCCTGGCCCGGGAACAGCCATGAGCTGGGCCGCGCCCGCTTCCAATAGATCCGGAAAATCTCCAGGAGGCGCGGCGACAGCATCGCGTAACGATCTTTGCCGCCCTTGGGCTCTGCGATATGCAGAAGCATCCGCTGGCTGTCGACCGAGGCAACCGTCAGGCGCACCGTCTCTCCAATGCGCAAACCCGCCGCATAGGTGGTCGCCAGCACAACTCTGTTGCGCACACCCACAATCGCCGCCAGAAAGCGCTCGATCTCTTCGCCGCTGAGAACCGGCGGCAGCTTCTCCGGCTGCTTGCCGGTGACAATTCGCTGGAAGGCTTCCGCTCGATCAAGCGTCACGCCGTAGAAGAACCGCAGCGCGCACGAGACTTGGTTGATATGCGTCCAGGAGTACTTCTGGCCGATCAGATGAAGCTGATAGGCGCGGACCTCCTCCGGTCCCAGCCGATCCGGCGCTCGCTTGAAATGGGCACTAAACTTTACGACAGCGCGGATGTAGGATTCCTGGGTCGAGCCGGATAGGTTGCGGATCCTCATATCCTCGATCATCCGCTCGCGAAGAGGGCTTATAGCCATCTGAAACTCCTGTCCTGAGAGGGAGGGGTGTGAACAGCCACATCCTCTCAGGCAGGAGACTTCAGATCAGCAGGCCTCCATCGCGCGCCGCACGCGCCACAACTCCCGCGCAGCGGGTTCGTTCAATGCGGGGACAGCCTTTCCCCGGATTGCGGGGCTACGCGCCTCCATCCGGGCTACAAGGGCTGCGCCCGGGACGCGAGGCATTGAATGGCGCTGCGCCACCCGCTTTACTCGCGCCCGAACATCCAAGGAGACGTCCGTGGACAAGAAAAACGACCCCGCCTTCCTTTACTTCCCGACCAACTATCGCTGGTCGATGGGCCTGCTCATCTGTCTCTCCGGCGCGCCGTGGATGGGCGCCGAGATCGACGAGGTCAACCGCGTCGGGCGCGCGCTGCTCGATCGCGTCGGCGACGACGAGGCGTGGTTCGCGGAATGGAAACGCATGGGCGACAAGGTCGAGGCGCGCGGGCGCGAGGCCCTGAGAGCCGGCCACAAGCGCACGGCCGCATCGTGCTTCATGCGCGCCTCGCGCTATTACCAGACCGGCGAGCGGTTCAAGCAGCCGCGCACGCCGGAAAGCATGGATACCTATGCGAAGTCGGTCGCGATCTTTCGCGAGGCCGCCGGGCTGCTGCACCGCCCGCGCATCGAGCCGGTCGAGGTTCCGTACGAGAAGACGAGCCTGCCCGGCCTGCTGGTGCATCCCGATCCGGAGGCGACCGGTGGCAAGCCGGCGCCCTGCATGGTGTTCTTCGACGGCTTCAACGTCACCAAGGAGCTGCAGTACGGCTACGGCATTCCCGACCTCGCCGCGCGCGGCATCGGCTGCCTGATCGTCGATGGGCCCGGCAACGGCGAGAGCGTGCGCTTCCGCAACCTGCCGCTGATCGCCGAGACCGAGCACTATGCCACGCCGGTCTACGAATATCTGGCGGACCGGCGCGAGTTCGACGCGAAGCGCATCGGCGTGATGGCGCTCTCGCTCGGCGGCTACTACGCGCCGCGCGCGGCCGCGCTCGAGCCGCGCTTTGCGGCGAGCGTCGCCTGGGGCGCGCAGTGGGACTATCACGCGATCTGGGCGAAGCGGCTCGCGCAGCTCAATTCCGGCAAGGTGCTCTCGCTCTCGGTGCCGCCCGAGCACCTGCAATGGGTGCTCGGCGTGCCCGATCGCGCGGCGGCGCTGAAGAAGCTCGAAGGCTTCCGCCTCGACGGCATCGTGCAGAAGATGCGATGCCCGTTCCTGCTGGTGCACGGCGGCGGCGACGAGCAAATCCCGCTCGCGCTGGCGCAGCAGTGCTTCGACGCGGTCGGCTCGAAGCAGAAGACCTTCAAGGTGTTCGACCGCGAGGAAGGCGGCTTCCACCACTGCCAGGTCGACAACGTGACGATCGGCGTCCACTACATGTGGGATTGGCTGGAGGATGTGCTCAAGCCGGGGAGGTGACTCGTAGCCCGGATGGAGCGCAGCGAAATCCGGGAACGGTGTCCCCGCATTCCGCTTCCGCCTACGCGCTCCGCGCTTCGGCGGACTCGAACCCGTCCGTAGCTTGCGCAGCAAGCGAAGGCGGGTCGCTCCACGCGGGCTCCGCGAGACGCGCTTATCTCAATGCGCGGCCTTCTGGCAGATGAACAGCGCGCTGTCGGCGATGCCGCCGATGCGCGGGATGGCGCCGAGCACGGCGTCGAGGCTCGACAGCTTCACGGCGACGTTGGGCTTCTTGAGCAGCCGATAGGCGAGCGCCGAGGCGATGTGGAAGTAGCGCGTGTCGATGATGCGGAACTGGGCGTTGCCGAGCACCTCGCGCACGTGGCGGTCGGAATAGACCCAGAGACTCTCCTCGCCCTGGTAGAACGTCTTGATGAAGGCGGCGTCCGCCCGGTAGTGCGGCGTGAGGAAGAACTCGAAGCTGTTGCTGAGCTCGATGTGCATGACCAGCATCGCGCCCGGCGCGGCGATCCGGTTGATCTCGGCGACGATGTCGGTGAGCGAGCAGTAGTTGACCACCGCGCCGACGCACATGACGCAGTCGGCGGCGCCGTCGGCGAACGGCAGATGGTGCGCGTCGGCGCACACCGATTTCGGGACGCCGCGCAGCTTCTCGGCCGCGATGTCGGCCTGGACGTAGGCGCGGGCCGGCACGCTCTGCGGCTGGCCGCCGGCGCCGATGTCAATGACGAGGTCGTGCGGTTCTGGATGCAGCTTGTTGAGCCGCTCGACGGCCTCGAAAATCTCGTGCCGCGAGCGGGCGTGCCACCGATCAACGTCGGTCCAAATCTTGTCGATTCGATTGTACTTCTGCCGCACTAAATCGCGAAATGCGGGATCAATCGTCGTCACGGAGAGTCCGACAGATGTGCGGCCCGCTCCCGCCGAGCAGGCCGTCCCAGTCCGGATGTGATGCGTGGGTGTCGCACGGTGTGGTCCCGACTCAACCATAGCAGCAATTCACCCGTTTAAAAGACGAGATGCGGAGCAAGGCCGGGCCTATCCCCCGTTCTTGCGGGCAGGTGTCGCCCCGCGCCTCCCTACGCAACCGCGCCCGACCCGTGCTAACGTCGCGGCCGGCAAACAGGGAGAGAAACGATGGCCAAGTTTGGCTGGGACCACATCCACCTGCGCAGCAAGGACCCGGAGGCCACCGCCCAGTGGTACGAGCGCATGCTCGGCGCCGAGGTGCTCCGCACGATGCAGCAGGGCAAGCCGCGCATCGACCTCAAGGTCGGCGGCGCCAACGTGTTCATCGCCCCGGTGACCGCCGGCGACGGCGTCAACCCGCCGCCGGTCACGCCCTACCAGGGCCTCGACCATTTCGGGCTGACGGTGAGCGGCATCGACGCCGTGTGCGTCGACCTGAAGGCCAAGGGCGTCGAGTTCACCCGCGAGCCCACCACCGTGCGGCCGGGCGTGCGGGTCGCCTTCCTGCGGGCGCCGGAGGGCGTCTCGATCGAGCTGCTCGAGCGCAACGTCTGACGTCCGATATCGGCGCTGCCGACGCCGCTCACGTCCGCAGCGCCGCCAGCCCGTTGGTCAGGACCAGACCCTCGCGGCCGAGCGCACTGCACTGGAACGAGATGCGGCTGCCCTCCTGCCAAAGCTCGGCGCGCAGCGTGTCGCCGGGGTAGACCGGCCGCACGAAGCGCGCCTCGATGGCGGCAAGCTGCTCGGCCCGGTAGCCGATATGCCGCACGACAGCATGGGTCGCGATCCCGAAGGTCGCGGCGCCGTGCAGAATCGGCCGCGGGAAGCCGACCGACTGGGCGCGCTCCGGGTCGGCATGCAGCGGGTTCTCGTCGCCGGTGAGGCGGTAGACCAGCGCCAGGTTGGGCGGGGTGGGCAGATCGATCACGGCGTCGGGCGCGCGCGTCGGCACCTGATGCGGCGGCGCGATCTCCCTGACCTTGCCGCCGAAGCCGCCGTGCTTGCGCACCAGGGTGCTGTTGTCGACGGTCGCGACCACGCGCCCGTCGGGCGCGAGCAGGTCGCGCGTCATCTCGATGATGGCGGCGCTGTCCGGTCCCCTGTCGACCACCTCGCGCACCCGCGCCCGCGCCGTGAGGTTCGCCTCGACGGCGAGCGGCTCATGCAGCACCAACCGTAGCGCGGCCGCGACCATCATGCGCTGGTCGACGCCGAACTCCGGCCGCAGCAGCGGCCCGTGCCGGCCGAGGACGACGCCCATGGAGGGAAACGCCGTCAGCTCCTTCTCGTAGACGAACTTGAGCTGCCCCCAATCCATCGGATCCATGCCGATACCGATGCCGAGCGCATAGATGATGCAGTCGCGCGCGTCGTAGGCGACCGGCATGTCGGCCGGCCGGTAGGCCATGATGCGTTCGTAGTCCAAGGGCATGTTGGGCTCCTCCCGGAGCGAGTATAGCAACGGCCCGGCCGGGCTTGTCCCGGCCCTCGGCGCCGTGACAAAACCTGCCCATGGATGACACCGTAAAGCCCGTCGACCCGCACTACCGCTTCATCGGCAAGCCGATCCCGCGCCACGAGGACGCCCGCCTGGTCACCGGCCACGGCCGGTTCAGCGCCGACTTCAAGCTCGACGGCGAGGCCCATGCCGCGATGGTGCGCTCGCCGCATCCGCATGCGCGCATCCGGGGCATCGACGCCAGCGCGGCGCGCCAGATGCCGGGCGTGCTCGATGCCTTCACGGGCGCCGATTGTCTTGCCGACAAGCTCGCGCCCATCCCGCACGATCCGCTGCCGCGCACCAGATACGACATGAAGCTCGGCACCACCGGCGGCAAGCCACCCTTCTTCGGCCCGCACATGCTTCTGCCCGTCGACAAGGTGCGCCACGTCGGCGAGGCCGTCGCCATGGTGGTGGCCGAGACGCAGGCGCAGGCGCTCGACGCCGCCGAGGCCGTCACGGTCGACTACGAGGTGCTGCCGCATGTGACGCACACCGAGGACGCGATGGCGCCGGGCGCGCCGGTCGTGTGGGACGAGGTGCCGGACAACATCCCGATCGACACCTGGTTCGGCGACCGCGCCGCGACCGACAAGGCTTTTGCGGCCGCCGATCACGTGCTCAGACGTGATTTCTTCATCGGCCGCGTCACCGGCGTCCCGCTGGAGCCGCGCGCCGCGGTTGCCGACTACGACGTGGCGACCGGCCGGTACACGCTCTATGCGGGCAGCGGCGGCGCGGTGCGGCAGAAGCGCGAGCTCTCGACCATCCTGGGCATCGAGCCCGCCCGGCTGCGCGTGCTCTCCTACGATGTCGGCGGCAATTTCGGCACGCGCAACCGCGTGTTCGTCGAGTTCGGCCTCGTGCTGTGGGCGGCCGGCAAGCTCAAGCGCCCGGTGAAATTCACTGCGACGCGCTCGGAAGCATTTCTCTCCGACTATCAGGGCCGCGACCTCGTCTCGCGCGTCGAGCTCGCGCTCGACAAGAGCGGCCGCTTCCTCGCCATGCGCGCCACCAACATCAGCAATGTGGGCGCGCGCTGCGTCTCGCTGTCGCCGCTGAGCAAGGGCGCCGGCCTCATTCCGGGCTCCTATGACATCCCGGCCGCGACCCTGCGCGCCATGGCGGTCTTCACCACCACCATGCCGACTAACGCGTACCGCAGCTCGGGCCGGCCCGAGGTCACCTACGTGATCGAGCGGCTGATCGACGAGGCGGCCGCGACGCTGGGCTTCGACCGCATCGCGCTGCGGCGCAAGAACCTGATCAAGCCCAAGGCCATGCCATACCGCAACGCGGTGGGCATGCTCTACGACAGCGGCCGCTATGCCGAGAACATGGACCGGGCGATGGAGATCGCCGACTGGAAAGGTTTCGACCAGCGCCGGCGCGCGGCGAAGAAGCGCGGCAAGCTGCTCGGCCGCGGCCTCGCCAACTATGTCGAATCCTCGATCGGCGCGGCCAACGAGCAGACGCAGATCCGCGTGCGGCCGGAGGGCCGCGTCGACGTGGTGATCGGCACTCAGCCGACCGGCCAGGGCCATGAGACGAGCTTCGCGCAGGTGGTGGCCGACCTCATCGCCGTGCCGGTCGAGAAGGTGAAGATCATCCTCGGCGATACCGACATCGTGCGCGCCGGCGGCGGCTCGCATTCGGGCCGCTCCATGCGCCATGCCGCCACGGTGTTCTCGAAGGCGGCCGTGGAGCTGATCGCCAGAGGCAAGCGCGTCGCCGCGGCCGTCCTGGGCACGTCGCCCGAGAGCATCATGTTCGACGACGGGCGGTTCGCGTCGCGCGACACCAACCGCACCTTCGACTTCCTCGAGCTCGCGCAAGAAATTTCAAACCCGGCCGCGAACCACACGCTCGCGGGCGACCTCAAGAGCGGTCTTGCGGTCGTCACCGACAACGAGATGCACGAGCCGGTGTTTCCCAATGGCTGCGCCATCTGCGAGGTCGAGATCGATCCGGACACCGGCGCGATCGCGCTCACCCGCTACGCCTCGATCGACGACGTGGGCCGCTGCATCAACCCACTGATCGTCGACGGCCAGACGCATGGCGCGATCGTCCAGGGTGTCGGCCAGGCGCTGTGGGAGCAGTTCTACGTCGAGCCCGAGAGCGGCCAGCCGCTCACCGGCTCGTTCATGGACTACGCCATGCCGCGCGCCGATGGCCTGCCCTCGTTCCGCACCGAGATCGCGGAAGTGCTGTCGCCTACCAACCCGCTCGGCATCAAGGCCGGCGGCGAGGGCGGCACCACCGGCGCGCCCGCCTGCATCGTCAGCGGCATCCTCGATGCGCTGCGCCCGCTCGGCGTCACCGACATCGCGATGCCGGCGACGCCGTATGCGATCTGGCAGGCGATCGAGGGCGCGAAGGCGCGTACTTGAACGCGTCATTGCGAGGAGCCCGAAGGGCGACGAAGCAATCTCGACGTTGCGGAACGAGATTGCTTCGGCGTGCTGCGCACGCCTCGCAATGACCGACGCGACCGATCCCGCCGCTATGCCGCTTTCCTTCATGCCGCCGTTGCCATAGCCTGCGCGGCAAGGCGCATGCCGCCGCAAAGACGAAGCTTCCGGGTGGGGGGAGGAACATGGCCGGCGAAGCCGAGGTTCAAGTCTCGCGGTTGCTGGACGAGCACGGGCTTGGCGCTTTTCAGATCAAGCTCATCCTGTGGTCGACGCTGATTGCGTTCATCGACGGCTACGATATCGGCGCCGTCGCGTTCGCCGCGCCACATCTCATTCAAGGTTGGCATGTTCCACCGAAATCGCTGGGCTGGGTGCTGACCGCGAGCAATTTCGGCGTACTGTTCGGCTCGCAGATTTTCGGCTGGGTCGGCGACCGCTACGGTCGCAAGACGTCGCTGATCGTCTGCAACCTGCTGTTCGGCGTCTTCACCTATTGGGCTGCCTACTCGACCAATCTCACCGAGTTGTTCATCCTGCGCACGATTGCCGGGCTCGGCATCGGCGGCGTGATTCCCAACGTGGTGGCGATCAATGCGGAGTCGGCGCCGCGCCATTTGCGCGCGACGCTGGCGATCATCGCGACCGGCATGGTGCCGATCGGCGGCGCACTCGCCGGTTTCGCCGCCGCGACGCTCATTCCGCACTACGGTTGGCCGGTCCTGTTCGAAATTGGCGGCGTTGCCCCGATCGCATTCGCCATCATCGCAATGTTCGGCATGCCGGAATCGATCAAATTCATGGCGCTGCACGAAAGCCAGCGATCCAAGATGGAGCGGCTGATCGCGGCCATTCGCCCGGACTTCAAGGTGCCCGCGAACGCGCGCTTCGTGATCGAAGACGAAGCGCAGTTTCCCAGCTCCAATCCGCGCTATCTGTTCCACAACGGTTTGGAGGTGATCACGCCGCTGACCTGGCTTATCTTCATCCTCAACTTGATGGGCTATTTCTTCCTCATCAGTTGGACCCCGACCATCCTCGTCGCAGCGGCCAAGGCTTCGCAAACCGTTGCCGCCCTCACGGGCGCAGGGCTTCAGATCGGCGGCACGGTGGGCGCCTTGGTGCTGTGCTGGTGGCTGCAGCGGCAGCAATTCCTTGCCATCGCGATTCTGTTTCTGATCGCAGTGCCCGTCGTCGGCGCTATCGGCTATGCCGGTTTATCCTCGACGACCGCGCTGGTCGTTGCGGCGTTTTTGGCGGGTGCGGTGGTGCTCGGCATTCAATCCGGCATCAACGTCGTCGGCGCCATGATCTATCCCACGTCGCTGCGCGCCAACGGCTCCGGCTGGCAGCTCGGGCTCGGCCGCCTGGGTGGCATCATCGGTCCGCTTGCCGGAACGCTCCTGGTCGCGCTGCCAATCCAGCGGATGTATCTCTGGGCAGCCGTGCCCTTCGCGGTGGGCGGCGTGGTGACATTCATCATCCATGCGCTCAATCAGGCCCGGCTGCGCGCACATCCGGAACTGGCGAAGGCGCAGTAGCACTGATCCGCGCACCTTCGCGCGGCCGCCATCCGCAGCCGCATGCACGGCCGGATGCGCTTGCGATTGACTGCTCGCTCGTCAGTTTTCGATCTTTAGCCCGATCGACTTGATCAACGCGGCCCACATCGTCTCCTCGCGATCGATCACCGCGGCGTATTCGGCGGGCGTGCTCGCGACCGGCTCGGCGCCAGCGTCGAGAATGCGCCGCTTCACATCGTCGGTCGCCAGCGCCGCGTTGAGCTCCTTGTTGAGCCGCGCGATGATCGCGGGCGGCGTGCCCGCCGGCGCCACGATCCCGTAGCGCAGCGATACTTCGAAGCCGGGCAGGCCCGAACTCCGACACGGTCGGCACGTCGGGCAGCAACGGCGAGCGCTTGGGCCCGGTGACGGCGAGCGCACGGATGAGCCCTCCCGCGATCGCGCCGCGCGCCGCCGGGATCGGCGTGAACTGCACCAGGTTGTGGCCGCCGATCAGATCAGTCATGGCGGAGCCCGAGCTCTTGTACGGGATGTGCGTAAACTTGACGCCGGCCTTCTGCGCGAACAGCTCGAGCGCGAGATGGTTGACGGTGCCGACGCCCGGCGAGGCGAACTGGAAGGTCGGTCCGGTCTTGCGCATGAGCGCGATCAGCTCGGCGACCGAATGCACCGGCAGCGAGGGGTGCACCACCAGCACGGCCGGCGCCAACGCGACGAGGCCGACCGGCGCGAAATCCTTGCGCGGGTCGTAGCCAACGTCGGGGAACAGGTTGGGTCCGCTCGCGAGGTTCGACGTATAGGCGAGCAGCAGCGTGTAGCCGTCCGGCGCGCTTTTGGTGAACTGCCGCGTCGCGATGGTGCCGGCCGCGCCGCCGGCGCGATTCTCCACCACCACGGGCTGGCCGAGCGTTTGGCTGAGCTTATCCGCCACCGCCCGCGCCATGATGTTGTTGGTCCCGCCCGGCGGGAACGGCACGACGAGGGTGATAGGGCGGGTGGGGTAGTCCTGCGCAACGCCGGGCGATGAAGTTAGAGCGAACGTGAGAAGCGCGACGGCGCAAGCCACGAAGCACTTCCCGCTCCCCTCCCCCCGCGAGCGCGGCGAGTGGCGGGGAGGGGTCGGGGGTGGGGGGCGCCGCTTGTGCGGAGCAGGCGTAAGTCGACCCGACAGGCGCATGAGCAAGTGTAGTCCCCCCACCCCGTCCGTCGCAGCTTCGCTGCGCCGGCCGACCCTCCCCGCCAACGGGCGGGAGGGTAGCGGCGGCGCCTCAGTGCTCTGATTGCACGTTCCGCACATGATTCCCTTCAACATTCATTCCACCTTCGCGCCCGACGCGCGCACGACCTTCGACCACTGCGTCTCGTCGCGTTCGATGTCGGCGGCATATTCCGCCGGCGTGCTCGGCAGCGGCTCGGCGCCTTCGAGGGCGAGGCGCTGGCGCACGTCGGCGGAGGCGAGCGCGATGTTGAGCTCCTTGTCGAGGCGCGCGACGATGGCGGCCGGCGTGCCCGCCGGCGCCACCAGCCCATAGCGCAGCACGGCCTCGAAGCCGGGCAAGCCCGAACTCGGCGATGGTCGGCACGTCGGGCATCAGGATCGAGCGCGTGAGGCTCGTCACCGCCAGCATGCGCAGCGTGCCGGCGGCGGCCTGCGCGTGGCTTGCCGGAATCGGCACGAACGCCATGGGGATATGCCCGCCGATCAAGTCGGTGAGCGCCGGTCCAGTGCCCTTGTAGGGCACGTGCACGAGCTTGATGGCGGCACGCGAGGCGAAATACTCGCCCGCGAGGTGGCTCACGGTGCCGATGCCGGCCGAGCCGAAGTTGACCTTGCCGGGATTGGCCTTGGCGTAGGCGATCAGCTCGGCGACCGTCTTCGCCGCAAACGAGGGATGCACCACGATCGTGTTCGGCGCCGTCGCGACGCGGCCGATCGGAGCGAAATCCTTGCGCGGATCGTAGCCGAGAGCCGGGTAGAGGCTTGGCGCGATGCCGAGCGGCCCGCTGTAGCCGAGGCCGATCGTGTAGCCGTCGGCGGTGCTCTTTGCCACCGCCCGCGTGCCGGCCGTGCCGCCGGCACCGGCGCGGTTGTCGACCACGACCTGCTGGCCGAGCAGCTGGCTCAGCTTGTCGGCGATGATGCGCATCACGATGTTGGTGCTGCCGCCCGGCGGGAACGGCACGATCAGCGTGATCGGGCGGCTCGGATATTCATCCGCCGCGCCCTCACCCGAAACGCACAGAAGGACTAGCGCCGCAGCCGCGATGATGCGACACAGACCGCCGATCTGCATGGCGCTTCCCTCCCGTCCCCGCGATTTCATTCGCGGTGTGACGAGTCAGCCTAGCACCCCGGCGCGGCCGGCTTCCATCGGGCCGCGCGAGGAGCGGTGCGGCGGATGTTCGCGCGATCAGCCGGCGAGTACGCGCGTCGTGTCGTCGAACAGCTCGTCGACCGAGAGCTTGCGGAAGATGAACTTCTGCACCAGCGACATTTCGATCGCGAGCTCGAGCGCCTTGCGCACGTTCTCGATGCCGAAGCGCAGCGGGTCGAGCTTGCCGTCCTTCGCGGAGTCCATCGCGCGCCGGCTCGCCAGCACGTTGCGGTAGACTTCGCGCGCAACGTCGGGCCGCGCCTGCGCGATCGACTTGCGCATCACCAGCATGTGGTTGATCGGCACGCCACCACGGGTCTCGGCCCACTGGCGGCTGACCTCCTCGGAAGCGGGGACGACCGGCTTGAGGCGCGGGTCGGAACGGTCGGTGATGATCGCGGCGTCGAGCTCGCCGTCGAGCAGCATCTGCATGAGCTGCTTGCCGGGTGCCGCGCGGCTGACAAAGGGCGGGTCCTTATATTCGGCGATGTGACCGTCCTCGAAGGTGACCCAGTTCACCTTCTCGACGTCCATGCCGTAGAGCTCGGCCAGCATGCCGCGCACCCACATGCCCGTCGTCTGCGTATAGGCGCGCACGCCGACGCGCTTGCCGTGCAGCTCGGTCGGCTTGATGACGCCGCGCTCGGAATTGTAGACCAGGTTGTGAATCTGGCCGCGCCCCACGATGGTCGCGGGCAGCAGCACATAGGGCTTGTCGTAGTACTTCGCCTGCAGGAACGTGTTGATCGCAAGCTCGGCGCAGTCGTATTTCGCCTCGCGCACCAGCGGCTTGAACGCGGTGTTCGGCACCTTCACGTCGTCGAAGTCGTATTCCAACAGATCGGACTTGATCGCGCCCGAACGCAACGCCTTGGTGTTCGGGTACTCGCCAATCATGGTGAAGAGCTTCATCTTGTCGGGCATCGCGTTTCCTCTCACTTATCTTTCAGCGCCGGGTAGAGCGTCAGCGCGGTCTTCTCGAATATCCAATCACGATCGGCCTGCGGCAGGAAGGCAAGCGTATCGCGCCCGAGCGCGACTAGCTCCGCCAATGGTTGCCTGGCGGCCGGAAAGTTCGAGCCCCAGGCGATGCGGTTCGCGCCGAATTCCTGCACAAGCCGGGAGAAGAAGGTCTCGGGCGTCGCCTTGCCGTTGCGCGCTTCCTCGAAGTTGCGATGCGTAACCTTGAGATAGACGTTGGGATAGCTCGCAAGCTCGAACAGCGGCGCCGCGGCCGCGTAGGGCGGCCCGTCGGCCATCTCGGTGCGTCCGAGATGATCGATGATGAAGCGTACCTTCGGGAAGCGCTCGAGCATCTCCCTGAGCTGCGGAAACGCCTTGTGGCGCATCTGCATGCAGACCGGGATGCCGGCCTCGCCCGCAAACGCCCAGGCCGGATATGTCTTCGGATCGGTGAACCAGAGCTTCTGCTCCATGGTGCTGCCGGCGGTGTAGAGCCGCATGCCGGTGAGGTTTTTGCTCGTCCAGAACTTCATCTTGTCGACCGCATCGGACGCGAGCGCGTCGACCGAGAATACCCCGGTGAAGCGCTTGGGATAGGCCGCGACCGCGGCCGCCACATAGCCGTTGTCGTACGCATAGGCGCTCGACGCCTGCACGACCGCCGACTTGGCGACCCCTGCCTTATCCATCGCCTGGATCATCTCGTCGTACGACACCGGGCGCTCCTGCGACCAGTCCGACTGACGCCCGCCGATCGGCGCCAGCGGATAGCGCCGGGTATCGGTCGAAATGACGTGCGGATGGATGTCGATCAGGGCCATGGGTCTTCCACGCAGAGGGCCGCGTCGGGCGGATAAAGGACGATGGGCGGCCAACGTCAAGCCGGCCCAAGCCTGGTTCAGGCCTAGTTCAAGCGCTACCCGACCTTCTCCCAGAACAGCTCGCGGTGCTGCGTTACGCCCTGCCAGGGCCGCGGCGGCGGCATCAGCACGAGGCGCTCGCCCTCGAAGCGCACCTTGCGCACCTGGTCGGAGCCCATGCGCGCCGGATCGGAGCAGGCATCGACGCGCGTCACCAGGGTCGTGCCGTCGAACGAGTAGGCGCCACAGTAGGAGTTGTACTCGCGCTCGGTCTCGCCCGGCGGCAGCGTGGCGCGCGAGTCGCACAGCACCGCGATCATGCGGCGCTCGGCCGAGAACACCACCACGCCCATCGGCTGCGGCCCATAGGGCGGGCGCATCGGCCCGCCGGCGTCGTCATGGGCGCGGGTCTCGACGAGGCGCCAGGTGCCGACGATGTTCTTCATGCTGTTCACTCCGGATGTTGGCGGTCGCAACGGCCGCCGAACGCCGAAGTGTGCCTCAACTCCCTCGACTGCAGGAAGGCCGCGTCGGGACGGTACCCTCTCGCCCGTCGCGGACATTTGCAGCGAGTACAATTTTCAGTACACTCGCCGGCGCCTCTTCTGCAATGCCGGCACATCAGGGGGGACCACCATGGCCAAGCCCAACGCGCCGCAAGCGAACGTCCTCGATTCGTTCCTCACGCCGGAGGCGATGCTCACCCCCGGCGTGGCGGGAGCCTTGACGATGATGATTACCAATGCACTGGCGCAGAACTTCGAGCTGCCGCGCGCGTACACGGGCCTCGCCCTCAGCTTCGTCTTCGGCCTGCTGGTCCTGGTGGCGGCGAAGACGCTGATTTCGAAGGTCGTGTTTTATGTGCTTAACTCGCTCGTCATCTTCTGCGTCGCCGCCGGTGCGAGCGGCATTACTCCTGCCCCGGCGCAGCAGGCAACGGCGGAGCTGTCGTCGTACTCGACGGCTTCCGTCGACGAAGCCAAACCGAATGAAGCGTGCGCGAACTTGTCGACCAGGGTTCAAGCCGCACAGAAGGCGGGCGCACCCCCCGAGGAGATCGTGAAAATCGTCGCGGCTTGCGAGAAAGCCAAACAGACACCGCCACCTCCGGCGCAGAAGAACCGGCCCTTCTTCGCTCCGTGGAAGTTCTAGCGCGTCGTTGCGCGCGCCCGCGAACAACTCGGCATCGAGGACGAGGGTGCTCTTCCATTCTTCTCCTGCTTGACTTTCCCGCTCCCGCATCGAAAGAACAGGCGCGGGAGAAGACCTCGGATGGGCGCAAGGCAGTTCGGCGCGCGCGTCAAGCGGCTGGAGGATCCGGCGCTGCTGACCGGGCGCGGCCGCTTCGTCGACGACGTGAAGTTGCCCGGCACGCTCGAAGCCTGCTTCGTGCGCAGCCCCTACGCGCATGCGCGCATCCGTTCGATCGATGCAACGCAGGCCCGCGCGCTGCCCGGCGTGCATGCGGTCCTCACCGCCGACGACCTGCCGGGGCCGATGGCGCGCGCGCCGATCCCGATGATCCTGCCGGTGCTGGGCATCAAGGCGTTCCGCACCCAGCTGTGCCTCGCACGCGACGAGGTCGCCTATGCGGGGCAGACGGTCGCCCTCGTGGTGGCCGACAATCGCTACGTCGCCGAGGACGCGGCCGCGCTGGTCGCGATCGACTACGAGGTGCTGCCGGCGATCAGCGACTGTCGCGATGCCCTCAAGCCGGGCGCGCCGCCGGTCCATTCCGATCTCGACACCAATCTCGCGTCGTGCATCCCGATGGCCTACGGCGATGTCGACGCCGCCTTCGCGGGCGCCGCGCATGTGATCGAGGAAGCATTCTGGGTGCATCGCGGCGGCGGGATGAGCCTCGAGACCCGCGCGGTGCTGGCGAGCCATGAGCCCGCCGGCGACATGCTCACGGTGTGGTCGTCGACGCAGACGCCGCATCTCGGCCGCCGCGTGCTCGCCGACCTGCTCGAGCGCAACCCTGAGACCATCCGCATGATCGCGCCCGACGTAGGCGGCGGCTTCGGCCCGAAGGCGCCGTTCTATGCCGAGGAGGCCGTGATCCCGGCGGCGGCGCTCAAGCTCGGCCGCCCGATCAAATGGACCGAGGACCGGCGCGAGCACTTCATGTGCGCAACGCAGGAGCGCGACCAGTACTGGCAGGTGGCGCTTGCGCTCGACGCGGACGGCAAGATCCTCGGCTTCCGCGGCAGCATGCTGCACGACACCGGCGCCTTCGTGCCGTGGGGCATCATCATGCCCTATATCGCGGCCGTCACAGTGCCGGGACCCTATCGCGTGCCTGCTTACCGGCTGGATATGACGGTCGTGCTCACCAATAAGGTCGCAACCACGCCGGTGCGCGGCGCCGGCCGACCGCAGGCGGTGTTCGTGATGGAGCGGCTGATGGACCGCGCCGCGCGCGCGCTCAGCCTCGACCGCGCCGAGCTGCGCCGTCGCAACCTGATTACGCCCCAGCAGATGCCCTACGCGGTCGGCCTCACGTTCCGCGACGGCAAGCCACTGGTCTATCACGGCGGCGATTTTCCGCGCGGACAGATCACGGCTCTCGCGCTGTCGGACTATGACGGCTTCCGCGCCCGGCAGGCGGCGGCGCGCGCGCAGGCGCGCTACATCGGCATCGGCATGGGCAACTATGTCGAAGGCACGGAACTCGGGCCGTTCGAGGGCGTGACGGTGCGCGTGCTTACCAACGGCAAGGTGGCGGTCGCGACCGGCGCCACCAACCAGGGCCAGGGCCAGCGCACGACGCTCGCGCAGATCATTGCCGACGAGGTCGGCTGCCGCATCGACGACGTGGTGATGACCATGGCGGACACGGCCGCGATCTCGCAAGGCGTCGGCGCCTTCGCGAGCCGGCAGGCGATCAATGCGGGCTCCTCGGCGCTGATCTCGGGCCAGAGCGTGCGCAAGCAGATCACGGCGCTCGCGGCGCTGACGCTGGGCGTGCCGGAAAGCGACATCGACATCGAGGACAGCCGCGCGATCGCGCGCACCGGCAACAAGCCGACGCTCTCGTTCGCCGAGCTCGCCAAGCTCGCGCAAGGCGTGCCGGGCGTCTCCTTCGCGGCCGGGCAGACGCCGGGGCTCGAGCACACGGCGTACTTCACGCCGCCGCAGGCTTCCTACTGCAACGGCACCCATGTGGCCGAAGTCGAGGTCGATCCGGCGACCGGCGGCGTCACGCTGCTGCGCTACACGGTCGGGCACGACAGCGGCAACATCATCAATCCGCTGATCGTCGACGGCCAGGTGCAGGGCGGCGTCGCGCACGGCGTCGGCAATGCGCTGCTCGAGCACATGCACTACGACGCGAGCGCGCAGCCGCAGAGCACGACGTTCATGGACTACCTGATGCCGACCGCGCCCGAGGTGCCGGGCGCCGCGATCGAGCACATCGAGACGCCGAATCCGCTCAACCCGCTCGGCGTCAAGGGCGCGGGCGAAGGCGGCACGATCCCGGCCCCGGCCGCGATCGTCGGCGCGATCGAGGATGCGCTCGCGCCCTTCGGGGTGCGCTTCAGCGAGGCGCCGTTGACGCCGGCGCGCATCGTCGAGGCGCTGCGGCAGGCGGGCGCGTATGAGGCACCCACCCCCGTCATTGCGAGCGCAGCGAAGCAATCTCGACCCGCGAACGCATGAGCAAGCGAAGTGAGATTGCTTCGCGTGCGCTCGCAATGACATCAAAGGAGAACTCTCCCCCATGACCTACGTCACATCCTCCCGCGACGGCGCCGTCGTCACCATCACGCTCGACCGCCCGGCCGAGGGCAACCTGCTGCCGGTCGACGGCGTGCGTGAGCTGACGGCAGCGTTCCGCGCCGCGAGCGCGGGCGACGCCAAGGTGATCGCGCTGCGCGGCAACGGCGCGGACTTCTGCCGCGGCCGCGATCCGCGCGGCGGGCCGCCGTCGCCGACCGCGATGACGATGCGCGCCAATGTGTGCGAGCCGATCCTCGATGCCTATGACGCCATGCTCAATGCGCGCCAGCCGATCGTCGGCGTGGTGCAGGGCGCAGCCTTCGGCTTCGGCTCGGCGATCGCGTCCGCCTGCAACGTCACGATCGCGCACGACACGGCGCGCTTCAAGCTGCCCGAGATGGAGAAGGACCTGCCGCCGACGCTCGCCATGTCGGCGCTGGTGCCGAAGGTGCCGCGCAAGGCGATCGCCTGGCTGGTCTATTCCATGGTCGAGCTCGACGCCAAGGCGGCGCAGCAGATCGGCATGGTCAGCAAGGTCGCGCCGTCGGCGCAGGTCGAGGGCGAGGTCGCAAAGGTGCTCGCCACCATGACGGCGCGCGCGCCCGAGGCCCTCGTCGCCGTGAAGGATTTCTTGCGCGCCGCTCCGCATATGGAGCCGCGCGGGATGGCCGACTATGGCGCCAACCTGCTGGCATCAGTGCTTTCCTCGGCGGGAAAGTGATAACATCGTCGCCATGAGCAGCGTCGAATCCGGTCCCCTCCCCCAGTCATCGCCGTTCTGGACTTTTTCGCTCGGCTACTATCGCGGCGCCGGCGTGTCGGAGGCGTGCCTGGAGCTGCAGGACGACTGCGGCGTCGACGTCAACGTGGTGCTCTTTCTCCTCTGGCTGGCATCGCAGAAGCGGCAGCTCGCGGCCGGCGAGGTCAAAGGCCTCGCCGACAAGGTGCGGCCATGGCAGACCGATGTGATCGGGCCGATCCGCGCGCTGCGCCGCCAGCTCAAGAGCGACGCGCCGCTGCTCGACAAGGGTCCGGCTGAATTGTTCCGCACGAAGATCAAGGCGATCGAGCTCGAATCGGAGCGCCTGCAGCAGGAGGCCATGTACGCACTCGCGTCCGGTCTCGCGTCGCAACCGGCGCCATCGGCCAGGGCCGCCGCGCGGGCGAGCCTGGCGGCCTACGAGCAAGCGCTGGGGCGAAAGCTCACGCCCGCCGCGGTCGACACGCTGATCGGCGCGCTCAAGTGACCGCCGTTCCCCACCGAGGACCCGAATGACAACGAAAAACAAGCAGCGGCTGGTGGTCGGGATTGCCGGCGCGTCCGGCGTGATCTACGGCGTGCGCATCCTCGAGCTGCTGCGCCACACCGACATCGAGACGCATCTGGTCATGAGCAAGTCGGCCGAGATGACGCTCGCCTACGAGACCGACCTGAAGCCGAAGGACGTGAAGGCGCTCGCCTCGGTTGCCCATTCGGTCGCCGACATCGGCGCCTCGATCTCGTCGGGCTCGTTCCCGACCATGGGCATGGTGATCGCGCCCTGCTCGATCAGGACCATGAGCGAGATCGCGACCGGCGTCACCAGCTCGCTGCTCACCCGCGCGGCCGACGTGGTGCTCAAGGAGAAGCGCCGGCTGGTGCTGGCGCTGCGCGAGACGCCGCTGCATGGCGGCCACCTGCGCACGATGACGATACTCGCCGACATCGGCGCCGTCGTGGCGCCGATCGTGCCCGCCTTCTACACGCGGCCGAAGACGGTCGACGACATCGTCAACCACACGGTCGGCCGCCTGCTCGACCTATTCGGCATCGAGACCAAGACGGTGAAGCGCTGGAAGGGTGGGCCGGAAGAGGCAGAATAGGAGTGAAAGTGCGGGCGCTACGCCCCGTCAGCCGCGAGCCATGCATGCACGGCCGCGACTGCCTGCGCGCCCTCGCCGACCGCGGCGGCCACACGCTTGGTCGAGCCTGAGCGCACGTCGCCGATGGCGAAGATGCCGGGCTCGTTCGTCTCCAGCGGCCCGCGCCCGTCGCCGCCGGTCAGGATGAAGCCCCGCCGGTCGAGCGCGATGCCGGCGCCGGCGAGCCAGTCGGTGTTCGGATCGGCGCCGATGAAATTGAACACGTGGCGGATCGGCCGGCGCGTCTCGCCGCCGTTGTGGCGCCAGCGCACGGCTTCGAGCACGCCGTCGCGTCCCTCGAGACCGGTGATCTCGGCCTGCGTGAGCACCTCGACATTGGGCAGGCCGGCGATGCGGTCGACCAGGTAGCGCGACATCTTCGCGGCGAGGCTCGGGCCGCGCACCAGCATCCACACCTTGGCGGCCTGGCTCGCCAGATAGACCGTCGCCTGCCCGGCCGAGTTGCCGGCGCCGACCAGCGCGACTTCCTGCCCGCCGCACAGCTTCGCCTCGAGCGGCGACGCCCAGAAGTGCAGGCTGGTCGACTCGAACGCGGCGGCGTTGTCGACATTGAGCCGGCGGTAGCGCGCGCCGCTTGCGATCACGACGGCGCGGGCGCGCACGTGCTCGTCGCCGCCGAAGCGCAGCGTGAAGCGCGGCGAGCCGGCCGCGCGGGCAATGTCGAGCGTCGTCGCCTCGGTCGGGATCGCGATCTCGGCGCCGAATTTCTGCGCCTGGTTGTAGGCGCGCGCCATCAGCGCGATGCCGGAGATGCCGGTCGGAAAGCCGAGATAGTTCTCGATGCGCGCCGACGCCCCCGCCTGGCCGCCGAACGAGCGGCAGTCGACGACGAGCACGGACAATCCTTCCGAGGCCGCGTAGACGGCCGTCGCGAGGCCCGCGGGTCCCGCGCCGATGACGGCGACGTCGTAGACGCGGTCGGGATCGAGCGGCCCGACCAGGCCGATGCAGCGCGCCAGCGCGACCTCGCTCGGGTTGCGCAGCATCTGGCCGCCCGGACACAGCACGATCGGCAGCTCGCCCCTGTCGACGTGGAAGCGATCGATCAGCGCGTTCGCCTCGGCATCGGTGTCCGGATCGAGACGCAGGTGCGGATGGCCGTTGCGGCGCAGGAACACCTCGAGCCGCAGCACGTCGCCATTGGTCGGGCGGCCGACGATCACCGGCCCGCCCGCGCCGGTCTCCAGCAACGCGACACGGCGCAGGATGAGCGCGCGCATGATGCGCTCGCCGAGCTCCGCCTCGGCGACCAGCAGGGCGCGCAGGCGCTCGGGCGGAATGACCACCACCTCGGACGCCTTGCGCGCAATCGCATCGGTCAGCGCCGGCCGGCCGGAGAGCTGGGCGAGCTCGCCGATGAAGGCGCCGGGCAGGTGCGTGACCATCGGCACCGCGCGGCCCATCTCGTCGTGCCGCATGATCTCGATCGCGCCGGCGAGGACGACGCACAGGCCGGGCGAGGGCTCGCCCGCGCGCGCGATGGCGTCGCCTTCAGCGAACTGGCGCAGCTCGCCGAAGCGGCGCATGCGCTCGATCTCGTCCGGATCGAGCGTCGGGAACATCTGGTCGCCGCGCGTGTCGACGATCGATTTGGTCGGAGCGGCCATACGCGTGCGCCTCGAATGCGTTTACGATAGGCGGCCGTTCATGCATCGTGCGGGCCGGCCGCACGGTTGGAAACCCTGGACGCCGTATATATGCATCCGACTCGCCCCGAACACTTGTCAAGCGAACGGCCGCCGCCGGTCGAGCCGAAACGGCGCGGCTCGGCTCTGAGCCCGTTCCGCCATCCGGCCTTCACGGTGATCTGGACCGCGAGCCTCGTGTCGAACCTCGGCACCTGGATGTATTCGGCGGCGTCGAGCTGGCTGATGACGAGCCTCAACCCCGACCCGCTGGTGGTCTCGCTCGTGCAGGTCGCCGCCAGCCTGCCGATCTTCCTGTGCGCGATCCCGGCCGGCGCGCTCGCCGACATCGTCGACCGCCGGCGCTTCCTGATCGGCGGCGAGATCGCCAACACGGTGGTCGCCGCCGCGTTCGCCGCCCTCGTCACGCTCAATCTCGTGACGCCCCGGACCTTGCTGGTCTTCACGTTTCTCATCGGTGCGTTCGGGGCGCTGACGGCGCCCGCCTGGCAGGCGACCGCGCCCTCGCTCGTGCCGAAGCCGGACCTGCCTGCCGCGATCGCGGCGAACAGCATCGGCTTCAACATCAGCCGCGCGATCGGGCCCGCGCTCGGCGGCGCGTTGACGGCCGCGTTCGGCCTCGCGGCGCCGTTCTGGATCAATGCGGCCAGCAACCTCGGCATCAATGGCGGCCTCCTGTGGTGGCGCCCGCCGCGGCGCAGCACCGCGCAGCTTCCGGCGGAGCGGTTCTTCGGCGCGATCCGCGGCGGCTTCCGCTACGCGCGGCACAGCCTGCAACTGCGCGCGACCTTCGTCCGCGCGATCGGCTTCTTCGTATTCGCCAGCGCCTACTGGGCGCTGCTGCCGCTCGTCGCGCGCGACCAGATCGCGGCCGGGCCGGAGATCTTCGGCGTCCTGCTCGGCGCGATCGGCGTGGGCGCGATCTTGGGCGCCTTCGCGCTGCCCTGGGCCAAGGAGAAGCTCGGCGCCGATCGCCTGGTTGCCGTCGCGACCGCCGGCACCGCGCTCGCGCTGGTCATGTTCGGCCTCGCGCACAGCACGTTGACGGCGCTCGCCGCGAGCCTGCTGGGCGGCGTCGCCTGGATCGCGGCATTGTCGAGCCTCAACATTTCGGCGCAACTTGCGTTGCCCGAATGGGTGCGGGCGCGCGGGCTCGCGATCTTCATGACGGTCTATTTCGGCAGCCACATGGCCGGCAGCGCGCTGTGGGGCCAAGTGGCGGCGCTATGGAGCCTGTCGCTTGCGCACTTCATCGCGGCGGGCGGCGCGCTGCTCGTCATCCCGCTGACCTGGCGCTGGCACTTGCAGACCGGCGCCGGCATCGACCTCACGCCGTCGCTGCACTGGGCCGCGCCGGTCGTGAGCCACGAGATCGAGCAGGACCGCGGGCCGGTGCTGGTGACGGTCGAGTACCGCATCGATCCGGCCAAGCGCCGCGCCTTCCTCACGGCCCTCGACCGGCTCGGCCACGAGCGCCGGCGCGATGGCGCCTATCGCTGGGGCGTATTCGAGGACGCCGCCGACCCGGCGCGCCTTGTCGAAACGTTCCTGGTCGAGTCCTGGCTCGAGCATCTACGCCAGCACGAGCGCGTCACCAATGCGGACCGCGTGCAGCAGGACGAGGTGCTGCGCTTCCATCTCGAGGGCGAGCCAAAGGTGACGCATATGATCGCGGTGGAAAGAGAGTAAGCACTGAGCCTGCGGTCCCCTCCCCCGCAAGCGGGGGAGAGGGCGCAGACGCGGCAATACGGGTAACAAGATGAATCGCTCTATCATCCATCTGGCATTCGCGTTCATCGCGCTCGCCGTCACATCCGCGCTTGCGCAGGACTTCCCGACCCGTCCGATCAAGCTCGTGGTCGGCTTCGCGGCCGGCGGGACCGCCGACTACATGGCGCGGCTGCTCGCCGACCGACTGCGCGGGCCGCTCGGGCAGCCGGTCGTGGTGGAGAATCGCACCGGCGCCAATGGCGCGCTCGGGGCCGAGTTCGTCGCCAAGGCGGAGCCGGACGGCTACACGCTCTATCTCACCACGGCGGGCGTCGCGACGGTCTATCCGCATCTCAAGCCGGCGCCCTACGATACGCTGCGCGACTTCGTCGGGGTCGGCCGCGTCGCCTACAACTCGACCATGCTGGTCGTGAACGCCGCGATGCCGGCGAGCTCGGCGCGCGACCTTGCGGCGCTGGCGCGCCAAAGGCCCGGCAGGATCACCATCGCGATCACGGGCCTCGGCTCGGTGTCGCATCTCGGCGCCGAATTGTTCCAGTCGGCGGCCGGGATCAAGCTGGTCGAGGTGCCCTATCGCGGCGCCGCGCCGGCGATGACCGACCTGCTCGGCGGCACGCTCGACGCGCTGTTCGGCGACGGCCCGACCGTGATCGCGCAAATTCGTGCCGGCAAGATCAAGGCGCTCGCCGCGACCTCGCATCGGCGCTCGGAGATCTTTCCCGAGGTGCCGACCTTCCTGGAGCAGGGCTTTGCCGACACGGCCGCGGATCAATGGGCCGGCGTGCTCGCGCCGGCGAAGACGCCGCCCGCCGTGGTCGCGCGGCTCAATGCGGCGATGGCGGCCGTGATGAAGGAGCCCGAGGTGCGGGCGAAGCTCGCGGCGACCGGCGTGGTGCCGGCGGCCGATACGCCGGCCGAGTTCGCCAAGTATCTGGCGGACGAATATGCGCGCTGGGGTCGGATCATCCGCGAGAAGGGAATCAAGGCGCAGTAAGCGTGATGGGCCGGGCTTGCGCCCGGCCCATCGTGTTCTGACGCCGGGTGGATGGGGGACCGGAATCAGAACCGGTAGTGACCCCCGTACGATAGAGATGGCTGCGCCCAAATGCTTGGACCGGGCGGAACTGGGCCGCGGACCAGAGGGAACATCAGCGCGATTGCTGCGATGGATTGCAGGCGCGCAACACTAACCCCGCCCTCATCCTGAGGAGCTTGTCGTCGCAGTTGCGACGACACGCGTCTCGAAGGACGAGGGCGGCCGCTGTGGCGCCGCATCGACTCGTGGTCCATGGTTCGAGACGCGTCGCGGCGCGACGCTCCTCACCATGAGGCGGAGTGAGGTCCGAGCAAATTACTTCAGCAAATACCCGAACCTTCGCCGTGCCTCGCGCGCGGCTTCGGGCGTCGGGGCATTCACCTTGGGAAACTTGTCGCGCCAGTGCCAGGGGCGGCAGGCGTTGATGATGGCGCGGCTGTTGGTGAAGTCGCCGGCGGCCTTGCGCTCGGGCTCGATGCGCACGTCGAGCGGGGTCGACCAGGCATTGCGGATGATGTCGATCGAGGTGGCGGGATCGGAGCGCGTCAGCATCGCCCAGATCAGCTCGTCGAGGTTCGACACGTCGATGTCGTCGTCGGTGACGATGACGTAGCGGCCCGCATAGGCGCCCGCGTGGCACATGGCGGCGACGTGGCCGGCCTGCGTGGCGTGGCCCGGATAGCGCTGTCGGATCGACACGCCGAGGAGCAGGCGCGCGGTGCCGATCTCGTGCGCCCAGGCCGCGACGACGTCGGGCACGCCGGCCTTGACGATGTTCTCGCGCACGATGCCGGAGCGGGTGAGCGCGCGGTAGCGCGCGATCTCGTCGGGCGGGCGCTGCGGCGCGCAGCCGAGCAGGATCGGATCGTTGCGGTGATAGATCGCCTTGATGTCCATCACGGGCTCGTCGCGCACGTCGCTGCCGTAGTAGCCCATCCACTCGCCGAACGGCCCCTCGGGCTTGACGTTGCCGGGCTGCACGAAGCCCTCGATGACGATCTCGGCATTGGCCGGCACCGGCAGGCCGGTGATCGGCGCCTTGACGACGTCGACCGCCTGTCCGCGGATGCCGCCGATCACGTCGTACTCGCATACGCCGTAGGGCACCTCGCTCGACGCCATCAGGAACGACATCGGATCGCAGCCGACCACGATCGCGACCGGCATCGGCTCCTTGCGCGCCTCATACTTGTCGCGCTGGATGCGGCCATGCTTGCCGGGCGAGATGTAGAAGCCGACCGTCTGCTTGTCGTGGATCATCACCCGGTAGGTGCCACAGTTGATCCAGCCCTCGTCGGGATCGCGGGTGACGTTGAAGCTGCCGGTGCCGATGTAGCGGCCGCCGTCGGCGTCGTGCCATTTCGGCGTCGGGAAGACCGTTACGTCGACCGCGTCGCCCGTGATCGTGTTCTCGAACACCGGGCCGTCATTGACGTAGCGCGGCGGGATGCGCTTGAGGTCGGCCATGTAGTGGGTGCGGAAGGCCTCGGAGAGCTCCAGCTTGGAGAGATGGTTGGGGAAGCCGAGCGTCATGCGCTGGCGCTGGCCGCCGAAAAAGTTCACCAGCACCTTGCTGCCCTTGAGCGTGCCCGGCACCTCGGTGAACAGCACGCAGGGTGCGTTCTCGTCGTGCAGAATGACCTCGGACGCCATGCCGATGTCTTTTTCCCACGACAGCCCCTTCGCCTCGCGCACCTCGCCGAGTTTTTCGGCCTCGGCGAGCCACTCGCGCAGATCGGTGTAGGCGACATGCGGGCGCAGGTCGCCGATCGCGACGCCACCGCCAATCGGGTTGCCCATGTGGTCCGATTTGTGATCCGACTTGTGATCCGATTTCGGGTCGTTGCCCGCCATGGCGTTCCTCCGCGCGCGTCCTTCGCGCCAGAAGGATGCCCGCAATCGGGTCATCGCGCCAGCGACCGCCGGCATTGAAATCATTGCTGTTATCCCAGTTAGGAGCTTCTGCCAAAATTGCCCGTCTGCCAGAATGGCGGCTGGCGGCACGGGAGGCTGACACATGGCATTCGATCTCATCCTCAAGGGCGGGCGGATCATCGACCCGTCGCAGAAGCTCGACCAGGTCGGCGATGTCGGCTTCGCGGGCGGCAAGGTTGCGAAGATCGGTCCGCGACTCGAGCCGGACGCCATGACCGATGTGCGCGATGTTGCTGGTCGTATGATAATACCTGGAATTATCGACTTGCATACACACGTCTATTGGGGCGGCACGTCGCTCGGCATCGACGCCGAGGATTTCTGCCGCAAGAGCGGCGTCACTACGGCCATCGACACCGGCAGCGCCGGCCCCGGCAATTTCGCCGGCTTCCGCAAGCACGTGATCGAGCCCTCAGCGGTGCGCATCCTCGCCTATCTGCACGTGTCGTTCGCGGGCATCTACGCGTTCTCCAAGACCGTGATGGTGGGCGAGAGCGCGGAGATGCGGCTCATGGCGCCGGCCGAGGCCGTCGCGGTCGCCGAGGCCAACCGCGACGTGATCATCGGCATCAAGGTGCGGGTCGGCCGCCACGCCAGCGGCACCTCGGGCACGGCGCCGCTCGACATCGCGCTGCAGGCCGCAAACGAGGCCGGCCTGCCGCTGATGTGCCACATCGACTTTCCGCCGCCGAGCTACGAGGAGGTGGTCGAGCGGCTGCGCCCGGGCGACGTGCTCACCCACGCGTTCCGCCCCTTCCCCAACACGCCGCTCGACCCGCAGGGCCGCGTCAAGGACGTGGTGCGGCGCGCGCGCGCGCGCGGCGTCATCTTCGACATCGGCCACGGCAAGGGCTCGTTCGCGTTCAAGACCGCGCGCGGCATGCTGGCGAACGGCTTCTACCCCGACACGATCTCGTCCGACGTTCACGCGCTGTGCATCGATGGCCCGGCGTTCGATCAGGTCACGACGCTGTCGAAGTTCCTGTGCATGGGCATGCCGCTCAACGACGTGATCGCGGCGACGACCGTCAACGCCGCCATGGCGCTCAAGCGGCCCGAGCTCGGCAGCCTCAAGCCGGGCAGCGTCGGCGACGCCACGGTGCTGTCGATCAAGGAGGGCCAGTTCGACTACGTCGACGTCGTCGGCGAGCACCTGACCGGCGACAAGCGCATCGTGTCGGAGGGCGTCGCGATCGCCGGCAAATGGTGGCATCCGGCGGGCGGATTCAAGAGCTGACCCGCATCGCAATCGGTCATGCCGACGAAGACGTCGAGCGGACGTGCCGGCTTGCGGTCGCGTTCCGGTCCGACCCTGCAAACTCGCGCTCGACCGCCGCGATGTCGGCAAGCGTCGGCAAGCCCGCCTCGTTGCCGAGATGCTGGATCTTGTGGGCGGCCGCCGCGTGCGCGAAGTCGAAATGATCCTCCCAACTCGCCGCCGGATGGGTGAGATAGGAATAGACGTAGGCGCCGTGGAAGACGTCGCCGGCTCCGCTGGTGTCGATGACGCGATCGGACGGGAGCGCAAATGCCGGGGCCGTCCGCACGGAGCCCGTCTCATCGTACCAGACGAGGCCGCGCGGGCCGAGCGTGACCCCGCCAACCCGACAGCCCCGGCTCTTGAGATAGTCCAGCATCGCTGCCGGCGCGTGCCCCATCTGCTCGCACAGGCGCTCGGCCACGATCGCAACGTCGATGAAGCCGAGGAGGTCGTGCGTGTTCGAGCGAAGCCCGCCCCCGTCGAGCGACGTGAGAATGCCGGCTTCCCGGCACAGCCGCGCGTAGTGAATTGCCGCATCCGGCTGGTGCCCATCGACGTGCAGCGCGCGGCAGCCCGAGAGGTTGAGGAGGGGATAGGAGTGAAGATAGTCGTCGTCGCGGCAGCGCACGATCGCCCGCTTGCCGTCATTCGGCATGATGAACGACAACGACAACGTCCTGACCTTCCTGGCGTGGACCGGGATGCGATACCGCGATGCCATGTCGAGAAACATGCGACCGAGCCAGTCGTCGGCAACGGTCGCGAGCAAATCCGGCTCAATTCCCAGCTTCGCACAGCAGAAGGCTGCGGTGACCGCGTTGCCGCCGAACGAAACGGCGTAGGCCGAGGCCACGTGCTTCTCGTCGCCGGTCGGCATCTGGTCGGTCAGAAACGTGACGTCGATATAGGTCTGGCCAATGAAGAGTGCATGCATGGTGGCTCTCAGCCCGCAATGGCCCGCATCAGCGCCGTAATCCCGATCGTCGCGAAATTGGTGAAAGTGTCGGACACCGCATAGGGCAACATGATCTGATCGCCGTGACGCATCGCGCCGCAAGTATAGACGACATTGGGCACGTAGCCCTCCCGTTGCGTGGGTTCAGGGTACACGAGCGGCTCGCGCGAGCGCGCGAGAACCTTCGAGGGATCCTTCTTGTCGAGCAGAGCCGCCCCGATCGAATATTTCCTCACCGGACCGACCCCGTGCGTCAGCAGCAGCCAGCAGTCGTCGAGCTCGACGGGAGACCCGCAGTTGCCGATCTGCACGAATTCCCACGGATACTTGGGCGCAAGGATGGGGCGACCGCCGTCCCACGTGTGGAGATCGTCGGAAAAGATGAGATAGAGATTCTCGTTGTCCTGCCGTCCGATCATCGCATAGCGGCCATCGATCTTCCGCGGGAACAGGGCCATGCCCTTGTTGCCGGCCGCCGACCCGCCGAGCGGGCTCATCCGGAACGATCGGAAATCCGTCGTCTGGAGCAGCTCGGAGCGGATGGCCCTGCCGCTGTAGGCCGTATATGTGGCGTAGAACGTCTTTCGGCCATCGTCGTCGAACTCGACGAAGCGGGCATCCTCGATACCGTTGGCCTGCGCGACGGTCATCGGAAAGATGACTCGTTCGCTCAGTTCTTCGTCCGCCAGGAAGACCACCTCGATATCGTCGCCATTGGACCCGGTCGTCCTGGTTCGGACTTTCGGGACCGACGCGAGCCGCGCGGTCGGATCGACGGCGACGCATCCGTCCGCCGCGATGGTGCCGGACCGGAACGTCAGCGATGACACATGCCCTTCGCCGACGGCGCGAAGGCTCAAGATGAATCGACAACCCTTGTCCGGTGCGCCGGACTGATCGGGGTGCCGGACGATGCTCGGGTTGAACAAGGCCGACGCCTCGAACGAGTACTCGTGGAGAAAATACGCACCGATCAGGCGGCGTTGCGTTTGATTCAATGCCGCGTGCGGCGCGAACGCCTCTTCCATATCCTTGGCGCGCGTCTCGAAAATCTCAAGCAGGTTTCGGTGGCGGCCCGCGAAATTTTCGAGCACGTCGTCCAGTTGTTGCGCGGCAGACTCGGCATCGAGGCGAAGAACCCTGTCGACGATATGGTTGGCCCGCGTCTTGTCGGTCGGGTTGAGGTCCCTCGGCTCAGTCGCCGGCCGGAAGGGTCGCACGACGACCCTGGCCGGATCCGGGCGCAGACACAAGTTTTGGCGATTTAAGAATCGGGAGTGAGACAAAAATGCCCCCTGGTGTCGTCCACGGCACGATCGCGCCATTGACGGCGCGGCGAGTCATTCTGGCTGCGGGTCTCGTTCGGTCCGTGGCGGCAGCCCTGTCGAATTGTCGTATCTCGACGCAGCCAAGCAGATACGCCAGCGCCAACTCCGCACCCTTGTTCTGATTGGCTCGATCCGGATGGAGCCCATCCGAACAACCGCCCGTATCAGAATCGATGAGTGCCGTCTGCAAGTCATTTTCGCCCAGGAACCAACCGAACGCCCGCATCGCCCCGGCCGGCCATTCCGCGCCGCCATCCGCCCGCCATGCGGCAAGGCAGGCGGAGATCGTTGCCGACGCCTCGATCGGCTGCTGATCGAATGCCGCGGGCCTCTGGCGGATCCTGCCGAAGCTCTCGGTCCCGACCGGTCTGAAGCTGCCCGATGACGTGGTCTGAAGCGACATGAGCCAACGGAGCGAACGGACGCCGACATCGACATAGGACGACGCGCGCGTCGTCAAGCCCGTCTGGATCAGCGCCTGCGGAAGCCGCGCATTGTCATATGCAAGCAGGTCTTCGAACCAGGGCCAGTCTTTGGTCTGCGTTGCAGCAAACAAGGACATCAACTTGTCTGCCAGGAGCCTCCGCATCCGATCGGCGAACTGGTCTCCAATCACCAGGCCGCAATAGGCGTCGAGCCCGAGGAGCGAGAAAGCCCAGGCCCGCGGCGACGAGAATTCCTCGACGACCGGAAGCGCCGCCTTGAAGAGCGCCGCAGCCCATTTGCGGCGAGACGAATCGGCGTCCCGGCGTGCGCATTCGGCCAAGGCCCAAAGCGTCCTGGCATGGCTGTCTTCCGAGCCCAACTCTTCCAGCCAATGGCGGTCGTAGCTCATGAAATTCCGGAACCGGCGAACGTCCGGGTTCCACGCATGCTGGATGAAGGCCGCAAAGGCCGCGGTGATCGTCGCAGGCAATTGCGTTTCGCCGGAGTCCGCAAGCAGGCTCGCGAACAGCAGGGCACGCGCGTTGTCGTCGACGCAGTATCCGTGCGCGCGATTCGGTATCGAATGGACGGCGTGCTGGAGCATGCCCGTACTGTCGCAAAGCGAGAGGAAATGCCCGATCTGCATGTGCGGGATGGCGATTGCCTTGCTGCCGGAGACAATCGGTTCGATCGAAGCCGGCTTGCCGATCGCGGCATGCGTACGCGCGGACGCGAAGACCGAGAGATGGCGCTCGGCGATTTGCGGCCACGTCATCGATCGGCTCGCCGCATAGGCCCGCTTGCGCATGGCATGCCGGCGGACATCGTTGGTCAGCAGGCCGGCGATCTCGGCGCTCAGCGCCCCGGCATCGCCGAACGGAACCAGGATTCCGCTTCCGTCACCCAGCAATTCCGCGGCGTGCCAGTAGGGCGTCGATACCACGGCCTTGCCCAGTCCGAAGCTGTAGGCCAACGTGCCCGAGGTCATCTGCGCCTCGTTGAGATAAGGCGTCACATAGACGTCGCACATCGAAATGAAGTCCAGCAGCGTGGCCTGCTCGACGAACTGGTTGAAGAAGACGACGTGGTCTTCGATGCCGAGCTGCCGCACGCGCGCCGTCAAGCCGTCGCGATAGGTCTCGCCCTGTTGCTGCACAAGGTGCGGATGGGTCGCGCCAAGAACGACATAGACGGCGTTCGGGCACGACCTGACGATCGCCGGCATGGCGTCGAGCATGATCTCGATGCCTTTGTTCGGCGACAGCAGACCGAACGTGAGAATGATCGTCTTTCCGCCGAAGCCGAATTTCGCCTTGGAATGATGCAATTCGACGAACGGGAAGTCGGGTATTCCGTGCGGAATGATCTCGATCCGGCGGGCCGGCACCGCATGAGCGGCACGAAGAAAGTCGCTCCCCTTTTCCGACATGACGACCACCTTCGCCGACATATCGATGATCCGACGCATAACGTCGCGCTGGGCGGGCGCCGGTTGCGCGAGAACGGTGTGAAGCGTGGTCACGATCGGCATGTCGAGGCGCGACAGGAGCTCGATGACATGTCGACCGACCTCGCCGCCAAAAATTCCGTATTCGTGCTGAAGGGAAACAACGTCGAAGCCCCCCTCGTTCAGGAACCTGGCGGCCTTGACGTAGTCGCCGACGGCGTCCTCGTGAATCTGAAAGCCCACGGCCGGGGGGTAGTCATAGATGCGACCCGGATCCGTCATGGCGACGACGCAGGTCTCGAGATTCGGGCGCGCCGTCGACACTGCCCGATGAAGATCATGGGTGAAGGTGGCGATCCCGCAACGGCGCGGAAGATGATTGCCGATGAAGGCCACACGCTGAAGCAACGTCATTTGGATGTTTCCAGGCGCACGTCCGTCGGGGCCCCCTTTGCGCGCGCGAGCGGGATTGGCGCCTGCGTCTCGTGTCGTCGCGCTGCAGTCACCGACGGCGGCTCGCTCAAGTCGCGCAGCAGGTTCGCAACCGGGCCGCCGCCGGTGTAGGCCACGAGGCCGACCATGCCGGCCGCGCCGGCATGAATGTCGGCCTCGTCCGACTGCACGAAGACGGCGTCGCCTGTTTTGAGATCGAATGATCCAACGCGCGCCCCGCCATTGACGGCGAGAAGCCAGGTTTCTCGTTCCGCTTCCAGGCGCCAGGCGGAATTTGCTGCAAGATCGAGCCGTTCGAATACGAAGTGCGGATTCGAGACCAGCAGGGTCCGCGCGTCCGAGAGCTGCTTCGGCACGACTCGAAGATCGAAAGGTCCGGCGTCCGCCGCGGCAATTGCCTGCTCGACGTGCAGCTCACGTCGCCGGCCATGATCGAACAGACGGAACGTCGCGTCGCTGCGCTGCTGAATCTCTGCGATCACGAGGCCGGCGCCGATCGCGTGGATCGTCCCGGCGGGAACGACAACGATGTCGTCCGCCGACACGGTCTGCCACCGAACAAGATCGGCAATCGAGCCGTCGCCGGCTGCCTCCCGCAATTGCGGTCGCGTGAGACGCTGATTGAGGCCGAGGGCGACTTTGGCGCCGGGCGCAGCGCTGAGGATGTACCAGGCTTCGGTCTTTCCGCGCGGCAGGTCCATCTCATGCGCGAGCGTATCGTCCGGATGAACCTGGATCGACAGCGGCTGGTTCGTGAACAACAACTTCAGCAAGAGCGACGAATCCGCGGGCGCCTTCGCGGGGCGCTCATAGCGGATTTCACCAATCGCGCCGCCGTCATCGCCGTCGTGGCGCGCGTCGCTCCAGGGACGCAGATCAAGAACACCCCAAGGCTTGGGCAGGGCATGCGCGCACGCATGTTCAATCACCATGACCGTTACCTCGTGTTCGGCTGGGACAACGTCTGGCCGGGCTTAACGCAGGGAAAAGCTTGGCGCAGGGACAGGTCCCTGAACCGTGAGCGCCGATGGCGCACGCACGTGCGAATTTGCGGGTGTCGACAGCACCCGCGACCCACAGAGTCGATTTTCAGATCGATCGTGCCTGCCGACGGCGGCAGGGCTGGCGATTGGAGAAGTGGAGACTTCGATCCGTTACCGCTTTGGGCGGCTCACGAGCAAAGCGCTGCTCCCGTCCATGGCTACATGGGGGTGCAGAGTGCAAAGCACAATGGGGGCGGAGAACTTAGCCGCTTTGCGCCGATCTCGGTGAGACGATAGTGGCCCGATATATCTGCAGCGATCGCGTGCTCCCGTTCCGGGAGGACCACAGGCCCGCAGGATCACTCCATCTTCGCGCTCGACGCCTTGATCACGGCGGCCCATTTCGGGATCTCGCGCTTGATGTAGGCGGCGAACTCCTGTGGCGAGGTGCCGCCGACCTCGACGCCGAGATCGGTGAGGCGCTTGCGCGTGTCGGGGTCGTTGAGTGCCTCGAGGGTCGCGCGGTCGAGCGTCGCGATCACGTCGGGCGGCGTGCCGGCGGGGGCGACGAGGCCGTGCCAGGTGGTGGCGTCGAAGCCCGGCAGCGTCTCGGCGACGGTCGGCAGGTCAGGCAGCAGCGAGAAGCGCTTCGCGGTGGTGACCGCGAGCGGGCGGACCAGGCCGGACTTGATGTGGCCCATCACGGAGGCGGAGGTCGCGAACATCACCTGCACGCGGCCGGCGATCACGTCCTGCAGCGCGGGCGCGGCGCCCTTGTAGTTGATGCCGACGAGGTCGACATGCGCCTCGGCCTTGAACAGCTCGGCCGAAAGGTGGGCGGCGGCGCCGAAGCCAGAATTGCCGTAGTTGAGCTTGCCGGGCTCGGTCTTCGCGAGCACGATCAGCTCGGCGACCGAATGCACCGGCACGCCCGGATGCACCACCAGGATGTTGGGCTGCGTGCCGACCATGCTGATCGGCGCAAAGTCCCTGGCGCCGTCGTATTTGAGATTCTTGAACAGGCTGTTGTTGGTGGCGAGGATGCCGTTGTTGCCCATCAGCAGCACGTAGCCGTCGGGCGCCGCGTGCGCGACGTACTCGGCCGCGATGTTGCCGGAGCCGCCGGGGCGGTTCTCGATGACGACCGGCTGGTGCAGGAGTTTCTCGAGCTCAAGGCCGACGATGCGGGCGAGCACGTCGCTCGGACCGCCGGGCGTGAAGGCGACGACGAGGGTGACGGGGTGCGTGGGGTAGGTGGCGGCGTGGGCGGTGGCGACCGCGAAGCAGAGGCTCAGGACTGCAGCGATTTTTTTCAGCATTTGAATTCTCGGGCTTTCGTCATGGCCGGGCATAGCCGTTCGAAGAGCGGCGTCGCTTCGCTCGCCTATGCCCGACCATCCACGTCTTGGCTGCCGCAATAAAAGACGTGGATGCCCGGGACAAGCCTGGGCATGACGAGTGCGACACTAGCGCTCGCGCGGATCCAGCGCGTCGCGCAGGCCGTCGCCGAGGAGGTTGAAGGACATCACGGTGAGGAAGATGGCGAGGCCGGGCCACACGGCCATCCAGGGGGCGTTGGAGAGGAAGCGCTGCGCGGCGTTGAGCATGCTGCCCCAGGACGGATCGGGCGGCTGCTGGCCGAGGCCGAGGAAGGAGAGGCTCGCTTCGGCGATGATGGCGGCGGCGATCGACAGCGAGGCCTGCACGGCAAGCGCCGGCAGGATGTTGGGCAGGATGTGCACCAGCGCGATGCGCCAGCGCGGGTTGCCGACGGCGCGCGCGGCCTCGACATAGTCCTCGACCTTGACGGCCATCACCTGGCCGCGCGTCAGGCGCATGAAGATCGGCGTGGTGGCAACGCCGATCGCGATCATCGCGTCGCCAAGACTGGGCCCGAGGAACGCCGCCAGCGCGATCGCGAGGATGAGATAGGGGCAGGCCAGCATGGCGTCGGTGAGGCGCGAGATCAGCGCATCGACGAAGCCGCCGAGATAGCCGGCCGTGAGCCCGAGCGGCACGCCGATGCCGAGCGCGATGCAGACCGAGATCACGCCGGCCTCGAGCGAGGCGCGCGCGCCGAAGATCACGCGCGAGAGAATGTCGCGGCCGGCCTCGTCGGTGCCGCACCAGTGGAGCCACGAGGGCGGCTTGCGCACGGTCGTCCAGCCCTGCGCCGTCGGATCAAAGGGCGCGATCAGCGGCGCCAGCACCGCGGCCGCGACGAACAGGGCGATCACGGCGAGCCCGACGAGCGCACCCTTGCGCCGCACGAGACGGCGCAGCGCGCGGCGCGCCGGGCTTTCGACCTGGGCGGCGTCGCGGGCAAGCGCGGCATCGAAGGCGATATCGGCCATGGCTAGACCTTTTGGCGCATGATCTTGCCCGAAAACCGGTGCCCACTTTTCGGGATCATGCGCTGGCGCATGATCTGGTCCGAAACCCGGTATCCACCCCGGATCACGTCCGGGGCATGCTTTTTCGGGATCATGCGCGCAACCGCGGATTGACGAGGACGTAGAGCACGTCGGCGATCAGGTTGAGCGTGATGTAGATGGTCGCGGTCACCAGCACGACGCCCTGCACCACCGCGTAGTCGCGGGTGAACACCGCCTCGACGATCAGCTTGCCGAAACCCGGAATCGAGAAAATCTGCTCGGTCAGCACCGCACCGGACAGGAAGCCGCCGAGCTCCAGCGCGCCGAGCGTGATCACCGGGGTGAGCGCATTGCGCATCGCGTGCTTGAGGATGACGCTGCGCTCGGCGAGGCCCTTGGCGCGCGCGGTGCGCACATAGTCGCTGCCGAGCGCGTCGAGCATGGCGCTGCGGGTGTGGCGCATCATCACGGCGGCGCTGGCATTGCCGAGCACGAAGGCCGGCATGATGGTCGACGCGATGCTCTGCCCGAAGTTCTCCCATGGGCTGACGTAGCCCGCGGCCGGCAGCCACTCGAGCTTTACGGCGAACAGCACGATCAGCATGATGCCGAGCCAGAAGGCCGGGGTGGACCGGCCCCACAGCGCAAAAACGCTCGCCGCATAGTCCCACGCGGTGTCCTTCTTCACGGCCGCCAGGATGCCGGTCGCGAGCCCGATCGCCAGCGCGAAGACCATCGCCATCACGGCGAGCTGGGCGGTGACCGGCAGCTTCTGCAGCACCAGGTCGCGCACGCTCTCCTTCATGCGGATCGAACTCGCCGAGGTCGCCGTGCAGCACGCCCGACATCCAGGCGAGGTATTGCACGGGCCACGGCTGGTCGAGGTGATACTGCGCGCGGATCTGCGCGAGCACGGCCGGATCGCGCTCCTCGCCCGCCATGGCGAGCACCGGGTCGCCCGGCAGCAGGTGCTGCAGCAAAAAGATCATCACCGACACGAAGAACAGCGTCGGGATGAGCTGCAGGAAGCGCTTGCCGAGGAAGGTCAGCATCTACGCCCCATCTGTCATTGCGAGGAGCGCGCAGCGCGACGAAGCAATCTCGCGGAAGTAGTCACCCGCGGCGCGAGATTGCTTCGCTTCGCTCGCAATGACGATCACTTCAACCTTAGCCCGACCACGCGCACGAGGCCGTCGGGGATCTGCTTGTAGCCGTCGACCCGGGCGTTGAGCCCGATCAGGATCTTGCGGTGGTAGAGGTAGATGATCGGATCCTGGTCGAGCAGGATCCTGGTCAGCTTCGCGTAGGTCGCCTTGCGGGCGGCAACGTCCGACTGCATGCGCGCCTCGTTGAGCAGCCGGTCGAACGTCCGCGTTGCAGAAGCCGGCGACGTTCTGTGGGCCTTTGCAGATATCGAAGACGAAGATGTTGCCATCCGGATCGGTGCGGCCGCTCCACTCGATCAGGAAGGCCTGGTACTCGAACGCCTCCGCTTGCTTGAGCGAGGTGGCAAACTCGGTGACCCGGATCTTCAGGTCGATGCCGATGTCCTTCGCCATCGCCTGGATCACCTCGGCGATCGCCTCGGCTTCGCCCTTCGGCACCATGAAGTCGACGCTAAACGGCGCCGTGACGCCGGCCTCGCGCATGAGCGCCTTCGCCTTGGCAACGTCGCGCTTCGGCACCGGAAACGCCTTCTGGTAAAAAGGATGCTGCGGGCTGACCCATTGATTGCCGGGCACGAACTCGCCGTTGAACACGACCTGGTTGAGCGCGTCGCGGTCGATCGCGAGGCTCAGCGCCTGACGCACCTTGGCGGAGGTCCCGAGCGGCGTCGCCTTGGCGCGCGCGTTGTCGCCGACGTTGATGGTGATGCCCTGATAGAACAGGCCGGCCGAGGTCGCGAGGCGGAGCTTCGGATTGGCGCGGATGTCCTTCACGTCGGTCGCGAGCAGGCGCTCGGCAACGTCGAGCCCGCCGGACTTGAGGCTGGCGAGCCGTACGGTCGGGTCGACGATCGTCTGGTAGACGATGCGGTCGATGTGAACGTTGTCCTTGTTCCAGTAATCCTGGAACTTCTCCACCGTGATGTGGTCCTGCTGAACGCGCTCGACGAACTTGTACGGGCCGGCGCAAACCGGATGCAGGCCGAACTTGTCCCCCGTCGCCTGGGCGGCCTTGGGCGCGACCATCATGCCGGCGCGGTCGGTGAATTGGGCGATGAGCGGCGCATACGGCGTCTTGAGGATGATGCGGATGGTGAGCGGATCGACCACCTCGACGCGGTCGATCGCCGCGACCTCCGGCTTGCGGAACGAGCCCGTCATGGTGAGGTGGCGCTCGATCGAATACTTGGCGGCCGCGGCATCGAACGGCTCGCCGTCGTGGAACTTGACGCCCGGACGCAGCTTGATGGTGACGGTCTTGCCGTCCGACGAGGTCTCGTGCGAGAGCGCGAGCTGCGGCACGATGTTGAGCTTCTCGTCGATGTCGAACAGCTTGTCGCACATCGACGCGAAGACGATGCGCCCCACATAGGTGCGCGCGAGCGTCGGATCGAGGATGTCGGGATCCTCGGCAAGCCCGATCTTGAGCGTGGTCTGCGCGGCGGCGGTGCCGCACGCCAAGGCGAATAGAGCGGCCGCTGCCGCGATGCGCCAGAATTTCATTGCCGATCCCCTCGTTTTCACGCACACGGCCACAGCAACCCGGATGAACGCCCCGGATTTCGCTTCGCTCCATCCGGGCTACGAAGTCTCGACTGTATCAACACCGCGGGCTGGCTCAACGTCCGATACCCGGGCAAATGCCGCCATGAGGCGCGTCAGCGCAGGGGATTGGGCGGTGCCCGTGGGCGCGACCGCGCGCGCCGGCAGCTCGCGCCAGCGGTGGCAGGCGGTGGCATGGCCGGCATCGTCGATCAGCGCCGGCACCTCCTCGCGGCAGCGCGCGATGACGTGCGGGCAGCGGGTATGAAAGCGGCAGCCGGACGGCGGCGCGAGCGCGCTCGGCAGATCGCCCTGCAGCACCACGCGGTCGCGCCGCGCCGTCGGATCGGGCACCGGAATCGCCGAGATCAGCGCGTGGCTGTAGGGGTGGCGCGGATGGGCGAAGAGCTCATCGGCCGGCGCGGTCTCGACGATGCGGCCGAGGTTCATGACGGCGACGCGGTCCGCGATGTGCTTCACCACCGCGAGGTCGTGCGAGATGAAGACGTAGGCGAGGCCGAGCCGGCGCTGCAGCTCGCGCAAGAGGTTGAGTATCTGCGAGCGGATCGACACGTCGAGGGCCGAAACCGGCTCGTCGCAGATGACGAGCTTCGGCTCGACCGCGAGCGCGCGCGCGATGGCGACGCGCTGGCGCTGGCCGCCGGAGAACTCGTGCGGATAGCGGCGCGCCGCCGACGCCGGAAGCCCGACCATGTCGAGCAGCTCGGCGACGCGCTTGGCGCGCCGGGCGGACGACAGCGTCGTGTGCAGCGCGAGCGGCTCGGCGAGAATCTCGCCGACCGTCATGCGTGGATTGAGCGAGCCGTAGGGGTCCTGAAAGACGAGTTGTGCCTGGCGGCGGAAGCGGCGCAGCGCCTCGGCGTCGAAAGCGAGCACGTCCTGCCCGTCGAACCGCACCGTGCCGGCGGTCGGCTCGATCAGGCGCAGGACGAGGCGGCTCACGGTGGTCTTGCCGCAGCCCAACTCGCCGACCAGCGCCAGCGTCTCGCCGGCCGCGACCGTGAAGCTGACGCCGTCGACCGCTTGCACGGCCGCGCGCGGCCGGCCGAGCAGCGAGCGGCGCACCACGAAGTGGCGCACGAGATTCTCGACTTCGAGCAGCGCACTCATGCGGCTAGTGCCCCGCTTCCGAAGTTCGTCATACGTTGCAGCATACTCATTCACGAACTTCGGAAGCAAAAGGGGCACTAGCAATCATTATGATTCTCGTGCCGCTTATCGATTTGACGTTCCTGAACGAGTTTGCCGCGGGCGGTGCAGGAACGTCAAATCGGCGGCACAAGCTTTGCGAGCGGCGTCTTGAAGCAGCGCGACCAGTGCGTCGGCGAGATCGGCACGATCGGCGGCGCGGCCGCGCGGCAACCGTCGTCGGCGAACGGGCAGCGCGGCGCGAAGCGGCAGCCGGCGGGCGGCGCGCGCATGTCCGGCACCATCCCGTCGATCACGGCGAGCTGATCCGCCTTCTGGTCGAGGCGCGGCAGCGAGCCCAGCAGGCCGACCGTGTAGGGATGCTCGGGCGCGGCAAAAAGCACCGCGACCGGGGCCTGCTCGACCACCTCGCCCGCATACATCACGGCAACGTCGTCGCACACTTCCGCAACCACGCCGAGGTCGTGGGTGATGAGGACGATCGCGGCGTCGGTCGCCGATTTGAGATCGCGCAGCAGGTCGAGAATCTGCGCCTGGATGGTGACGTCGAGCGCGGTGGTCGGCTCGTCGGCGATGATCAGCTCAGGGCCGCAGGCAAGCGCGATCGCGATCATGGCGCGCTGGCGCATGCCGCCGGAGAGGCGATGCGGGTACTCGTCGATGCGCTGCTCGGGCGAGGGAATGCGCACGCGGCGCAGCATGTCGATCGCCGCGCGGCGCGCCTCCCCGCGCGCGAGGCCGCGGTGGCGGACGAAGACTTCCATGATCTGCTCACCGATGGTGAGGCTCGGATTGAGCGAGGTCATCGGCTCCTGGAAGATCATGGCGAGGCGATCGCCGCGCAGATCGCGCAGCGCACGATCCGGCAGCGCCAGCAGGTCGCGGCCGTCGAAGCGGATGTGGCCGGTGACGTCGGCGGTGCGCTTAGGCAAGAGGCCCATGACGGCGAGGAAGGTGACGCTCTTGCCCGAGCCGGATTCGCCGACCACGCCGAGCGTGCGCCCGCGCGCAACGCCGAGCGACACGCCGTCGACCGCCCGCGTGGTGCGGCCCGCGTCGCCGTGGAAGGTGACCTTGAGGTTGTCGATCTGGAGGAGGGATGCCATGTCGTTGCGAGCGAAGCGAAGCAATCTGGCGATGTCGATCGGGATTGCTTCGTCGCCTTCGGCTCCTCGCAATGACAATGCCGCGCTATCGTCCCGCCGCGTAGCCCTGCATGCCGCGCGGGTTGGCGGCGGCGCGGCGGCGGCGGCCGTCGCGCGAGGCAGCGGTGAGGCGGCCTTCGGACCAGGCGGGGCCGGTCTCGACCACGTGGCCGCGGCGCGTGAGCTCGTCGCGGGTCGCAGACGGAACGCGGCTCTCGACCACCAGCACGCCGGGGCGCGCGGTGCGCGGCCAGAACGAGATGGGGAAATGCTCGGAATGCCAGGCGGGGGCGTCGATCGCTTCCTGGAGATTCATGCGCGCGTGGACGTGGCGCAGGAAGAACTGCGTGGTCCACTGGTCCTGCTGGTCGCCGCCGGGCGAGCCCCAGGCGAGGTACGGCTCGCCATCGCGCAGCGCGAGCGTGGGCGACAGCGTCGTGCGCGGCCGCTTGCCGGGCGCGAGCGCCGCCGGATGGCCTTCCTCGAGCCAGAACATCTGCCCGCGCGTGCCGAGGCCGAAGCCGAGCTCGGGGATCACCGGCGAGGACTGCAGCCAGCCGCCCGACGGCGTCGCCGAGATCATATTGCCGGCGCGGTCGATGATGTCGAAATGCACCGTGTCGCCGGCGACCTCGCCGAGCTCGCCGACGGTGGGCTCGCCCGCCCCCATGGCGCCGACCGCCTCGCGCGCACCGTCGGCGCGCTTGAGCTTGACCACGGCGCCGAAGCCCTCGACCGAGCCGGGCAGCAGGTCGTGCGACGCCTTGGCGCCGATCAGCTTGCGGCGCTCATCGTTGTAGGCATCGGACAGCAGGGTCTGGATCGGGATCTCGGAGAATTTCGGATCGCCGTAGAATTTCTCGCGGTCCGCAAAGGCGAGCTTGGAGCACTCGACAACGGTGTGCATGAAGTCCGGGCCGGTCACGTCGAGGCCATCGAGCGTGAAGCCTTTGAGCAGCGCGAGCTGCTGCAGCAGCACCGGGCCCTGGCTCCAGACGCCGGCCTTGCACACCGTATAGCGGCCGTAGTCGTAGGTGAGCGGCGCCTCGACGGTCGCGTGCCAGCGCGCCATATCCTGGCCGGTGAGCACGCCGCGGTGGCGCTCGCCGCTGGTGTCCATGATCTCCTGGGTGCGGCAGAATTTGTCGATCGCTTCGGCGACGAAGCCCTGCGACCAGGTCTTGCGCGCGCGCTCGATCTGCGCGACGCGGTCGCCGCCCGCGCTCTCGGCCTCGCGCAGCACCCGCGTGTAGGTGTCGGCGATGGCCGGATTGGTGAACAGCGTGCCGGGTGCCGGCACCTTGCCGTCGCGCAGATAGACCGCCGCCGAGGTCGGCCAGTGCGTGCGGAAGAGTTTTTCCACCGTCTTGATGGTCGCGTTGGCGCGCTCGACCAGCGGATGGCCCTGGCTCGCATAGTAGATCGCGGGCGCGATGACGTCGGCGGGCCGCAGCGTGCCGTAGTCGCGCAGCAGCGTCATCCAGGTGTCGAACATGCCGGGCACGCAGGCGGCGAGCAGGCCGGTGCCGGGCATCATGTCGAGGCCGAGGCTCTTGAAATGCGCGATGGTCGCGCCCGCCGGCGCCGGCCCCTGGCCGCAGATGACTTCCGGTTTTGCTTTGCGCGTGTCGAACAGAATCACCGGCACGTCGCCGCCCGGCCCGTTGAGGTGCGGCTCGACCACCTGTAGCGTGAAGGCGGTCGCGCAGGCTGCATCGAAGGCGTTGCCGCCCTTCTCCAGGATCGACATGCCGACCGCGGTCGCGATCCAATGCGTCGACGTGACGACGCCGAAGGTTCCCTCGATCTCGGGGCGGGTGGTGAAGGGGTTCGGATTGATGTTGCTCATGGGACCACAATAACCGTCATGCCCGCGCTTGTCGCGGGCATCCACGTCTTAGCGGAACCAGTCCAGAAAGTAAGACGTGGATGGCCGGGACAAGCCCACGACTGTCCGGCACAATTCGTGCATTCATGCTGCCTCGGAGATGAGGGCGCAAGTCCGACCCGCTCGCCGTCGATGTGCCGCGCGGGTCGCGAACGGCGTAAAATCGAACGTAGCCTGCCGTGCATCCGGTGGTGGCGGCGCCTCTTTGAGGAGAGTTGCGATCACTCGCCGGTGCATCAAGTTCGCGCGGATCAGCCGAGCGAAGGCGAGCGGGCTTTTGACGATCGGATTGGCCTCGTGAGCGAGGCGCAACAGCATGAAGGCAATGAGCGCGACCGTGATCTGAATGCGCACTGCATTCTCGGAGATGCCGACGAAGTGGCTGATTTTCAGGGTCTGCTTGATCCATCGGAAGAACAGCTCGATCGCCCAGCGGCGCTTGTACAGATCGGCGATCTCCCGTGCGCTCGCCGTCAGATCATTGGTGAAGATGCGCAACATCTTGCCGGTATCGTTCATCACCATGATCTCGCGCACGAGCTCGCCGCATCGGATTGCGGCGGGAGGCGGCCATTCGCGTCGGAAGATATCCGGTCCGATCGCTCAGTACTCCCGATCCCGGCGCAACCGACCGCTCCTCGACGACATCGAACGGCGTGTTCGCCTTCAGCCGCGTGACGATGCGGCAGTGCGCCTGATCCAGCCTCGCCCACCAGCCAAAATCATAGTAGCCGAGGTCGAATACGTACGTCGCATACGCCTCGATCGGCATCTCCTTGGCGGCCGTGATGTCGTTTACGTTGGCCGGCGTCACCATCAGATAAAGCGGTTGATCGGCATCCGGATCATAGACGATGTGCGCCTTGGCGCCGCAAACATCGGTCGAAAACGTCGCCCAATCACCGCTCAAGCCGCTGAGCCGCACGCTCGTCGAATCAATCAGCCGCACACAATCGCCGATCTTGCGTCGACCGCCGCGCTGCAGCCGCATCATCAGCGCGGAAAGAACCCCGGAAAATACTTCCACCGGACGCGACGCGTTCGCCGTCGACAGCGCCGAGCGCGACACCTCGCACCCCCCAAGATGATAAAGCTTGCTCGCATGACTGCGAAGCCCCGCTTCGATCTCGCGAAGCCCGCGCGCGCCCCACAGTTGCGCGTACAGCATGGCGATCAGATGAGCCTTGGTCTTCAGACCACGCTCATCAGGTTCGGCCCCGTATTGCTCCACAAGCTGATCGAGGACCTTCCACGGAACGTCCTTCAACAGCCCGTAAAAAACGATATTCTGATGCTGCACGGCGTTGATCCTTTCTCGCGTCCAGATGATTCGTAACCACCTGAATGCGAGTAGAATCAATGCCGTGCGCTTCTTCAAGCACGATCCGTGCCGGACAGCTGTGGGCACAAGCCCGGGCATGACGCGGGTGAGTGGGATTACGCCCTTCGCAGCGCCTCGGCCGGCATGAGGCGCACCGCGCGCCAGGCCGGGTAGAGCGCGCCGACCGCGCACAGCGCGAAGGCGGCCGCGATGGTCAGCGCCATCAGGCGCGGGCTCGGCTTGAACGAGATCATGTCGCCGATCGCCGGGATCATCGGGAACGCGAGCGCCGCGACGAAGCTCAGCGCAAGGCCGAAGATGCAGCCGATCGCGCACATGACCAGGCCCTCGATCACGATCGACGTCATGATCCGCGTGTCGCTCCAGCCGATCGCCGCGATGATGCCGATTTCGCGCGTGCGCTCCTGCGTCGCCATCACCAGCGAGTTGAGAACATAAATGACGCCCATGGCGAGCGCGATGATCGAGATCGCGAGCGACACCGCGTTGAGGATCTTGAAGTTGCGGTCGTTGTCGAGCTGCTCGCTCGAGGTCGAGACCGTGAAGGCGCCGAGCGCCTCGATGTCGGCGCGGATGCGCGCCACGTCGGCCTTGCTGGCGTCGCGCGCGACGTTGACGTGCACCTCGCTGATCTGGTTGGGGCGGTAGCTCAGGTCCTGCAGGTCGGCGAGCGTGAGCATCGCGGTGCTGCGGTTGATGATCGCCTTGTAGGCCGCGATGCCGATGACCGTGAACTGCTGGCCGAGGATCTCGACCTTGTCGCCGACCTTCTTCTCCAGCGCCTCGGCGGCCGCGTCGCCCAGCACCACGACGCCGCGCTCGCCGGCGTTGGGCACGCGGCCCTCGCGCAGCGGCACCTTCTTCCACAGGTAGCTTGCGTCCGGCCAGCCGAGCGTGAGCACCTGCCGGTTCTTCTCGGTCGGCGCGAACATGAACATCTCGCCCGAGCCCCGCGTCACGCCCGCGACCTTGGCGACGCGCATCTCGGTGTCCGCCGGCAGGAAGCCGCCGAAGATGTCGGCGGCGCCGCGCTGTGTCACCGAGAGATCGTCGCCGATCTCGTCCATCCCGTCGCGCGTCGAGTCCTGGATGCTGCGCGACAGCGCGAGCAGCGTCAGCGCGCCGCCGACCGCGAGCGCGATGCCGAGGATCGACAGCGCCGTGCGGACCGGCCGGCGCCGCAGATTGCGCAGGGCGAGGCCTGTGAGGTTCATTCGGCGGCTTCCGCGACCCGGGCATTGATCGGGACTTGCACCCGCGCGATCGCGGCAGTGGCTTCGGCGATCGGCGGATCCGGCTCGAGCGGCGGCGCAGCCGCAATTTCCAGCGGTGCGGCGTCGGCTGCGGCCGCTGCAGCCTGCGCGACCGCTGCCACCGCCAGCTCGACCGGCGGGGCCGGCGGCAGTGCCGCGACGCGGGGTGTGGCCGGCGCGTTCACGCGGTCATCTACGATTTTGCCGTCGCGCATGCGTACGCAGCGCCGGCAGCGCTCCGCCAGCTCCTCGTCGTGCGTCACCACCACCAGCGTCATGCCGCCGTCGCGCTGCAGGTCGAACAGGAGGTCGGCGACGATCTCGGCATTGGCGCTGTCGAGGTTGCCGGTCGGCTCGTCGGCGAGCAGCAGGCGCGGCGCGTTGACCATGCTGCGCGCGATCGCGACGCGCTGGCGCTCGCCGCCCGACAGCGCATGCGGCAGGTGCCCGAGGCGATGCGTGAGCCCGACGCGGGCGAGCGCGGTCTCGGCGAGCGCGCGCCGGTCCTCGGCCTCGATGCCGCGGCCCATCAGCGCGATCTCGACGTTCTCGCGCGCCGTCAGCGTCGGCAGCAGGTTGAATTCCTGGAAGACGATGCCGATCTCGCTGCGGCGCAAGCGTGCCCAGGCGCGGCGCGAGCTGATCGCCTTGCCGCTCCACAGCACGCGCCCGCCGGTCGGCCGGTCGATGCCGCTCAAGAGGTTGACGATACTGCTCTTGCCCGAGCCGCTCGGACCGAGGATCGCGACACACTCGCCGGCGCCGATCGCGAGGTCGACGGATTTGAGCGCCACGATCGCGCCGTCGTCGAAGGCGCGGCTCGCGCCGGCGAGCGCGATCAGCGGCGGCGTCGGCAGGGTGGTCGGCCGCTTGCGCATGAACATGCGTTCCAGGATGCCGATCATTTGCGCGCCGCCTTCACCGCCTTGATGACGGCGTCGACGTTGCCGCGCGTCGCGCGCAGGATCACGGTGAACTGATCGTGCGCCTCGACGACCGCGCTGTGACCTTCGAAGATGACGTTGACCGCCGTATAGGCGGCATCGTGGCCGCGCAGCCGCCAGGCGATCATGCGCGCGGTTGCCGGCGCGCCCAGCCGCAGGGTCGCGAGCTTGTCGCCGTCGGGGGTCGTCCGGACGCCCGCGAGCGTGATCTCCTCGCCTTTGTAGTCGGCGAGCTCGCGCGCGCAATCGGTCGCGAGATGCTGCGTGAAGGCGTCCTGGTACTCGGTGCGTTGCGCCGCCGACATGCGCGGCCACGCATCGCCGCTCGCGGCCTGCGACATCGACTGCAAGTTGAGGAGGCCGGTCAGGAAATCGCGGCAGCCCGCGACTTGCTTGTCCTTGTCGCCGCCCGCCTGCGCCGGAATCGCCTTGAGTTCGTCGCTCACCTTCGCGACGAAGGCCTCGACGGTGCTCTGCGCCTGCGCGGCAGACGCAAAGACAAGCGCGGCGCATGCTGCGACTTTGAGTACGCGTACGATCCGTCCCATGCGGGGCACAATCTACCGGGCCAAGCGGGCCAAAACCATGGCGCGCACCCTGGAGCCGCAGTGAAATAGTGACGCGGTTAACGTGGGGGACCTTGCGGGAGGCGTCGTATCAGGCGCGCAGCGTGCCGCCGGTGCGCTTGCCGACCTCGGCCACGATCTTCGCCGCAACCGCGTCGATCTCCTGGTCCGTCATGGTTTTTTCGCGCGGCTGCAGCGTCACGGCGATCGCGATGGATTTCTTGCCCGCCCCGATGCCCTCGCCCGCGTAGACGTTCGAACACGCTCACCTGCGCGATCAGCTTGCGGTCGGCTGTCTGCGCGGCGCGCACCAGGTCGGCCGCCTTGACGGCGCGGTCGACCACGAAGGCGAAATCGCGCTCGACCGGCTGGAACGGCGAGAGTTCTAGGAGCGGTTTCGCGCGTGTCGATTTGGCACGCGGCTCCGGAATGCGGTCGAGGATCACCTCGAACGCGACCAGCGGGCCCTCGGCATCGAGCGCTACCAGCGTCTTCGGATGCAGCTCGCCGAATGACCCGAGCACGTTCTGCGGGCCGATCTGGATCGTGCCGCTGCGGCCCGGATGGAACCAGGCCGGTCCGCCCGGCACCACTTGCAGCGCCGACGCCGGCGCGCCGGCGGCGATGAGCATCGCCAGCGCATCGGCCTTGGCGTCGAATGCGTCCACCGCGCCCGAGCCCGACCAGTGGCGGCCGATGCCGGTCGGCTTCGCCAGCGCGCGACGCACGCCGCTCGCCGCGGTGATCTGGTCCTGCGGCTGATCGCCGCGAAAGACCTGGCCGACCTCGAACAGCGCCGTGTGCGGAAAGCCGCGATCGGCGTTCTTCTGCGCGGCCGTCGCCAGCCCCGGGATCAGGCTCGGCCGCATGTCGGAAAGATCGGCCGCGATCGGGTTGGCGAGCGCAAGCTCCGCCTTGCCGCCGCCGAACAGCTCGGCCTGCGGCTTCGCCACGAACGACCACGTGACCGCCTCGACGAGGCCGCGCGCCGCGAGCGCGCGCTTGGCGCGGCGCGTGCGGTTCTGGATCGGCGTGAGCACCGGCTTGCGCGCGAGCGATCCGCGCGGGAACGGCGTCGCCGGCACCTTGTCGACCCCGATGATGCGTACCAGCTCCTCGACGATATCGGCCTCGCCATGCACGTCGGGCCGCCAGCTCGGCACCGCGACCTTGAGCTTCGGGCCGGTGCCGGCGATGAAGAAGCCGAGATGGCCGAGCGTGCGCTTGATGTCGTTGAGGTTGAGGTCGATGCCGGCGAGGCGCTTGGGCTCGGTGAGCGGAAAATCGATCACGTGGTCCGGGATCGGCACCTCGCCCGCGATCGTGATCTCGGACGGCGTGCCGCCGCAGAGCTCCATCACCATGCGGGTCGCGAGGTCGAGCCCCGGCACCATGAAGGCCGGATCGACGCCGCGCTCGAAGCGGTAGCGGGCGTCGGAGTTGATGCCGAGCTTGCGGCCGGTCTGCGCGATGTTGGTCTCGACCCACAGCGCCGACTTGATCAGCACGTCAGTGGTCGCCTCCGAGCAGCCGCTCGCTTCGCCGCCCATGATGCCGGAGAGCGACTCAGGCGCGTTGTCGTCCGCGATCACGCACATGCTGTCGTCGAGCACGTAGGTCTTGCCGTCGAGCGCGGTGAGCTTCTCGTCGGCGTGCGCGCGCCGCACCACGAGATTGCCCCTCACCTTGGCGGCGTCGAACACGTGCAACGGGCGGCCGCGGTCGAACGTGATGTAGTTGGTGATGTCGACCAGCGCGTTGATCGGGCGCAGGCCGATCGCGGTGAGCCGGCGCTGCAGCCAGGCCGGCGAGGGGCCGTTCTTGACGCCGCGCACGAGGCGCAGCCCGAACGCTGGGCAGAGCGACGGCGTCGCGCCGAAGTCGAGCTTGACCGCGACCGGGCAGGGGAACTCGCCCTTCACGGGCTTGACCGTGTTCTCCTTGAACTTGCCCATGTCGGCGGCCGCGAGATCGCGCGCGATGCCGTGCACGCCGGTGCAGTCGGGCCGGTTGGGCGTGAGGTTGATCTCGATCACCGGATCATCGAGCCCGGCCCATTTCGCATAGGCCTCGCCGACCGGCGCATCTGCCGGCAGGTCGATGATGCCGTCATGGTCGTCGGAGATCTGCAGCTCGAACTCCGACACCAGCATGCCGCGGCTCTCGACGCCGCGGATGGTGCCGACCTGCAGCGTCATGTCCTTGCCCGGAATATACGCGCCCGGCGGCACGAACACGCCGGTCATGCCGGTGCGCGCATTCGGCGCCCCGCACACCACCTGCACGGGCTTGCCGTCGCCGGTGTCGACCATGCAGACGCGCAGCCGATCTGCATTCGGATGCTGCTTCGCCTCGACGACGCGCGCGATCACGTACGGCGCGAGCAACGTCGCCTTGTCCTCGAGTTTTTCGATCTCGAGCCCGATCATAGTGAGCTTGTCGGCCAGCTCGGCGAGCGAATAGGTCGTGTCGAGATGCTCGCGCAGCCAGGACAGGGTGAACTTCATCGGCCTGACTCTGAGTTTACACCCCCTCCCCCGCTTGCGGGGGAGGGTGGGGAGGGGGAAGCCCCAAGCACTGCATTTGCGATGGCTTCAAGCACGCCGTTGCGATTTGTCATGACATCATGATTGCTGAACCGCAGCACCCGATAGCCTTTTTCCGCGAGAAAGCGATCACGTCGCGCATCGCGCCTCTCGTGCGCACCCTCGAAGTGCTGCCCGCCATCGACTTCGACGACTACGCGCGCCTCATGACAAACGAAGTCGACGATGAAGGATCCAATCGGCGCTTGCCGGCGAAAACTTGCTCCATTGAGCCGATGCGCTCGCACCCCATACCAAACGACCCGCTCGGCATCGGTCATATTTCGACGCAACACGCGCGAGCGGACGCGCAGCTTCGTCGACACGTGCCATGACGGATTCTGTGTCGAGTCAGACATGGCGAGGCCCGTCGTGGGGCTTCCCCCTCCCTACCCTCCCCCGCAAGCGGGGGAGGGGAGACTCAGTGCGCGTGGCGTCACGAACTCAGCCCTCCTGCCAGCGACGGGATGTCGAGCGGCCGGAAGCCGTAGTGGCCGAGCCAGCGTACGTCCGCCTCGAAGAAGGTGCGCAGGTCCGGCATGCCGTATTTCAGCGCCGCGATGCGCTCGATGCCCATGCCCCAGGCGAAACCCTGGTACTCGGCCGGATCGATCCCGCAATTCTTCAGCACGTTCGGATGCACCATGCCGCAGCCGAGGATTTCCAGCCAGTCGGTGCCTTCGCCGAAGCGGATCTCGCCCTTGTCGCGGCGGTACTGGATGTCGACCTCGAGCGACGGCTCGGTGAACGGGAAGAACGACGGGCGGAAGCGCATGCCCACGTTGTCGACCTCGAAGAACGCCTTGAGGAACTCGAGCAGCACCCATTTGAGGTGGCCGAGATGCGAGCCCTTGTCGATCACCAGGCCCTCGACCTGATGGAACATCGGCGTGTGCGTCTGGTCCCAATCGCGGCGATAGACGCGGCCCGGCGTGATGATGCGGATCGGCGGCTTCATGCTGAGCATGGTGCGCACCTGCACGGTCGAGGTGTGGCTGCGCAGCAGGAGGCGCGAGCCGTCCGGCCTCGCCGGGAAGAAGAACGTGTCGTGCATCTCGCGCGCCGGATGGCCGACCGGCGTATTGAGCAGCGTGAAATTGTTGTCGTCGGTCTCGATGTCCGGACCTTCGGCAACCGCGAAGCCCATGTCGGCGAAGATCGCCGTGAGCTCGTCGATCACCTGGCTGATCGGATGCAGCCGGCCGATCTCGGTCGGGCTCTCGCGCGTTGGCAAGGTGACGTTGATCGCCTCGGTATTGAGGCGCGCATCGAGCGCCTGGTCTTTGAGCGCCTCGCGCCGAGCGCCGAGCGCCGCGGTCACGCGGTCCTTGAGCCCGTTGATCAGCGGCCCCTGGTGGCGCCGCCCGTCTGGCGTCATCGAGCCGAGCGTCTTGAGCAGCGCCGACACCGAGCCGCTCTTGCCGAGCGCCGCAACGCGCACGGCCTCGAGCGCGGCCTCGTCGGAGGCGCTGCCGATGTCGCTCAGTATCTGATGTTCGAGTTGCGCAATATCGGACATGGCGTCCACCGTCCTCAAACGTCATTGCGAGCGAAGCGAAGCAATTCCTCTGCACTTGCGCATGCGCGTGCCGATCGAGATTGCTTCGGCGTGCTGCGCACGCCTCGCAATGACGGTTCCGAAGGCCTTACGCCGGCAGCGCGGCCTTGGCCTTCTCGACGATCGCCTGGAATGCCGCCGGCTCGCGGATGGCGAGGTCGGACAGCACCTTGCGGTCGACCGTGACCCCGGCTCTGCCGAGGCCGTCGATAAATCGGCTGTAGGTGAGCCCGAAGGTGCGCACCGCCGCGTTGAGGCGCTGGATCCACAGCGCCCGAAACGTGCGCTTGCGCCGCTTGCGGTCACGGAACGCGTATTGGTTTGCCTTCTCGACCGCCTGCTTGGCGATGCGGATCGTGTTCTTGCGCCGGCCGTAATAGCCTTTGGCTGCTTTCAGGACCTTCTTGTGCTTGGCATGCGAGGTGACGCCGCGTTTGACCCGGGCCATGGCGAACTCCTTGATCGGTCAGATAAAATTGCCGGAGGCGGTCAGCCGTTGGGCAGGAAGTACTTCTTGATGTTGTCGCCGTCGGTCTTGAACAGCACGTTGGTGCCGCGCAACTGCCGGATCTGCTTCTTGGTGCGCTTGATCATGCCGTGGCGCTTGCCGCGCTGGGCGTAGAGCACCTTGCCGGTGCCGGTCACCTTGAAGCGCTTTTTGGCGCCCGATTTGGTCTTGATCTTGGGCATTTGGCTCTCCTTTTCCGGCCTCGACCCACAGGCTCGCGCCCGGTCCGCCGGTGATCTGCTCGAAATGAGCGTGCTGATGAGCACTTCGCCGCTGCCACGGCAGCCCTGATGAGCCGGACGGCGGGAGGCGGCGTTATAGCAGAGGCGACCCGCGAACGCAACCCGGCGCGGGCATCGCTGTCGTAAGCAGACGAGTTGTCCGGGTTAGGTAGCACACGAGTTGTCCGGTTTTCTGGCCCTGCAGGGAGCAGGGCAGATGAACCGGGCAGCGTGGCTACAGGACCGCAGGATGCAGAAATTTCGGGATGTGTTGAGCCGCTGGGAGGCGGGGGAGCTATCGATGATGGAGGCGGGCGAGCTACTGGGAATGTCGGAGCGGCAGTTCCGCCGCTACCGGGATCGGTATGAGGAGGATGGGCTTGAGGGCCTGCGCGATCGGCGGGTCGGCAAGCCGTCGCCGAAGCGGGTACCTGCCGACGCCAGGGATTGGATGCTGGCGTTGTATCGGGGGGAGTACCCGGGTTGGAACGTGAGCCATTTCCACGAGCATTTGCGGCGCCACCATGCGTTCCGCTGGGGCTACACGTGGACGAAGACGCAGCTGCATACGGCCGGCCTGGTGGAGCGGGCGGGGCGGCGTGGGGCACACCGGCGCAAGCGCGAGCGCAAGCCATGCGCCGGCATGATGTTGCACCAGGACGCGAGCCGCTTCGCGTGGCTTACGGGCCAGCCGCCGCTCGACTTGGTGGTGACGATGGACGATGCGACGAGCACGCTCTACTCGGCCTTTTTGATCGAGGAGGAGGGCACGGTCTCGACGTTTCGCGGGCTTTTGGAGGTGTTCACCGCCCAAGGCTTGCCGGCGAGCCTCTATACGGATCGTGGCAGCCACTACTTCTTCACGCCGAAGGCCGGCGAGGCGGTCGACAAGGAGCGCCTCACCCAGGTCGGCCGCGCGCTCGATCGGCTCGGTGTGGCGCATATTCCGGCCTATTCGCCCGAGGCGCGCGGGCGCAGCGAACGCATGTTCGGCACGCTGCAGGACAGGCTCGCCAAGGAGCTGCGCCTCGCCGGCATCAGCGAGATCGCGGCGGCCAATCGCTTCATCCGCGAGATCTACCTGCCGGCGCACAATGCGCGTTTTGCCAAGCCGCCGGCGATCGCGCAGAGCGCCTTCGTGACCGCCGATCCCGCCATGCTGGCCGAGATCCTGTGTGTCGAGGAGGAGCGCGTGGTGGCCCGCGACAACACGGTCGCCTACGCGGGCCGCCGGCTGCAGCTGCCGCAAAGCCCGCTGCGCCCGCACTACGTCAAGGCGACCGTCAAGGTGCGCGAATATCCCGATGCGACGCTCGCCGTGTTCCACGGCCCGCGTCGCATCGCCCGCTACGACGCACAGGGTGCCGAGCTCGTCGACGTCCCGACCACCAGCAGCGTGACGCCGTGCTCGCCGCCGTCAAGGCGTGGCCTGGCCACCCAGGACGCGGCGCTGCCTCAGCGACGGCCAACCTTGACGGCGGCTGCGCGCGGCGTCCCGTCTCCAGTGCGGGTCGGGACGAAGAAACGGCCCCCGGGTCGAACAAAGAAACAAATCAAAGAGCAGAAGCGCTCAAACGCTCTGCCCGCCTAACCAACTTCTCGGCCGGAGCGTCCACCGCTTCCAACCCGGCCCGAGCGCAAACCAAGAAGCGGACAACTGATGTGCTACCAAAACCGGACAACTTGACTTGCTGC
>CAVPGG010000043.1:0-14209 GCA_963703755.1 uncultured Pseudomonadota bacterium
TGCGGGCTACAAGGGTCTGTGGGTTACGCGCCGCGTCGCATGAAAACCCTTGCCGCATCTGCTAGTTTCGCCCGATGGCCCTCGCACAAATCCACGATCGCGACGAACCCGCCCCGGCGGAGGCGAACGGCGCCGCCGCGCCGGATGCCGGGCGCGTCACTCCAATGATGGAGCAGTACGTCGAGATCAAAGCCGCCAATCCGGACGGCCTGCTGTTCTACCGGATGGGCGACTTCTACGAGATGTTCTTCCAGGACGCCGAGATCGCGAGCCGCGCGCTCGGCATCGTGCTCACCAAGCGCGGCAAGCATCTCGGCCAGGACATCCCGATGTGCGGGGTGCCGGTCGAGCGCGCCGACGAATACCTGCATCGCCTGATCGCGCTCGGCCATCGCGTCGCGGTGTGCGAGCAGACCGAAGATCCGGCCGAGGCGAAGAAGCGCGGCGCGAAGAGCGTGGTGAAACGCGACGTCGTGCGCCTCGTCACGCCCGGCACGCTCACCGAGGACACGCTGCTCGACGCCAGGCGCAACAACTACCTCGTCGCACTCGTGCGCGCCCGCGTCTCCTCGCCGGCCGAGGAAGGGCGCTTCGCGCTCGCCTTCCTCGACATCTCGACCGGCGAGTTCCGGTTGACCGAATGCGACCGCGTCGGCCTCGCGGCCGAGCTCGCGCGGCTCGAGCCCGGCGAGATCATCGTGTCGGACGCGCTCTACGGCGATGCCGACATGGCGCCGATGCTGCGCGCGCTCCCGGCGGTGACGCCGCTCACCCGCGACGTGTTCGACGGTGCGACCGCCGAGCGGCGGCTCGCGAGTTATTTCGCGGTCGCCACCACCGACGCGTTCGGCACCTTCTCGCGCCTCGAGCTTACCGCGGCGGCGGCCTGCGTGACCTACGTGGAGCGCACGCAGATCGGCAAGCGGCCGCCGCTGTCGCCGCCGGTGCGCGAGGCGCAGGGCGCGACGCTCGCGATCGACGCCGCGACGCGTGCCAACCTCGAGCTGATGCGCACGCTCGGCGGCGAGCGGCGCGGCTCGCTCGCCGCCGCGATCGACCGCACCGTGAGCGCCGCCGGCTCCCGGCTGCTGGCGCAGCGCCTCGCCGCGCCGCTGACCGACCCGCCCGCGATCGAGGCGCGCCTCGATGCGGTCGCGGCGCTGGTCGCCGATCCGGCGCTCCGCGCCGACGTGCGCACGAGTTCTTGCGGCCGCACCCGATCTTGCCCGCGCGCTCGCCCGTTTGGTGGTCGACCGCGGCGGTCCGCGCGATCTCGCGGCGATCCGCGACGGGCTCGAGGCGGCGGCAGCGCTCGCGGCACGCCTCGCGCAGCTTACGCCGGCGCCAGCCGAGATCGCACAGGCGACAGCTGCGCTGCGTGCGCCAGAACCCGCGCTTGCGCAAGAGCTTGCCGCGGCGCTCGCCGACGAGCTGCCGGCGTTCAAACGCGATGGCGGCTTCGTGCGCATGAGCTACGACGCCTCGCTCGACGAGACGCGGGCGCTGCGCGACGAATCGCGCCGCGTGGTCGCGGCGCTGCAGGCGCGCTATGCCGACGACACGCAGGTGCGCGCGCTGAAGGTCCGCCACAACAACGTGCTCGGCTACTTCGTCGAAGTGACCGCCCAGCACGGCGAGAAGCTGCTCAAGGAGCCGTTCAACAAGAGCTTCATCCACCGCCAGACGCTGGCGGGCCAGGTGAGGTTCACGACCACGGAGCTCGCCGAGCTCGAGGCGAAGATCGCCAATGCGGCCGACCGCGCGCTCGGGCTCGAGCTCGCGATCTTCGAGCGGCTCGCCGAGCGCGTCGTCGCGGCGGCCGAGAGCATCAAGGGCGCCGCGCAGGCGCTCGCCGCGACCGACGTCGCGGCCGGCCTCGCATCGCTCGCCGCCGAGCGCGACTATGTGCGGCCCGAGATCGTCGCCGGTCTCGATTTCACCATCGAGGGCGGACGCCATCCGGTGGTCGAGCAGGCAATCGAGGCTCCGTTCGTCGCCAACGACACTGACCTCTCGCCGCCCGCGAATGCGAGCGCGGGCCGTATCTACGTGGTGACCGGCCCGAACATGGCGGGCAAGTCGACCTATCTGCGGCAGAACGCGCTGATCGCCGTGCTCGCACAGATGGGCAGCTTCGTCCCGGCGAAGCGCGCGCGCATCGGCGTGGTCGACCGATTGTTCTCGCGCGTCGGTGCCGCCGACGATCTCGCGCGCGGCCGCTCGACCTTCATGGTCGAGATGGTCGAGACCGCCGCGATCCTCAACCAGGCCGGCGCGCGCTCGCTCGTGATCCTCGACGAGATCGGCCGCGGCACGGCGACCTTCGACGGCCTCTCGATCGCCTGGGCCGCGATCGAGCATCTGCACGAGACCAACCGTTGCCGCGCCCTGTTCGCCACGCACTTCCACGAGCTGACCGCGCTTGCCGCCAAGCTCACGCGCCTGCACAACGCCACCGTGCGGGTGCGCGAATGGCATGGCGACGTCATCTTTTTGCATGAGGTGGTGGCAGGCGCGGCCGACCGCTCCTACGGCATCCAGGTCGCCAAGCTCGCCGGCCTGCCGGCGCCGGTGATCGAGCGCGCCAAGCTGGTGCTGGCCGAGCTCGAGGCCGAGGACCGCACCTCGCCGGCGCGCAAGCTTCTCGACGACCTGCCGCTGTTCGCTGCGACGCCGCGCGCCGTGCCGACACGGGCTCTGCGTGACGAGGCAACCGACGCAGTGATCAACGCACTGGCGACGCTCAGTCCGGACGAGATGTCGCCGCGCGAGGCGCTCGAAGCGCTCTACGCGCTCAAGCTCGTGGCGGCGAAGAAGGAATAGCCGCCACGATCCGCTTGCCGCGGCGCATCCACCAGAACACGAGATTGCATCCGATCGAGACCGCGAGCGCCATGGCGAGGCCGCCGGCCTTGCCGAATGGCACGACGGCGAGCCGGGCCGTGAGGCAGCTCAGCGAGAATCCGACGAGGCCCAGCATGCTGTTGGCGAACACCGCGGCGGTCGCGCGGCCGCCGATGCGCGGATGCAGAATCAGCATCAGGCTGGTCATCACGATCGGAAAGACCGCGAGGATGCCGGTGACGGTCGGGCCGACATGGGCGCTGAGCGTCACCACGGTCGCGACCAGCACCGCGACCATGCCGGCGCGCAGCGGGATGTCGTACCAGCGCCGCCCGACGAGCGGCATGCGCACGTGCCGCAGGCGGTCGCCCGTCGCAAGGCAGCCGCCGAGGACGACGACGTTGAATACGATCGCGCTCAGGGTGGTCCACGCGACCGGGAGCACGAGGGCTGCGAGCCCGATCCACGTTGCGAGCGCAGCGCCGACGCTGAGAAGCATGCCGCGCCGTTGCGCAAGCAGCGCGTAGACCAGCGCGAGGACGCAGGTGACGGCGTTCATCACGAAGCTCGCGAGCGCGCTGTCGGCGATGAACGCCGTGCCGTGATCGAGCGAGAGGAAGATGTAGGTCGGCCCCGCCGAGACCGGCAGCGTCGCCACCATCGCGCCGACCACGGGACCGGCGCGTTCGGCCGAATAGACCGCGGCAACGACGAAGAGGGCCGAGACGGCCATCTTCACGGCGAGCGAGACGAGGAAGAGGAGGTCGAGGCTCATGTGGTCCGAATACGACGGCCACCAACCTGGGCCGTCATGGCCCGCGAAAGCGGGCCATCCAGTAAACGCGGGCGCGAGATTGGCGGCCGGAATCATCCGCAACGCCGAGCGTACTGGATTGCCCGCTTTCGCGGGCAATGACAATCGCGAGAAGTGATGCCTCACATGCGATTGAGGCGCACCTCGACGGGCGGGCCGCTCTTGATCGTCTGGTAGACGACGCAGTACCGCTCGGTGAGCTTCAAGAGCTGGTCGAGCTTCTCCTGCTCCGCATCGGTGTCGACCGCAAACGCGAGGCGGATCTGCGCGAAGCCGACCGGCGCGTCCTTGGCGACGCCGAGGGTACCGCGGAAATCGAGATCGCCTTCGGCCGCGACCGTGCCGGACTTGAGCGGGATCGCGAGCGCGGTCGCGACCGCCTTCAGCGTCACGCCGGCGCAGGCGACGAGCGCCTCGAGCAGCATGTCGCCAGAGCACAGCTCGACGCCCGAGCCGCCGGTCGCGGGATGCAGGCCCGCGACCGCAAGCGCGCGGCCGGTCTCGACCTTGCAGGCGATGTTGGTGTCGTCGAGCGTGCCCTTGGCCTTGAGCGTGATGTAGGCGGCCTTGGGATCGGATTTGTAGCGGTCCTTGATCGGCGCCTGCATCGCGCGCAGTTCGGCGGCGTCCATTGGATTCTCCTCGTCAAATGGTCATTGCGAGGCGTGCGCGGCACGCCGAAGCAATCGCGTTCCGTATCGTCGAGATTGCTTCGCTGCGCTCGCAATGACAGTCAAGGGGTAATTGCATCACCACCACAGCGCCGCGCCGGCGCTGGTCTTGGTCTCGCCCGCCTCGCTCGTCACCTTGCGGTCGAGCGAGCGGTCGAGCGCAGCGAGCACGCGGCGCTTGGCGAAATCGAAGGCCGCCGACTGGCGGTCGCGCGGACGCGCGAGATCGATCGCGATCTCCTCGTAGAGCCGGCCGGGGCGCGAGCGCATCACGATCACGCGATCAGCGAGCGCGAGCGCCTCGTCGACATCGTGGGTGACGATGACAAGGGTCGGCTTCTGGTCGGCCCACACGTCGAGCAGGTGGTCCTGCAGGTCGGCGCGCGTGAAGGCGTCGAGCGCCGAGAACGGCTCGTCGAGCAGCAGCACTTCGGGCCGCACCACGAAGGCGCGCGCGATGGCGACGCGCTGCGCCTGGCCGCCCGACAGCTCGCGCGGCCACACGCCGGCCTTGTCGGTCAGGCCGACGCGGTCGAGCTGGGCTTTGACGCGCGCATTGCGTTCCGCCTTGGGCCGGTCCTCGAGGCCGAAGCCGACATTGCCCGCGACCGAAAGCCAGGGCAGCAAACGCGGCTCCTGAAAGACGATACCGATCTTCTCGTGCGGCGCCGTGATCGGCTCACCGTCGAGCATGACGGTGCCGGTCGTCGGCCGGTCGAGCCCGGACACGGCGCGCAGCAAGGTCGACTTGCCGCAGCCCGAGCCGCCGACGATGGCGACGATCTCGCCGGGCGCCACCGTGAGCGTGACGCCATCGAGCGCACGCACGCCGTTCGGATAGGTCTTGCCGATGTTCTGCAGGGCGAGCACTCAGCTTTCTCCCTGCCGCGCCGCGAAACTGTCCTCCCAGGTCAGGAAGGACGCCGACACGGCGACGAGCACCAGGTCGGTGAGCTTGCCAAGCACCGCGAAGGTGAGGATCGCGGCGACGATCTCGGTCGGCTTGCCGAACTGTTGGCCGTCGATCAGCAGGTAGCCGACGCCCTCCGAGGCGCCCATGTACTCGGCCGCGACCACGAACATCCAGCCGAGGCCGAGGCCGGCGCGCAGCGACACCACGAAGGTCGGAAGCACCGCGGGCAAGAGAATGCGGCGGACCATCGCGAAGCCGCCCAGGCGGAAGACGCGGCCGACCTCGACGATCTTGCGATCGACCGAGAGGATCGCGCCCATGACGCCGAGATAGACCGGAAAGAACACGCCGACCGCGATGAGCGCGTATTTCGAGGTCTCATAGATGCCGAGCCAGAGGATGAACAGCGGGATCCACGCCATCGAGGGCACGGCACGCAGGCCCTGCAGGGTCGGATCGAGCAGCCGGCGCGCGAGCGACGAGTAGCCGGCGAGCGCGCCGAAGACCGTGCCGGCCGCGGCGCCGAAGCCGAAGCCGATCGCGACGCGGATGAGGGTCGCGATCGTGTGGCGGATCAGGTCGCCGTTGCGCCACAGCCGCGCGAATTCCTCCCCGACCCGCGAGGGCGGCGGCACGAGGCGGCCGTCGGAGAGGCCGGCGCGCACCGCGATCTCCCAGGCGAGCGCAAGGCCGACCGGGATCGCGAGCGCGACGAGGAGGCGCCGGACACTGGCGGACGCATCCGCGGCCCGCGGGCGCGCGGGCCGGCTCGACGCCTCGATAGGTTTGGCTTCGACCGACATGCCGACAGAAGACATGGGAGACAACCCGATTGCAATGTGTCCGATAGGCCTCGTCATTGCGAGCGAAGCGAAGCAATCTCGCTCCGCTTGCGCACGCATCCGCGGATCGAGATTGCTTCGGCGCGCTGCGCGCTCCTCGCAATGACGAAGTCAATTCCCCGCGATCGGGCCCTGATCGGCGATCAGGTCGTCGAGCGCCTTCTTCACATCGACGCCGGGCTCGATCACGCCGGCCTTTTGCAGCGCGAGGCCGGCGGCGAGGATCGAGTCGCGCTGCGGCGCGCCGATCCGGCTGGAGGTCAGATCGGTGCGCTCCTTGAGCTGCTTGTCGACCACCGCGTCGGGCAGGCGGGTTACCGCGATGAAGCTCTTCTTGAGCTCATCGTAATGAGCGATCGAGTACTTGCGCGCCTCGTCGTAGACCGCGAGCACGCGATGCACGAGCTCGGGATGGTCCTTGAGGAACGCTTCGCGCGTGTTGAGGATGCCCCAGGTGTTGGCGGCCTTGTCGCGGTAGAACAGCCGCGCGCCGTCCTCGATCTCGGCCTGCGCCATCATCGGATCGAGGCCCGCCCAGGCGTCAACGTCGCCGCGGATGAGCGCGGTCTTGCCGTCCGGATGCTGCAGCAGCACCGGCACGATGTCGCGCTCCGTCATGCCGACGCTCAACAGCGCCCGCACCAGAAAGATATGCGGATCGGTGCCGCGGGTGACGGCGACGCGCTTGCCCTTGAGGTCGGTGATCTTGTTGACGGCCGTGTCCTTGCGGGTGACGAGCGCGGTCCACTCGGGCTGAGAATAGACGTAGATGGACTTGAGCGGATTGCCGTTGATGCGGGCGAGCAGCGCGGCCGAGCCCGCGGTCGAGCCGAAATCGATCGAGCCGGCATTGAGGAACTCGAGCGCCTTGTTGGAGCCGAGCGTCTGCACCCAGCGGATCGAGATGCCATCCTTGGCGAACTCCTTCTCGAGCCAGCCCTTGTCCTTGAGCAGCATGGAGACCGGGTTGTAGGTCGCCCAGTCGATGCGGATCTCCTTCGGCTTGTCGGCTGCGCGAGCGGTCGGCGCCACCAGTGCGGCAGCGGAAAGTGCAAGAACCTTACGTCGGGAAATCAGGGTCATGACGACCTCCAGCGCGAGGCCGCGCCCGCGTCCCGTCAACGCACGCACGACCGGTTGATGGAGGCGGGACTCTTTCGCAGCATGATCCTGATCCGAAAACCGGAAACGACTTTTCGGGGATCATGCTCAAGGCCCGCCATCAGCTCGGCAAGGGGCCGGCCCCACGCTTTAGCTGCATTTGTTAAGCGCCCGCAAGCTGTTCGCTCAAATCGGCGCTAGTTTTCTTCTACCGCCGGTGCGATCGTCGCGTCAATGAGAAAGTCTTAACCGACTTCGGCCACGATCTTAGATTATTCTTTCTCAGACTTCCGCCGATGCCCGCCGCCGCAATCCCATCAACAGGCCCCCGTGACAGCGCGGCGGTGCTCGTCTATCCGGAAAGCCGATGACTGTCATCGACCATCCGTCCCGCAGCACGGGCGAGCTGCTCGACACCGACGCGATGTCGGCGGAGCTCGCGCGCCTCGTTCCGCAATTCGCCGGGCGCGAGCAGGACCTGCGCCGCGCGGTCGCGCTACGCCTCAAGGCGGCGCACGCGGACGCACGCATCGTCGCCGAGCAGCTGCTGCTCGAGGATCGCCACGGGCGCCGCTGCGCCGAGCGGCTGTGCCGGATGCAGGACGACATCATCGGCCTGCTGTTCGATTTCGCGGTCCGCCACATCTTTCCGCCGCAGACCGCCTCGGATGCCGAGCACATGGCGATCGTCGCGACCGGCGGTTATGGCCGCGGCCTGATGGCGCCGGGCTCGGACATCGATCTCCTTTTTCTCCTGCCCTACAAGCAGACCGCGTGGGGCGAGTTGATCGCCGAGACGATCCTCTATTGCCTGTGGGACATGGGGCTCAAGGTCGGGCACGCGACGCGCTCGGTCGACGAGTGCATCCGCCAGGCCAAGGCGGACATGACGATCCGCACCGCGCTGCTCGAGGCGCGCTACCTGCTCGGCGAGCGCAAGCTGTTCGACCAGCTCGTCGCGCGCTTCGACAAGCAGGTGGTGAGCGGCACCGCGACGAACTTCGTCGCCGCCAAGCTCGCCGAGCGCGAGGAGCGCCTGCGCCGCGCCGGCCAGTCGCGCTACCTGGTCGAACCGAACGTGAAGGACGGCAAGGGCGGGCTGCGCGACCTGCACACGCTGTTCTGGATGGCGAAGTACGTCTACCGCGTGCGCGAGCCCGAAGAGCTGATCGAGCGCGGCGTGTTCGACCGCCAGGAGTACCAGCTCTTCCGTCGCTGCGAGGATTTCCTCTGGGCGGTCCGCTGCAACATGCACTTCGTCACCGGCCGCGCCGAGGAGCGGCTCTCGTTCGACCTGCAGCGCGATATCGCGATCCGTCTCGGCTACACGTCGCACGCGGGCCTGCGCGACGTTGAGCGCTGCATGAAGCACTACTTCCTGATCGCCAAGGACGTGGGCGACCTCACCGCCATCCTGTGCGCGGAGCTCGAGGCGCGCCAGGCGAAAGATTTGGCGGTGCTCAACCGCGTGATGGCGCGCTTCCGCCGCCGGCCGCGCCGCGTCGCGCTCGACGCCAAGGGCTTCATCGTCGACCACAACCGCATCAGCGTCACCGATCAGAAGGTGTTCGAGCGCGATCCCGTCAACCTCGTCCGCCTCTTTCACCTCGCGCAGCGCCACAGCCTCGACTTCCATCCCGACGCCATGCGGCTCGCCACCCGCTCGCTCAGGCTGATCGACAAGGCGGTGCGCGAGGACGCGGAGGCGAACCGCCTCTTTCTCGACATTCTCACCGCGAAGAACGACGCCGAGGTGGTGTTGCGCCGGATGAACGAGACGGGCGTGCTCGGCCGCTTCATTCCCGACTTCGGCCGCGTCGTCTCGATGATGCAGTTCAACATGTATCATCACTATACGGTCGACGAGCATCTCTTGCGCTGCATCGGCGTGCTCGCCGAGATCGAGGCGGGCAAGAACCAGGAATACGCGCTCGCCAACGAGCTCGTCCGCACCATCCAGCCCGAGCATCGCGCGGTGCTCCATGTGGCGCTCTTCCTGCACGACATCGCCAAGGGGCGCGTCGAGGACCACTCGATCGCCGGCGCGCGCATCGCGCGCAAGCTCGGGCCGCGCTTCGGGCTCTCGCCCGCCAATACCGAGACGCTGGTGTGGCTCATCGAGCAGCACCTCACCATGTCGAGCATCGCGCAGTCGCGCGACCTCTCCGACCGGCGCACCATCGAGAACTTCAGCGCCGTGGTGCAGTCGCTCGAGCGCATGAAGCTGCTCACCATCCTCACCACCGCGGACATCCGCGCGGTCGGCCCCGGCGTGTGGAACGGCTGGAAGGCGCAGCTGCTGCGTGCGCTCTACTACGAGACCGAGCCGGCGCTCACCGGCGGCTTCTCCGAGGTCGACCGCGCGCGCCGCGTCGCCATGGCGCAGGCCGAGTTCCGCGCCGAGCTCAAGGACTGGGAGCCGGTCGCGATCGACCGCTACATCGGCCGCCACTATCCGGCCTACTGGCTCAAGGTCGACCTGCCGCGCAAGCTCGAGCACGCGCATTTCCTGCGTTCCGCCGAGGAGGCGGGAAAGACGCTCGCCACGTCGGTGAGCTTCGATTCCGGCGCCGTCACCATCCTCACGGTGCTGGCGCCCGACCATCCATGGCTCCTCTCGGTCATCGCCGGCGCCTGCGCGACCACGGGCGCCAACATCGTCGACGCGCAGATCTTCACCACGACCGACGGTCTCGCGCTCGACACCATCTTCGTGTCGCGCGCGTTCGAGCGCGAGGAGGACGAGGGCCGGCGCGCCATCCGCATCGCCGACGCGATCGAGCACGCGTTGCGCGGCGACCTCAAGCTGCCCGAGGTGGTGGCGAAGCGCGCGGCGCCCAAGGGCCGCATCAAGGCCTTCGCGGTCGAGCCTGAGGTCAACATCAACAACGCGTGGTCGAACCGCTATACCGTGGTCGAGGTGAACGGTCTCGACCGGCCCGGCCTGCTATACGAGCTCACCACCACGCTCTCCCGGCTCAACCTCAACATCGCGTCGGCGCATGTCGCGACCTTCGGCGAGCGCGCGGTCGACGTGTTCTACGTGACCGACCTGCTCGGCGCGAAGATCTCCTCGCCGACGCGGCACGCCGCGATCAAGCGGGCGCTGATCGCGATGTTCGCGAGCGCGGAAAGCGAAGCGGCGCGCAGCGCAGCAGCGGGATGAGGCGGAGGCGTCAACAACGCCGGGCTACCTCCACCCCAGCAGCTTGACCGCCTTCGCGATGACCTCCGGCGGCGTCGCGGCGGCCTGCTTCACCAGCGCCTCGATGTCGCCACCCGCTTGCGGGCGGATGATGATGTGGCGCGCCGCAGCCTCGGCGAGTAGCGCGGGGTCGGCGGCGGTGGCCGCGAAGGCGGCGCGCAGCGTGGCGACGCGGTCGGCCGGCACGCCCGGCGGCAGCCAATAGGAATAGCCGAGACGGGTCGGCAGCGAGATGACGTAAGCGAGGTGGCGGTCGGCCTCGTTGGCAATCAGCTCGGTGAGCAGCGGCACATCGCCGAGATCGGGCTCGCGCTGCGGGCCGACCTGCACCAGGATGTTGATCTTGCGCTCCTCCAGCCAGTCGGGCCGGCTGGAGGAGAGGCTCGCCCAGCTCTCGCCGCCGCGGCCCATCACCTCGCCGCGCTCGACCGCGAGGTTGAGCGCCTGACCGCCGGCGTAGCCGTTGACGGCGCGGAAACGCGTGCCGAGCAGCGCATTGAGCACGGTCGGGTAGATGTAGGAATCGGACGTGACCGCCACCGCGCCCAGCACGACCTCGCGCGCCTTGGCGTCGGCGAGCGTGACGACGCCGCTCGTGTGCCAGGTGAACAACACCTCGTTCGAATGCGCGAGGCTGCCGATGAAGCTCGCCTGCTCGGCACGGAAGCGCGCGCCCATGCCGCCGAGCAGCTGATACATCGGCGCGTTCTGGTTGACCGCCGCGATCACGCTGCCGTCGCGCGGCGCCGCCTCGTAGACGTAGTTCGCGGCCCGCACGCTGCCGACGCCCTCCATGTTCTCGACCACGATATTGGGCGCGCCGGGAAGATGCGCGCCGAGGTATTTCGCGACCAGGCGCGCATAGAGGTCGTAGCCGCCGCCCGGCCCGAAGCCGACGACGATGCGAAGGGTGCGGCCCTTGAAGAAGGCGGCCGGGTCCTGCGCGACGGCGCCGCCGCATGACAGGGCGAACCAAGCGGCCGCGAGCGCGATGCGCCGAACCGTTGCAAGCCGCATGCCGTCCCTCGCGCTTCCCGCTCTGGCCAACAGCATAGCGATGCCGGTGAACGGCGGCAGCCGGCGCACGAGCGCTACAACCCATGGAAAAACCAAGACGATAGATACTCTCATCGCGGGTAGTACGGGACGTTAACTTACCTCCGGTATCATCGGCCGGACCTCAAGGTGGGCAGAATTCATGAGTAACGTCGTCGGTGACCCCCCGAGCGCCGAGCCGACCGGACACCCCGCAGCCCAGACTGGGCGGTCGCTGCTGTGGCGGCTGATCGTCCCGATGTGTTGCGGCGTCGTCGCGCTGGTGTGCGCCATCGCCATCTATGCGCCGCACGAGGTCGTCGCGACCGCCGTCAACGAGGCGATGGCGCGCGGCGTGCAGACCGCACGCCAGCTGCAGACCCTGCGCAGCTTCTATTCCGAGCACGTGGTGGCCCAGGCGACCAAATCGGGCGCCGTCGCGTCGCCGACCTACAAGACCGAGGCCGCATCGATCCCGGTGCCGACGACCTTCATCCAGGACGTCGCCGAAGCCTTCAAGGACAACGGCGTCCTCGTACGCCTGGTCAGCCCCTATCCGTGGCCGACCCGCAAGGGCCGGGTGCTCGACGACTTCCAGAACGAGGCGTGGGCGCAGCTCAACCATAACCCGGGCGGCGTCTGGTCGCGCCGCGAGCAGGTCGCCGGCCGCGAGGTGCTGCGCGTGGCGGTCGCCGACCGCATGCAGCAGAGCTGCGTCAACTGCCACAATGCGAGCCCGGCATCGCCCAAGCGCGACTGGAAGGTCGGCGACGTGCGCGGCCTGATCGAGGTGGTGCAGCCGATCGAGACCATCCTCGCCGGCTCGCGCGCGCTCTCGCGCGACCTCGTCGCCGGCGGGACCATCGCGGGCGTCGTCCTGCTCGGCCTGCTGCTCGCGAACGCGTTGCACCTGATCCGGCCGCTGCGCGACCTCGCGCGCGCGATCCATGCCATGGCGCGCGGCGCGCAGGACGAGGCGATCCCGCACACGGCGCGCACCGACGAGCTCGGCACCGTCGCCCGCGCCCTGCAGCACCTGCAGGAGGAGACCGCAGAGCGCGCGCGCGCCGAGGCGCTGGTGACCCACATGGCGCGCCACGATGCGCTCACCCGGCTGCCCAACCGCATCCTCTTTCGCGAGCAGCTCGAGCAGGGCCTCGAGCGCGCCCACCGCGACGAGGCGCTCGCGGTGCTCTGCCTCGACCTCGACAACTTCAAGGCGGTCAACGACACACTCGGCCATCCGGTCGGCGACGCGCTGCTCAAGGTCGTGGCCGAACGCCTGCGCGAGTGCGTCGGCGACAGCGACACCGTGGCGCGGCTCGGCGGCGACGAGTTCGCGATCGTGCAGACCGGCGCGGCGCAGCCGGTCGCCGCCACGGTGATGGCCCAGCAGCTGATCGAGGCTATCGCGGCGCCTTACGAGATCGACGGCCATTCGGTCGTGATCGGCACCAGCATCGGCATCGCGGTCGCGCCGAACGACGGCCGCGATCCCGACGCCATCCTCAAGAACGCCGATCTCGCGCTCTACCGCGCCAAGGCGGAGGGACGCGGCAACTACCGCTTCTTCGAGGCCGCGATGGACGCGAGCATGCAGGCGCGCCGTCTGCTCGAGCTCGACCTGCGCGGCGCGCTGGCGCTCGATCAGTTCGCGCTGATGTATCAGCCGCTGGTCGACCTCACGACCGCCGAGATCAAGGGCTTCGAGGCGCTGTTGCGCTGGCGCCATCCGACGCGCGGGCTGGTGTCGCCGGCCGAGTTCATCCCGCTTGCCGAGGAGATCGGGCTGATCGGCCAGATCGGCGCCTGGGTGTTGCGGCAGGCCTGTGCCGAGGCCGCCACCTGGCCCGGCCATCTCACCGTCGCCGTCAACCTCTCGCCCGCGCAGTTCGCCGGCAAGGGGCTCGCGCTCGACGTCGTCACGGCGCTCGGTACCTCGGGCCTCGCGGCGCGGCGGCTCGAGCTCGAGATCACCGAGGCCGTGCTGCTGCACGACACTGACGCGACGCTCGCGACGCTGACCCATCTCAAGGAGCTCGGCGCGCACATCTCGATGGACGATTTCGGCACCGGCTACTCGTCGCTGAGCTACCTGCGCAAGTTCCCGTTCGACAAGATCAAGATCGACCAGTCGTTCATCCGCGATCTCGCGAGCCGACCCGAGTCGATGGCGATCGTGCGCGCGGTCGCGGGCCTCGGCCGCTCGCTCGGCATCTCGACCACCGCCGAGGGCGTGGAGACGATCGACCAGCTCAAGACCGTCAAGGCGGAGGGCTGCACCCAGGTCCAGGGCTACCTGCTGTCGCGGCCGCTCGTCGCAAGCGACATTCCGCGCGTGCTCAATGATTTCGCGAACGCGAACAAGAGCGCGGCGTAATCTGTAGCCCGGATGGAGCCCTCGGGTCTTGCCTTCGGCAAGCCCAAGGGCTCTATGCGGGCTACGCATTGCCGGCCAATTGCGACGCCCCGTTTCTTCTGTAACAATCCTCGACGCACTATTCGCCGCAACACGGGCAGGCAGGTACTCATGGCCGAGTGGTTCGTCGCCAAGGCATCCGAGCTGACCGACGGCGACCGGCGCATCGTCACGGCCGGACGCCACGAGGTCGGCGTCTTCTGCACCAGCGGCGGCTACTACGCCTACAGCAATACTTGCCTGCATTCGGGCGGCCCGGTCTGCGAGGGCCTGCTGATCAACGGGGTGGTCGACATCATCGCGCCGGACCGCACCTACCAGGGGCAGACGTTCTCGGACGACCTGCACTTCGTGTGCCCGTGGCA
>CAVPGG010000044.1:0-4616 GCA_963703755.1 uncultured Pseudomonadota bacterium
TCCGCTTCGCTCCATCCGGGCTACGCGCCATCCGCATCGCGATCCGGCCGCGACATCCAGCTGATCAGCGGCATCGCGGGCAGCACCCAGCCGATCCCGGCCACCATGTAGTAGATCGCCGCCGCCAGCCGGTTGGCCGAGCCGAGCACCAGCTGCGCCACCGCCATGGCGACGAGCGCCCACACGACCACCAGCGCCAGCAGCGCAATGGTGCCGATCAGCTTGCGGAGGCGGACGGGCATGAGGAATATCCAGTCATTGCGAGGAGGCCGAAGGCCGACGAAGCAATCCAGATCCGCGGGGCTTCTCGGTGAGCCACGATGTCGCCCCGCGCGTTGCGGCGCGTTGCCGGACGTGTATATGGTCCGCGCGCCGCCGCGCAAGCATCCACGTCAGACATGCGGGAACCGACCTCGATCCACGCCATCCGCCGCCGCGCGATCCGCCTCTGGCTCATCGCCGTCGCGGCGCTGATCTTCGCCATGGTGCTGGTCGGCGGCGCGACGCGGCTCACCGAGTCCGGCCTGTCGATCACCGAGTGGCAGCCCGTGACCGGCGTGCTGCCGCCGCTCACGCAAGCCGAGTGGAACGCCGAGTTCGGCAAGTACAAGGAGATCCGCAATTCCAGCAGCTCAATCGCCGCATGACGCTCGCCGAGTTCAAGGCGATCTTCTGGTGGGAATGGACGCACCGCCAGCTCGGCCGCGTGATCGGCGTGGCCTTCCTGCTGCCGTTCCTCTGGTTCCTGTGGCGCGGTTTCGTCGAGCCCGGCCTGCGCGGCCGGCTATGGGCAATCTTCGGCCTCGGCGCCTTCCAGGGCGCCGTCGGTTGGTGGATGGTCGCCTCCGGCCTCGCGGGCCGCACCGAGGTCTCGCAATATCGCCTCGCGTTCCACCTGACGCTCGCCTGCCTGATCTACGTTGCGATCGTCGGGACTGCCGAACACTTGGCCGAGCAGCGCCCGCTCGCGGTCGCGCCGCGCCTGCGCGTCGGTGCGGTCGCACTGCTCGTGCTGGTGCTGGCGCAGATCTATCTCGGCGCGCTCACCGCGGGCCTGCGCGCTGGCCTCATCTACAATACGTGGCCACTGATCGACGGCTCGTTCGTGCCCGCCGCCACGCGCCTCTTTTTCGATCATCCGCTGTGGCGGAATTTCTTCGAGAACACCCTCACGGTCCAGTTCGACCACCGCATGATGGCCTACATGGTGCTGGCGGTCGCGCTGCTGCACGCGTTCGACGTGTTGCGGGCGAGGGGGCCGGCGACGACCGGCGCCGTCGTGCTGGCCCTCGCCGTGACGCTGCAGGCGATACTCGGAATTCTGACGCTGCTCTACGTCGCGCCGCTCGGGCTCGCGCTCGCGCACCAGGGCATGGCGCTGGTGGTGCTGACGCTGGCGACGCTGCACGCCGCGCGCCTCGCCGTATCGCGCCGTCAGTCCGTCGGTGCGGCCGCTTTCGCGAAGACTGCCGAGTAGTGGTACGGCAGGATTTCGACGACGCGCACGAGCCGCAATCCTGACGGCTCGACGGCGGCGATCGTGACGTTTGGGCCAATTCTGAGCTCCGTCGTCGGGCCGCGCGGCTCGCCCAGGATTGTGGTTTCCTCGCGTGGCCGTTGGTGCCAATTCACGATGGCGAATTGCCCGCCCGGACGCAGCACGCGCGCGGCGGCTGCGGCCAGGCGCGGACGGTCGGGAACGCCGTGGAAGGCGTTGGCGAGGAAGACGAAGTCGACCGGCGACGTGATGGCGTTCGCCAGATCGTAGGCATCGGCCTCGATGAATTCGCAGTTTGACACGCCCGCGTCGCCGATGCGGCGGCGCGCCACGCTCAACAACGCGCCGTCGATGTCGACAGCCGCCACGTGGCGCGCGATGCGCGCCATCGGCAAGGTGAACCATCCGGTGCCGGCGCACAGGTCGATCGCGCTCATGCCGGGCCGCAGGCCGGAGTTGGTCAGCACGCGGGCCGGATCGGGCCACAGGGCTTCCCACCATCCGGCGTCGGGCATCTCGGTACCCTGGAAGAAGCCCGCGATCATGGGATAACGCGCCTTCCGCGGCGGCCGCCTACGCGTCCGCCAGTCCCTGCTCCAGGTCGGCGATGATGTCTTCCTTGTCCTCGAGGCCGATCGAGAGGCGCACCACGTCGGGGCCGGCGCCGGCCTGGACCTTCTGCGCATCGGACAGTTGCCGGTGCGTGGTCGAGGCCGGATGGATGATCAGCGAGCGCGTGTCGCCGATGTTGGCGAGGTGCGAGAACAGCTTCACGTTGGACACGAGCTTGACGCCCGCGTCGTAGCCGCCCTTGAGGCCGAAGGTGAAGACCGCGCCCGCGCCCTTCGGCACGTATTTCTTCGCGAGGTTGTGGTAGCGGTCGCCCGGCAGGCCCGGATAGCTCACCCAGGCGATCTTCGGATGCTTCGACAGCCATTCGGCGACCGCTTGCGTATTCTCGCAGTGGCGCTGCATGCGCAGCGGCAGGGTCTCGATGCCATTGATGAACAGGAAGGCGTTGAACGGCGACAGCGCCGGGCCCATGTCGCGCAGGCTGAGCACCCGGCATGCGATCGCAAAGGCGAAGTTGCCGAAGGTCTCGTGCAGCACGATGCCGTTATATTCCGGGCGCGGTTCGGACAGCATCGGGTAGCGGCCCTCGCGCGACCAGTTGAAGGTGCCGCCGTCGACGATCATGCCGCCGATGGAGTTGCCGTGACCGCCGAGGAATTTCGTCAGCGAATGCACCACGACGTCGGCGCCGTAGTCGATCGGCTTGCACAGGTAGGGCGTCGCCAGCGTGTTGTCGACGATCAGCGGCACGCCGGCGCGGCGCGCGATGTTGGCGATCGCCTCGAGGTCGGTGATCACGCCGCCCGGATTGGCGATCGACTCGACGAAGATTGCCTTGGTCTTCGGTGAGATCGCGCGCTCGAAGGTGCCGATGTCGTCAGGATCGGCCCACACGACGTTCCAGCCGAAGCTCTTGAACGAGTGGTTGAACTGGTTGATCGAGCCGCCGTAGAGCTTCTTCGAGGCGACGAACTCGTCGCCCGGCCTCATCAGCACGTGCATGACCAGCACCTGCGCGGCGTGGCCAGAGGCGACCGCGAGCCCCGCGGTGCCGCCTTCGAGTGCGGCGACGCGCTCCTCCAGCACCGCGTTGGTCGGGTTGCCGATGCGGGTGTAGATGTTGCCGAAGGTCTGCAGGCCGAACAGCGAGGCGGCGTGGTCAACGTCCTCGAACACGAAGGAGGTCGTCTGGTAGATCGGCGTCGCGCGCGCGCCGGTGGTCGGGTCGGGCTGCGCGCCGGCGTGGATCGCAAGCGTCGAAAACCCCGGAGTGCGTTCGGTCATGGGCCGGTCCTCTCGAGGCGGGGAAATCCCGCGCATTCTGAAATCGATTGCGCATGTTCCCGAAGCCGGCTGCCACGTCAAGGCGGCAGCGGGCGATGCGTTAATCGGAGGCGGCGAATAGCGAATAGGGAGTAGCGAATAGGGAGTAGGGCGCCCCGTTTACTATTCGCCCGTCGCCATTCGCTATTCGCTCCCCTCGCGAAACGCACGATCGGCCGCGGCCGTCGCGCCGCCCGCCGTGGTGGTGCGGTTGAGCGACATGCGCTGGATGCCGCGGTCGGAAATCTGCGCCTTCTTCGACGTGAGGGTGCGCGAATTGACGCCCATCCAGGAAATCTCCGAGGAGAGGCGTCCATACTCGATCTTGGGGCAGCGGTTCATCACCACCTTGAGGCCGTTGGCTTCGGCGAGCGCCGCCGCCTCGTCGTTGCGGATGCCGAGCTGCATCCACACCACGCGCGGGCGCGGAGTGAGCTTGAGCGCCTCTTCGACGATGCCGAGCGCGTATTGCGAGGCACGGAAGATGTCGATCATGTCGATCGACTCGGGGATGTCGGCGAGCCTAGCGTAGACCTTCTGCCCCAAGAGCTCGCCGCCCGCGAGCCCGGGATTGACCGGGATCATGCGGTAGCCGCGCTCGAGCAGGTACTTGAACGCAAAGTAGCTCGGCCGGCTCTCCCGGTTGGAGACGCCGACCATCGCGATCGTCTTCACGGTGTTGAGGATGCCGCGAATATAAGCGTCGTCGTAGCCGTCGTGGTTCATCGCGCTGCCGGTGCTCAAGCCACGCGAAGATAGGCGCGCGGCGGCGCGAGCGGAAGGGCGTCAGTTGTTGTTGGCCTGGCAGCGCGGCAGCCGGACCTTGGGCATCGGCCGGGTCATCACCTTGCGGCACGGTGCCTTGAGGAGGCCGATGTTCTTCTTCAGGCACTGCGTGATCGCCGCCTCGTCGGGGACGAACTCGTTGCAATGCGCGTAGACCTCCGGCGTGCAGGCGTCGATATCCGCTTGGCTCGGTCCCGGATCGCAAGCAGGGCTTGCGCCGAACGACGGCGATGCAGCACACAAGCTCAGCAGGAAGATGGCCGCAAGCCCAGCCCGCAACGTCATGGAGTCCTCCCCGGCGGTGGTGGAACCGCATACGCAACGCCGCGACGGCTGCGGTCCACCGGCCGCAGTCCATCCGTGTGAAGCATGACTGAGAGTCGCGCGGCGGCGCAAGTCGCATCGCGGTTTCGTAGCAATGACGGTTCAGGAAAAA
>CAVPGG010000045.1:0-4133 GCA_963703755.1 uncultured Pseudomonadota bacterium
TGATCGGCATGTCGTCGACCGTGATCGCGAGATCGGTACCATGATCGAGATTGTAGCCGCGCAGGAAATACTGGTTGGCCTTCCCCTCGCCGCTGTGCTGGGTGACGATCAGCCCGGGCGCGGCCTCGAGCAATTCGGCAGGGCGCGTCACCGGCCGCGCGTTGAGCTCGCTGCCCGTCACCGTCATCTGGCTCGCCATGGACGGCAATGCCGGCGTTCCGCTTGCGACGCCCGGCGCGCTCGCGGGCGCGGCCACGGCGCGCGAAGGCTGCGGCGCGGATGCAGACGGCGCGCGGCGGGGCGGCCGAACAACACGCCTGTGCGCAGCGTGGGTGATGACGGTGATCGTCGGCAGCCGCGCAGCGACGGCGGGCGGCGCGGTGCGGAAGGCCGGCGCGTCTTCATTGAACGGCGGCGGCGATTGCGCCTGCGCGGCGCCCGGAACGCGCAGCGCCTGTAGCAAGACGCAGACCCACCACCAACGCAGCACGTCACCGCCCCGCTTTCGTCGCCGAGGCGGAAATACCGTGCGCGCAAGCGCCTGCGATGAGTGTTGGATACCGCCGCCCCAAGCGGCGCCACCGTAGGAACGGCATGGTATGATGTCAACGTCAAATCATCATACGGATCTCTTCACCATTCACTAACCAAAACATCAGGTTGTGCGCTGCGTTACGTAACCTCACGGAGTGACGATCAGGCGATGCCCGCCTACTTCAGACTCTATGTTCGGCTCCCGTTCACGCCCGCATCCCGCAAGTGACCTTGCGCCTGCGAGCGAGGCGCATCGTCGGCCGGCGCATCTCGACGGCAGCGCCTGGCGGGCGCGACTGCGGCTGTCGGTGATCTCAGCCGCCATCATCGGGGCCGTGTGGACCGGCAGCGCGTTCACGTTCGTCTGGCACTGGGAGGAGACGCAGGCGCAGGGCAAGTTCGCCACGACGGCGCGCGATCACTATCTCGCCGTGCAGAACGGCCTCGACGACTACCTCGCCAAGCTGACGGCGCTGCGCGCCTTGTTCAAGTCCTCGCCCGACGTGACGCGAGCGATTCGCCGTCTTCACGCGCCGGCTGCTGCAGAACGACACCGCGGTGCAGAACTTCTCCTGGGTGCCGCGCGTCACCAACGCTGACCGTGCGCAGCTCGAGCGGGCAGCGGTGCGCGACGGCCTGCCCGGCTACGTCATCAAGCAGGTGACCGACGCCGACCGTCTGGTCACCTCGCCGCCGCGGGACGAATACCTGCCCATCCTCTATTCGACCGTGGGACTGAAGTCGCAGACGATCTACGGCATCGACCTGCGCTCCCAGCCGAACATCCGCGAACGGCTGGATCGCGCGCGCGACATCGACGGCCTCTCGGTGGTACCCGACTTCGTATTGCACAGCGTCGCCGGCGCCGTGCACGGCTTCCTGTTCTCGTGGCCCGTGTACCGGAGCGGCCTGCCGCATGCGACCATCGTCGAGCGGCGGCAGAACCTGCTCGGCTTCGTGCACGGGGCGTTCCTGACCGGCAAGGCGTTCGATCACATAATCGACACCACCACCAATCCGTCGGGCCTCGACATCTTCCTGTTTCCGGCTGGCGCCGGGCCGGACGCCGTGCCGCTCTATCGTCATGCGTCGCGGCTGCGCAGCGACGCGCCCGCCGTCGAGTCGCTGGCAAGCGTCGTCAGCCGGCCGCACTTCACCGACATGGTCACGGCCGGCGAGGCGCGCTGGATCTTCGTGGCGGTTCCCGTGGCGGACGGGCCGCTCGCGGTGCGGCACGATCGCGCCTGGCTGGTGTTGGCCGCAAGCCTGCTGATCTGCGCCGTCGCGCTGTTCCACTTCCACACGTCGGGCCGCCAGACCCGCCGGCTGCTCGCCGCGAACGAGCGGATCGCCGAGCTCGCCCAGACCGACGCGCTCACCGGGCTGATGAATCGGCGCGCCTTCAGCGACTGGCTCAACGCGGCGTTCGCGGCCTCCCGGCGCGGCGCGCTGCCCTTCGCGCTGCTCTACTTCGATCTCGATCATTTCAAGGATGCCAACGATACGCTCGGCCACCCGATCGGCGACCGCCTGCTGCAGGAGGTGGCCGCCCGTGTCGTCGGGGCCGTTCGCCAATCCGACGCGGTGGGGCGCTTCGGCGGCGACGAGTTCGCGGTCCTGCAGACGGAACTGAGCGAGCACGCCCCCGAGGGTCTCGCGCAAAAGATCAACAAGCTCCTCGCGGTGCCCTTCGTGATCGACGGCAACGAGGTGCGCATCACGGCGAGCATCGGCATCGCGCTCTACACGCCCGAGGTCGCGACCCCGGATGCCCTGATGGTGCAGGCGGATCTCGCGCTCTACCGCGCCAAGGCCGACGGGCGTGACTGCTTCCGCTTCCACAGCGAGACGCTCGACGTTGAGATCCGCGACCGCGTCACGGTGGCGGCCGAGCTGCGCAGCGCGGTCGAGCACGGCGAGATGCGCCTGCACTACCAGCCGCAGATCGACCTCGCGACTGGCCGCCTGATCGGTGTCGAGGCGCTGGTGCGCTGGCAGCACCCGCAGCGCGGCCTCATCGGTCCCGGCCAATTCATCGCGATCGCCGAGCGGACCGGCAGCATCGTCCAGCTCGGGCAGTGGGTGTTCGAGGAGGCCTGCCGCCAGCTCGACTCGTGGCACCGCATGGGTCTCTTCCCCGGCGTCGTCGCCGTCAACTTCTCGGCGGTCCAGCTTAAATCGCAGGTCAACCTCGACCGCTTCATCGAAGCCGCGCTCGCGCGCTGGCGGATCGAGCCGCGCGACATCGAGGTCGAGCTCACCGAATCGGTGCTGATGGAGATTTCGCAGCAGCACGCCGCGGCGTTCGAATCGCTGCGCCGCCTCGGCATCCGCACCGCGATCGACGATTTCGGCACCGGCTATTCGTCGCTGAGCTATCTCACCAGCTATCCGGTGAGCCGGCTCAAGATCGCGCAGGAGTTGGTCGCCGGCGTCAACACCAACGTCCGCAGCGCGACCGTGGTGCGGGCGGCCGTGCGCCTCGCCCGCGAGCTCGGCATCGGCTGCATCGCCGAGGGCGTGGAGAGCAAGGCGCAGGCCGATTTCCTGGTGGCCGCCGGCTGCGAGGCCGCGCAGGGCTTCTATTTCGCCGCGCCGCTCAGCGCCGAGGCGATGACGCTGCGGCTGCGCGAGGACGCGCTCGCGCGGCGGGCGTCGCCGCCGAAGCTCACCGTGGTGGCGAGCTGACATAACGCCGCCGATGCGGCGGTCTTCCACAATTCGACGTGACGGAACCCGGCGCCGGGTTGATTGGCGCGCGCGCCGCCGGCTCAATGTCCCGAGGATCTGTTCTTTTTCGAGATCGTGGAGCGGCGCGGCTATGCGGGCTTCGGCGCCAATCGCCGCTCGCGAGCCGGCGCACGCTGTCCGGATTGTGACCGCGGCGCGTCAGCCGCGAAGCCCTCTTTACTTCACCGCAGTATCCGACCAAATATGACGGGTGCCGGCGGCGCCCGATCGGCGGACCAACGAGAGAGCGCATACATGTCGCTTGACGCTGCCGCCCTAATGGGCGTGACTTCCCGCGACTCTGTCAAGGGAGCCCCATCTCATGGCCGGCACGCGCCTGTCCATCCGCATCGATCTGGAGAACGGCAACCGCATCGGCCCGGGCAAGATCGCGCTGCTCGAGGCGATCCGCACGACCGGCTCGATCTCGGCGGCGGCGCGGACGCTGCGCATGTCCTATCGGCGCGCCTGGCTGCTGGTCGAGGAGGTCAATCATGCGCTGCGTGAGCCTGCGGTCGCGGCCGAGACCGGCGGAACGTCGCGGCGGCGGCGCCGTGGTCACGCCGGCCGGCGAGCGGCTGGTCGGCCTCTACCGCACCATCGAGTCGCATGCGCGCAGCGCCGCCGGCGGCGAATTCCGCGCCATCGGCCGCCTGGTACGGCCCGAGCGCGTGCGCGACGGCGCGTCCGCATGAGCCGGCGCCGGCGCGCGTCGCTCGGCTCGGCGTCGCACTCCTCGCACTGCTGACGATCTCGCTCGCGCCGGCTTCGGCGCGCGAGGTCGTCGACTCGGCCGGCCGCAAGGTGCAGGTGCCGGACCGCATCGAGCGCGTGATGGCGGCAGGCCCGCCCGCCTCGGTGCTGGTCTG